>NZ_JAHKSJ010000009.1:0-215 GCF_019024305.1 Cellulomonas algicola | reverse complement strand
ACTTGGCACACTGTTGAGTTCTCAAGGAACAGACGCGCATCCCTTCGGATCTTTCGATCCGGCCGGAGGCAACCGTTCAAACTTAGCGGACCGGCTCTTCCTCGTCAACCTGCCCTCTCGGGCTGGTTCGGCGTGGTCATGCTCGCTCCACATCCGGACGCTCGTGTCGACCGGCGAGAGGTCTCGTCGGTCGGAGATCCGGGGGACGTCACTCG
>NZ_JAHKSJ010000008.1:0-430370 GCF_019024305.1 Cellulomonas algicola | reverse complement strand
CTCGGGCTGGTTCGGCGTGGTCATGCTCGCTCCACATCCGGACGCTCGTGTCGACCGGCGAGAGGTCTCGTCGGTCGGAGATCCGGGGGACGTCACTCGCGGGACCAGCCACCGGGATCGTTCCTCGGTGTCCGTTCCTCCCTGCCGGGCGACGTCGAGAACATTACGCAGCGGTGGCGCGGAAGATCAAGTCGGCCCTCGGTGACGCCCGTCACGCAGGCCCGGAGACGACGGCGGCCGGCCGACGGGATGCGCGCTGACCTGCGCGAACATCCGCGTCGACCGGCCGTCCGGTCGGTGCTGGTTCTCAGTACAGCGCGCTCGCCATCGCGCGGCGGGCCGCCACCACGCGGGGGTCGTCGCCGCCCACGACCTCGAACAGGTCGACGAGTCGCAGGCGGACGCGCTCCTTGTCGGCGCCGAAGGTCCGGCGCAGGACGTCGACGAGCCGGGCGAACGCGTCCTCGACCTGCCCGCCCAGGACGTCGAGGTCCGCGACGGCGAGCTGGGCGTCGACGTCGTCGGGCCGGTCCGCCGCCGCGGTCCGCACCGCACGCAGGTCGATGTCGTGCGTCCGCTCGAGCAGCCCCACCTGGGCGAGGCCGGCGCGGGCGAGCGCGTCGCGCGGGTTCTCGGTCAGCGCCTGCTCGTAGGCGGCGCGCGCGGCCGGGAGGTCGTCCGCCTCGATCGCGTCGTAGGCCGCCTGGTGCAGCGGGGGCAGCTCCGGCTCGGGCTCGACCTCGGGCTCCTCCCCTGCGGGTGCCACGCGTCCCGTGATGCCGTTCGCCTCGGCGGCCGCGAGCACCTGGTCGATGACCGCGCGCACCTGGTCACGCGGGTACGCGCCCTGGAACAGCGGCAGCGGCTGGCCCGCGAGCACCGCGACGACAGTCGGGACCGACTGCGCCTGGAACGCCTGGGCGACCCTCGGGTTCGCGTCGGCGTCGATCCGTGCCAGCAGCCAGCGACCCGCGTCCTCGTCGGCCAGCGCGGCGAGGTCCGCTGCCACGCCCGTGCTCACCTCGCTCCACGGCGCCCACAGCACGACGACCACGGGGTGCTGCGTCGAGCGCTGGAGGACGTCGTTGAACGTGGACTCGTCGACGTCGAGGGCGTAGGCGCTCGGCTTGTCGAGCCCGCCCGGCGTCCCGGGAGGCGGCGTCGAGCGGGCGAGGCCGGACAGGTCGACGGCGCCGCGGACGTCGAGGCGGGGACGGGGCCCGGAGGGCTGGGACATGCGCGTCATCCTTCGTCCCGGGCACCGCGTCCCGGGCTGGTCGTGTCGCTGGGTGGGTCGGGTCGGTCGAGGTCAGGAGGCGCTGGCGGCGGTCACCGCGTGCTCGGCCGCGAGGACCTGCACCGGTGCTCCGCTGTCGGCGGGCGGCACGTACATCACGAGCACGTCGGTGTAGGTCCGGGCGAATGCCGTGGCCGCGCTCTGCGTCCCCGTGAGCGCAGCGTAGAACGGGTCCTGGATCGGGATCGTCCCGCCGGCCACCGTGAGCGTCACCGTCGAGACCGTCGTCATCTGCCCGACGACGATCGCGCCGCCGTCGGCCGTCGCGAGCGCGACCACCGGAGCGGCGTCCGGCGTGTAGGTCTCCGTCGCCGACGCCGCCGACTCCACGCCCGCGACCATCGCCGCCCGCGCGGCCTCGATCGCCGCACGGAACGGGTCCGGTGCGAACGTCGCCGCGTACGCCGAGCCCGCTCCGTTCGCGAGGACGTCCGCGTACTGCGCCAACGCGTCCGCCGGCGTGACGACGAGCCCCTGGGCGTCGGGCGCGAGCACCGCGCTGCCCGTCGACGGCTCGGCCGTCGCCGGCATGCTGACGCCGGGGGCCATCCGCGCCCACCCCCAGAGCTTGTACTGCTCGCGGGGCGCCGCCTGCTGGAGCACCAGGATGCGGGGCGCCTGCAGGTCGTCCGGCTGCTCGGTCACCACGAGCTGCGTGCGCGGCCACTGGGTGGTCTGCGGGACGATCAGGACCTGCTCGTCGGTCGGCAGCACCGTCGGCGGCTTCGCGCCACCCGTCACGCCCGAGCGGACGTACTCCGCGGTCCGGGTCGCGAGCGCCGGGCCCGTCACCCGGGGCGCGAGCGCCGCCGGGTCGAGGGCCGCGTCCGCGGTGCTCAGGACCTCCCCGAGATCGCCGAGGACGTCCGTCGACTGCGCGACGGTCGTCGCCGCCGGGGCGACCGCAGGTGCCGGGTCCGGCGCGGGCTCCGGGGGCGGGGCGGCGCAGCCGGCCAGCACGGCGAGCGCGACGACGCCCGGGACGGTGCGCCGCAGCACGGGGGCGACACCGCGGCGACCCGCGCTCGACCGTCGGCCCCCGGTCGCCGTCGCCTCAGCGCGTCGGGTGGCGCGGTCGCCGGGGAGGTCGGCCTCGTGCACCGGGCGGGCGTCGCGGGCGGGGGTGACGGCGGCGGTGCGGGCGGGGCGGGTCGTCGGGCGGGTGCTCATCGGCCCTCCTCCTGGTCGTCGGTCGTCTCGATGGGCGGCAGACCCCACGCGCGGCGCCACGCGTCGCCGCGCGAGCCTGCGGGCGGCGCCGGCGTTGCGGACTGCTCGTCCGCACCGGGCAGCCAGGCCGGTCGCACGTGCGCCGACGGCGCGTCGGGCAACGTGGGCGAGCCGGCGCGGGACGGCTGGCCGGGCGCAGGCGGCACCGCGGACCAGCCGGGCGGGCGGGCGCCGCCGCTCGGCGCGCCGGTCGCCCACGACGGGCGGCCGGAGCCGTGCACGGCGGGACCCGACGGCACCGGGGCGTCGGCACGACCTGCCGGTCCCCCGGTCGTCGGGGTTCCCGGTGCGGAGGCGATCGACGCACCTGCCGGACGGTCGGCGGGCGGCCGCGGGCCGGAGCCCTGGCCGGGCCACTGCGGGCGCGACGTGGTCGCCGGGTCGGGTCGACGCGTCGCGCCCTCGCCGGAGTACGGCGGCTGGGCAGGGCCGGAGGCGGACGACGGTCCGCCCGGACGGTCCGACGGGCGGCCGGCACCGGGGCCGGACGGCGTGGGGCGGTCGTCGGGGCGGCCCGCCGGGGGGCCGGTCAGCCACGAGCCGGGTGCGCCGGGGGCGGAGCCGCCCGGGGCGGCACCGGCCGCCGCCGAGCCGCCGGCGGCGTGCGCGCCGTGACGTGCGGGCCCTGACGGGACCGCGCCGGGCGTTCCGGGGACCGGCGGGCGCGGGCCCGTCGACGACCCTCCGGACGCGCCGGCCGGCACGGGGTGGCGGTGGCCACCGGGCAGCGTCGAGGCCGGGCCTGCCGAACCCGTCGGGACGGGCGGGCGAGTGCTGCCCGGCACGGTCGACGAGGAGGCGTGCTCACCGCCGCGGCCGGCCGCGGGCGATCCGGTCGTCGCGCCCGCGTCGGGGGCGTTCACGACCGGGATCTGGCCGGTGCGCAGCGCACGTCGCGTCGGGACCGGGGCGTCCGCGGACCACTTCTCGGTGCCGGCGGACGTCGGCGCAGACGTCGACTCGCGTGCCGGACCGTCGGTCGACGGACGGCCGGTCGACGGACCGTCCGCTCCCGCCTGCGTCGACCCGGCGGTCGCGCCACCACCGCGTGCCGCGGAGTCCCCACGGCGGGACCACAGCGCCGCGAGTCCCCGGGCCGGCGGGGCGTCTCGCTCAACGGGTGCACCGGGCGCGACGCCCGCTCGGCCGGAGCCTGCGGCTGCGGCGCCCGGACGAGCGGCGTCGGCGGACGGACCGTCGGGACGGGCGACGTCGGCCGACGGCGCGCCGGGACGGCCCGGCGAAGCCGCGGCGTCCGGACGAGCGGCGTCGGACGACGTGCCGGGACGGCCCGCGTCCGCGAAGGAGCCCGGACGGCCCGGGGAGGCCGCGGGCGCGTCCGGACGAGCGGCGTCGGCGAATGCGCCCGGGCGGGGCGTCCCCGTGAGGCCGCCCGGGCGGGCGGCGTCGCCGGCAAGGGTGCCCGGGCGGGCGGCGTCGGTCGAGGCACCCGGGCGAGCCGGGTCGGTGGAGGCAGCGGCGCGGAGCGGGGTGCCGGTGGGGCTGCCCGGACGGGCCGCGCCCGCGGCCGACGCGGCGGCGCTCACGTCGGGTGCGTCGGCAGGGCTCGCGGCTGCGCGCGGCACATTGGCGGCGCGGGCGGCGGCGGCCTCGCGGAGCTGGCGGCGCGTGAGGGTCGTGGCGGTCGGGTCGTCGGCGCCGACGCCCGCACCCACGGCGATCGGGCCCGTGTGCACCGCGTGCCACTCGGGCTGGTCGAGGCCCCGGCGGCGGCGCAGCAGCTCGCGGGCGAGCAGCAGGAGCGACGCGAGGACCATCAGGGCACCGACGACGACGCACGGCCACAGCCACGGCGTCGTCACCGTCCGCGGCCACGCCAGCGAGAGGGTGGGCGGTGCGTCGCCCGTGCTCACCGCGAGCAGGCTCCAGCGACCGGGCTCCGCGTGCCACACGAGCTCGGCCGAGCCCTCACCCGTCGCCTCGGCGACCCAGAGGTCCGAGCCGGTCGGGTCCGCCACGGCGGGGGCCTCGTCGGCCGTCGCGTCGTCGGGGGCGGTCGTCGCGGCACCGTCGGCGGGGGCCGCGGGCTCCGCGCCCTCCGTCGCCGCCGCGTCGGGAGCCGCCGACGCGGACGCGGTGGGCGCGGGGGCGGCGACCGCGTCGATCGCGAGCTCGTGCCAGCCGTCGAGGCCCGTCACGCGGTCGTGCGCGTCGGTGCCGACCCAGCCGTCGACGTCCGTGTCGCGGCCGACCGCGAGGACGACGGGGGCGTCGTCGGCGGCCTCGACGGTCACGGTCACGGGGTCGCCGCCGAGCTCCAGGACGCCCGGGTCGGTGACGAGCGTCCGGGCGTCGCCGGACGTCGTGGCGACGAGGACGTCGTCGGCCCTCCACACCGTCGCGGACGCGATGCCGAGGCCGATGACGACCAGTCCGACGACGCCGAGCAGGGCGATGGTCAGTCGCTTGAGCACGCAGGATCCTCTCGGGACGAGAAGAACCAGGATAGGCAGAGGGGCCGCGCACGACCGAACGAGAGCGGACGGAACGGGTCGAACCCGGCACGTCGTCGCAGGTCCCGTGCGCGAGTCGGCACCGTCGGCCACCGGCCGCGGGGACGCGGGTCCGCGTCGTCCGGTCGGACGACACGCGTATCCTGGCCGGCGGGGCACCGGCTGCCGTCGAGCACCTCGTCGGAGGGGCCGCGCCGGCGCCCACGAGCCCAGGAGGACCGCTCGTGCCCGATGCCCGCACCCCCTTCCCGGTCGTGAACTTCCGTGGTTACGAACGTGAGGCCGTCGACGCCAGGATCTCCTCGCTGGAGAAGTCCGTCGCGGACGCGCGCGCGCAGGTCGAGGCCGCCGACGCGAAGGCGCTGCAGGTCGCGGGCGAGCTCTCCGAGGCGCACCGCCAGCTCCGCGAGGCCGAGCGGCCGACGTACTCCGGGCTCGGCTCGCGCATCGAGCAGCTGCTGAGGTCCGCCGAGGAGCAGTCGTCCGACGTCGTCACGCAGGCGAACGCGCAGGCCGCCGACGCCCTCGCCCGCGCCAAGCTCGCCGCCGGCCAGCTGCGTGCCCGTGCGGAGAACGAGGTCGCCGAGCTGCTCGCGACGTCGCGCCGCGAGGCCGAGGAGCTCCGCACCACCGCCGCCGCCGAGGCCGAGAGCACGCTGCTCGCCGCGCAGCGCCGCGCCGAGGAGCTAGTCGGGTCCGCCGAGCGGGAGGCCGCACGCATCCAGAGCGCGATCACGACCGAGGAGGCGGAGCGCCGCACGTCCCTCGAGCGCGAGCTCGGGACGCTGCGCGCCACCGTCGAGCACGAGGCGACGCAGCTGCGTGTCGCGACCGAGCGCACCGCGAGCGAGCTGCGGGCCCGCACCGAGGCCGAGACCACCGCCCAGCGGGAGGACGCCGAGCGCTACGCGCAGGACCTGCGCCAGGCGGCCGACGCCGACACCTCCGAGCTGCGCTCGCGCACCGAGGCCGAGCTGGCCGCGGCGCGCGCCGAGGTGGACCGGTACGTCGCGCAGCTGCGGTCCGACGCGTCGGCGGAGATCGCCGCCGTCCGCCAGGCCGCCGCCGCCGAGGTCACGTCGCTGCGCGTCCAGACGCAGGAGTACGCCGACGGCGTGCGCGCGAGCGCCGAGCGCGAGGCCACCGCGCTCCAGCAGCGCGTCTCCGGCGAGGTCGCCGCGCTGCGGGCCGAGGCCGAGCAGTACGCCGCGTTCGTCCGCGCGAGCGCCGAGCGCGAGGTCGGCGAGCTGCGTGCCGCGACCGCCGACGAGCTCGCCGCGGCCCGCACCGACGCGGAGCAGGCCGTCGTCGCCCTGCGGACGGACGCCGAGCAGTACGCCGCCGAGACGCGCGCCCAGGCGGAGCGCGAGACGAGCGAGCTGCGCGAGCGGACCGAGCACGAGGCCACGCACCTGCGCATCACCACCGAGCGCGAGACCGACGAGCTGCGCGAGATCACCGACCGCGAGACGTCCGAGGCACGCGCCGCGGCCGAGCGCGAGACCGCCGAGCTCCGCGAGCGGACCCGCCTCGAGGTCGACCGCGCGCTCACCGAGGCCCGCCGCACCTCGGGCGAGATCGTCTCCTCCGCGCGGGCGCAGGCCGACGAGCTCGTCCGGACCGCCGAGCAGCGCCTCGCCGACGCCGAGCTCGAGATCGCGTCGAAGCGCGAGGCGAGCGAGCGGGAGGACGCCGCGCGGCACGACCAGGCGCGCGTCGAGACCGAGCGGCTCGTCGCCGACGCCGAGGCGCACGCGTCCGAGGCCGAGGAGCGCGTCGCCAAGGCGCTCGCGCAGGCCGAGAAGGTGCGCAAGGACTCCGAGGACCACGCCCGCGACCTGGTCGCCAACGCCCGGCGCAACGCCGACCGCGTCGTCGCCGAGGCCCGCGAGCACGCCGAGAAGCAGATCTCGGACGCCATGACCGAGTCCGAGCGCGAGCGGACGACCGCGATGCGTCAGGTCGAGGACCTGCACCGTCAGCGCGAGTCGATCACCACGTACCTCGACGAGCTGCGGAACCTGCTCGGCCACAACCCCGACCGCGCGATGCTCGACCGTGCCGCGCGGGCCGAAGCCGCGTTCGAGAAGGAGCAGGCTGCGTCGACGACCAAGACGCAGTCCGCTCCGGTGGCGGCCACGGCGCCCGTGCTGTCCGACCGCACGAGCACTCCCCCGGCGCAGGCGTCGGGCTCGCCGCGCGGCACGGACGAGCGTGCGTCGGCGACCGCGTCCGGCACCGCTGCGGCTGGCACCGACGCCGGCGCGGACAGGGACGTCGACGCGGGCACGGACGTCCGCGCCGGCCGCGTCGACGCGACGGACGGCGACGCCGGGACCGGACGGGACGCCGCGGCGGACGACGCCGACGCGGGGCGCGACCCGCGGGCGGAGGAGGACGCGGCGGCGGACTCGGACGCCGTGGCGGACGAGGAGGCGGTGGCGGACGAGGGCGCCGCGGCGCACGAAGACGCGGTGGCGGACAAGGGCACGGCCACGGGCACGGGCTCCACGGCCGCCGAGGACGCGGAGGCCGCTCCGGACGTCGACGCCGGCCCGGACGCGACGAGCTCGGACGACGCGGAGACGAGCGCCGGGTCGCGTGCGGACAGCTCGGACGACACGTCGGGCACCACCGCTCGGGGCAGGGTCACGGCTGCCGCGGACAAGTCCGCCGACGACGCCGCGCCGGCTCCCGTCGCGCCGGCGCGCCCCGCCAAGCCGGCCCGACCGTCGGGCCGCCCGACCAAGGCACGACCCGCACCGGTCTCCGCCGCGATCCCCGTCGTCGCCGAGCCGGCGCGCGACGCGGACGAGGCGAAGCCGGCCGCCGGCGCGTCCGGTGCCGAGGACTCCGCGTCCGACGACGCGGCGGCGCCCACCCGCTGACCGTGTCGCGACGCCCCCGGTGCTGGACGCCGGGGGCGTCGCGGCGTCACGAGACCCCGACGAGCACCCGGCAGGCAGGACGACGATGAGCAGCCCCGACGACGCGGCACGCTGGCGCGACGAGCGACGCGCCGCCGCGGCGGCGCACGCGGACGCGCTCGCGCGCCGGCAGCAGGCGGAGTCGCAGCGGGCGCGCGAGCTGATCGCGGCGTTCGTCGAGCGGGCGCTCGCGTCCGGCCCGGCGCCGGTCGAGCTGCGGGCACGGAGCTACGACGGGCGGGCGCGCTACCGGACGCCGCTGCGCGGCTGGTACCTGCGGCGCGACGAGTCCGTCGCCGTCGACACGTCGGGCGAGTTCTACGTGCTCAGCACCCCGGCGAGCCTCGGGGCGCGGCTGCGCGGCGTGACGCCCGAGCCGAGCGACCCGCCGCTCGTCCTCGGGGCCGGGGGGAAGGACGGCGAGTCGCTCGACCTGACGCAGGCGCTCGAGCGGGTGCTGGAGGGCTGACGCACCACCGTCGACCGCACGCGGACGCTCTTCGCGGGCGACCGGAGGTGGCGCTCACGTGCTCGAGGCCGACGGTCACGGCCGGCGCGACGCGGGCGCTCGGGCGGGTGCCTCGGCTGACGCCACGGTCGACCCACCGCCGACGCCGACGCGCGCGTTCTCGGGTGCCGGCGCTCATCGCCCGGCCCGACGCGGCGCGCGGCCGTGCTCGACCTGCGCCGACTTCGCCAGACGTCGAGGCATCGGCCGCGTGCGCGTCCCCGCAGCGGGGCCGGCGACGGAGGTGGCGCTACGCGGTCGCGGTGTCGGCGCGCTGGAGCAGGTCCGCGAGCGCGGCCGCGACGGCGGCGGGGTCCTCGATCGCGGACATGTGACCGGCACGGGCGACGACGACGAGCTGAGCGTCCTGGGCCGAGGCCACGAGGTCCTCCGCGGCGGGCACGGGGGTGACGGTGTCCTCGTCGCCGACCACCGCGACGACCGGGCCGGTGAAGGCGCGCAGGACGTCGGTGCGGTCGGGGCGTGCGGCCATCGCGCGCTGCGACCAGGCGACGCCCGCGGGCGGCTGGTCCTCGATCCACGCAGCGAGCTGGTCGACGAGCTCGGGGCGGGCGGCGCGGCTGGACTCCCCCAGCAGGCCGGTCGACATGGGTCGGACGGGCTCGACGGTGTCGCCGTCCTCCGCGGCGGCGGCGATCCGCAGCCGGTTCGCGCGGGCCTCGTCGGTGTCCGCGATCGACTTGGTGTCGACGAGCCCGAGGCCCGCCACGAGCTCGGGGTGCCGCTCGAGCAGCGCGAGCGCGACGTAGCCGCCCATCGACAGGCCGACGACGACGGCCCGGTCGTGGCCGGCGGCGCGCAGGTCGGCAGCGACCAGGTCCGCGGACGCGTCGAGCGACGGCTCCGGCAGCGCGTCGGCGGAACCGGGGGTGCCCGGGAGGTCGACGGCGAGGACGGTCCGGTCGCCGGGCAGCTCCTCGGCGACGGCGTCCCACATCCGGTGGTCGAGCGGGAAGCCGTGCAGCAGCACGACCGGGAGGGTGCCGGAACCGTCGGGCCCGGCGGTGCGGTACGTGTGCAGCGTCATGCGTCCTCCTCGCCGACCGCGAGCGCGGCCGGGTTCTCGGCGGTGGTGCTCGGGCCGTCCCACGTGGTCGGCAGCGGGTCGTGGCCGGGCAGGACGTGCGCGACGACCTCGTCGAGCACGCGCCGGACGGCGGCCTCCCCCACCCACAGGTGCTTGGCGCCGTCGACGCCGATGACCTCGGCCTGCGGGACGCGCGCGAAGCGGCGGCGGGCCTCGTCGGGCCGCAGGTAGTCGTCGTGCTCGGGGACGAGCACGACGAGCGGCTTGCCGAACGCGGCCCACGCGTCGAGGTCGGCGTCGGTCGCGCGGTGCAGGGGCGGCGACAGGAGGATCGCGCCCTCGATCGACGGGTCGCGGCCGTGCATGAGGGCGAGCTCGGTGCCGAACGACCAGCCGACGAGCCAGCGGCGCGGCAGGTCGTGGAACTCGGCGAACTCGATCGCGGCGTGCACGTCGAACTGCTCGCCGACGCCGCCGTCGAACGCGCCGTCGCTCGTACCGCGCGGGCTCGACGTGCCGCGGGTGTTGAAGCGGAGCACGGCGAGGTCGGCGAGCGCGGGCAGGCGCCACGCGGCCTTGCGGTAGACGTGCGAGTCCATGTAGCCGCCGTGCGTGGGCAGCGGGTGGAGCGTCACGAGCGTCGCCGCGGGGGTGGCCGGTCCGCCGTCGGCGCCGAGCGGGCGGGCGAGCTCGCCGACGAGCGTGAGGCCGTCGGCGGTGTGCAGCTCGACGTCCTCGCGGTGCGCGGGCAGGACGGTGAGGGAGCGGATCGGGGTCGCGGGTGACGTGTGCGTGCTCATCGGGCACGAGCCTAGGACGGCGCCGACGACCTCGCGGTCCGGGGGTCGCTGTCGGGGCGCTCGGCGGACATCGCGGCGACGGCGTGCTCGAGCAGGACGGCGACGCCGTCGTCGGCGTTGGACGGCAGCCGGTGGTCGGCGGCCTCCAGCACCGCCGGGTAGGCGTTGGCGACCGCGAACGACGTGCCCGCCCAGGCGAGCATCGGCAGGTCGTTCGGGGCGTCGCCGACGGCCCACACGGCGCGCTGGTCGATGCCCTGCGTCGTGGCCCACCGCGCGAGCCCCGCGGCCTTGGTGACGCCCGGCCCGCTGATCTCGCCCAGGCCGTGGGCCCCGGAGTCGGCGACGACGGCGAGGTCCCCGACGACGTCGACGAGCGCGTCGACGAACGCGGCGCCGTCGCTCGGCTCGGCGGACGTCCGCACCAGCAGCTTGAGCGTGGGCCCGGTGAGGAGGTCCTCGATGCGGTCGGCGGACCGCGCGTCGCGCGGGACCGGGTGGTCGCTCGCGTAGCCGAGCTCGTGCGCGAAGCCGTCCGCGCCCTCGACGGCGAGGTGCACGCGGTCGGCGCCCCAGCGTGCGCGCAGCCGCTCGACGACCGCCCCGACGACGTCCGCAGGCATGCCGTGCTGCTCGAGCACCCGGAGCGTGCCGACGTCGACGACCGACGCGCCGTTGGCGCACAGCGCGACGCCGTGCCCGGCGACGTGCGCCTGCAGGTCGGCGAGCCAGCGGTGCGGGCGCGCGGTGACGAAGACGACCGCGATCCCCGCGTCCTCGGCGGCGGCGAGGGCCGCGGCGGTGCGCGCGGAGACGGTGCCGTCGGGACGCAGGAGGGTGCCGTCGAGGTCGGTGGCGACGAGCCGCGGCGGCGCGCTCGGCAGGGGGCGACGCCCGGTCGGCGGCGCGTCCTCGCGCGGTGCGGTCGCCCGCGTGGGGGTGCCGTCGTCGGGGGCGGTCCGGGCGCGGCGGGTGCCGGAGGCGCGCGAGGTGCCGTCGTCGGCGGTGGTGCTCATCGGCCGCACCCTAGCGGCGCGTCGGGCGGCGCCGCGCGCGGGCCTGCCAGCACGACGCGTGCCAGTGCCGCCGGTCGTCGACGGCCTCGCCGAACAGCCCGTCGGACCGCCACGCGACGACGTGCGCGGTGCCGGCTGCGACGACCTGGTCGCACCCGGGGCATCGGTACTCGCGGTCGGAGCCACGGACCTGCTGGACGACCCACTCGCCGTCGGCCGCGCTCTCGGAGCGGCGCCCGCCGGTCGCGCGGTCGAGGTCGAGGTCGACGTGCTCGGCGCCGTAGGGGCGCTTCGTCGAGCGTCGGCTGCGGGGCATGCGTCCATCCTCTCCCGCGTCCGTGAGTCGCGCGGGCCGTGCCGCGGAGGGCGCGTCGGGGCCCTGCTGCGTGGCGACGCCCGCGCACGTCGCCGGCTGCGCCGAGCCCGGGACGACGGACGGCCCGCCCCGAGCGAGGGCGGGCCGTCCGGTACGCGCGTGTCAGGGCTGGATCGCGGTGGCCGACTCGACGGGCGCGATCGTGCGGGTGCGCAGGAGCTCGCGGTACCAGAGGCCCGAGTCCTTCACGATGCGCTCCTGCGTGTCGTAGTCGACGCGGACGACGCCGAAGCGGCGGTCGTAGCCGTACGCCCACTCGAAGTTGTCGAGCAGCGACCACACGAAGTAGCCGCGCACGTCGGCGCCCTTCTCGATGGCCTCACCGACGGCGTCGATGTGGTCGTGCAGGTAGGCGACGCGCTCGGCGTCGTGCACGCGGCCGTCCTCCGACACCGTGTCGTAGAACGCGGCGCCGTTCTCGGTGATCGCGAGCGGCTGGCTCGGGTAGCGGTCACGAAGCTCGAGGAGCAGGTCGACGAGGCCCTGGGGCTCCTGGTTCCAGCCCATCGCGGTGTGCGGGCCGGGCTGGGGCAGCCACTCGACCTCGTCGGCGCCGACCCACGAGGAGTGCTCGGAGGCGCGGTGCCCGTCGGGGCCGGGCTTGCCCGGGTCGGCGCCGACGCCGGTGCCCTTCTTGACGCGACCCGTCGAGTAGTAGTTGACGCCGAGCACCGTCAGCGGGATGCGGATGAGCTCGAGGTCGCCCTCCTGCACGAAGGACCAGTCGGTGAGGTGCGCGGTGTCCGCGAACACCTCCTTGGGGTACTCGCCGTCGAGCAGCGGGCCGAGGAAGACCTCGTTCGCGATCGTGTCGATGCGGCGCTTGGCCTCGACGTCGTCGGCCGATTCCGTCGCGGCGCGCGTGACGTGCAGGTTGAGCGTGATGGAGATCGGGGCGTCCTCGCCGAGGACCTCGCGGATCGCGCGGCCGGCGAGGCCGTGGCCGAGGTTGAGGTGGTGCACGGCCGTGAGCGCCGCGACGTCGTCGGTCACGCCGGGGGCGTGCACGCCGGACGCGTAGCCGAGGAACGCGGAGCACCACGGCTCGTTGAGCGTGGTCCACAGGTGGACGCGGTCGCCGAGCACCTCGGCGAGCTTGCGGGCGTAGTCGGCGAACCGGTATGCGGTCTCGCGGTTCGCCCAGCCGCCCTCGTCCTCGAGGGGCTGCGGGAGGTCCCAGTGGTACAGCGTCACGACGGGCTTGATGCCGGCGGCGATCAGCCGGTCGACGAGGTCGGAGTAGAAGTCGAGGCCGGCCTGGTTGAACTCGCCCGAGCCGGTCGGCTGGATGCGCGGCCACGCGATCGAGAACCGGTAGGCCTGCAGGCCGAGGCCCTGCATGATCGCGACGTCCTGCGCGACGCGGTGGTAGTGGTCCACCGCGACGTCACCCGTGTCGCCGTTGAGGACCTTGCCCGGCGTGCGGGAGAAGGTGTCCCAGATCGACGGGCCGCGGCCGTCCTCGTCGTACGCGCCCTCGATCTGGTACGAGGCCGTGGCGGAGCCCCAGAGGAAGTCGTCGGAGAACTGGCGGCCGGAGGGGCGCGTCGCGGTCATGGAGGTCCTTCGCGTTCGGGTTCATCGGGACGGGCGAGGGCGGGGACTGCTGCGTCCCGGGTGCGGCACCCTCCGCCGTCGGGAGGTGTCGAAACGATACGATACACACGCTGGGACCGCTCCCGCGACCCCTCGTCGGCACTCTACTTGACCGGTAAGGCCCTCGGCAGGTGCCACCTGCGACGACGTGGGCGACCGGCCTGCTGGAACCGGTCGCCCACGCCGGGCTCACACCGTCAGCTCGACGACGGCCTGGCCGGCGACGGCGTGCGCCGTCCCGCCCGGACCGTCCACGGACGGCGCGACCTGCACCGACCAGGGCGACGACGTGCCGCGCGCCTCGACGCGCACCGTGCCGCCCTGCCGGCTGACCTCGAACTCGGCGTCGCCGCCCGCCGACGGGACGCGCGTGACCGACCGGTGACCGTCCGGCAGCCCGAAGACGCGCAGCGTCAGACCGTCCAGCCAGTCGTCGTCGGGGCGCTCGTCGCGCGCCGCGAGCGGCACCACGCCGCCCGGGCGGACGTACAGCGGCAGCGAGTCGAACCCGTGCCGCTCGCGCACCCACCGCGGGCCGGTGACCTGCTCGCCCGACAGCAGAGACGTCCACGTGCCGTCCGGCACGTACACGTCGACCTCGCCGTCCGCGGAGAACACGGGGGCCACGAGCAGGTCCGAGCCGAGCATGTACTGCGTGTCGACGGTCCGCGCGCCGCGGTCGTGGGGGAACTCGAGCACCATCGGGCGCATCACCGGCACGCCCTGCTCGTGCGCCTCGACGCCCGCCTGCGCGAGGTAGGGCATGAGGCGCAGCTTGAGCCGCGTGAAGTCGCGCGCCACGTCGACGGCCTCGTCGTCGAACGCCCACGGCACCCGGTACGAGCTCGAGCCGTGCAGGCGGCTGTGCGACGACAGCAGGCCGAACGCGAGCCACCGCTTGAACACGGCCGGGTCAGGCGTGCCCTCGAACCCGCCGATGTCGTGGCTCCAGTAGCCGAAGCCCGACAGCGCGAGCGACAGGCCGCCGCGCAGGGACTCGGCCATCGACGCGAACGTCGACTCCGAGTCGCCGCCCCAGTGCACCGGGAACTGCTGGCCGCCGACGGTCGCCGACCGCGCGAACAGCACCGCCTCGCCCTCGCCGCGCTCCTCCACGAGCAGGTCCCAGACCGCCTTGTTGTAGAGGTACGTGTAGTAGTTGTGCATCCGCTCCGGGTCGGTGCCGTCGTGCCACACGACGTCCGTCGGGATCCGCTCGCCGAAGTCCGTCTTGAAGCAGTCGACGCCCTGCCCGAGCAGCGTGCGCAGCTCCTCGGTGTACCAGCGCACCGCGTCGGGGTTGGTGAAGTCGACCAGGCCCATGCCGGCCTGCCACAGGTCGGTCTGCCAGACGGAGCCGTCGGCGCGCTTCACCAGGAACCCGCGCTCGCGCCCCTCCGCGAACAGCCGCGAGCGCTGCGCGATGTACGGGTTGATCCAGACGCAGATCCGCAGGCCCTTGGCCTTGAGCCGCGCGAGCATGCCCTCCGGGTCCGGGAACGTCGCCGGGTCCCACGTGAAGTCGCTCCAGTGGAACTCGCGCATCCAGAAGCAGTCGAAGTGGAACACCGACAGCGGGATGCCGCGCTCGGCCATGCCGTCGACGAAGCTCGTCACGGTCGCCTCGTCGTAGGACGTCGTGAACGACGTCGAGAGCCACAGGCCGTACGACCAGTCGGGCACGCGCGCGGGACGGCCGGTCAGCGCCGTGTAGCGACGCAGCACGTCCTTGGGCGTCGGCCCGTAGATGACGTAGTACTGCAGCGACTCGCCCGCGACGGAGAACTGCGTGCGCGACACGACCTCGGTGCCGACCTCGTACGACACGAGGCCCGGGTGGTCGACGAAGACGCCGTAGCCCTGGTCGGACAGGTAGAACGGCACGTTCTTGTACGCCTGCTCGCTCGCGGTGCCGCCGTCGGCGTTCCAGATGTCGACGCTCTGGCCGTTCTTCACGAACGCGCCGAACCGCTCCCCCAGGCCATAGACGTGCTCGCCCACGCCGAGCGTGAGCTGCTCGTGCACGTAGTGGTCGCCGCGGGCGTCGGTGACGACGCCGATGCTGCGGGGGGTCGACGCCGTGAGGTGCCGCCCGTCGCCCTCGAACTGCACGCTCCACTCGCCGCGCGTGCGGACGCGGGCCGTCAGCGCGCCCGCGGTGAACGTCGCGATCCCGTCCGCGTCGGCGGGCTCGACCTTGACCCCGGCCGGCTGCGTCGCGAGGCCGAAGTGCGGGCCGCGGTCGACACCGCCCTGGAAGTGCTCGATGCGCACGCCGACCACGTCGTCCATGGGCGACGAGAACGTCACCGTGACGAGCGGGCGGTTGAGCGTGTCCCCCCGCGACGTCAGCGGTGCCGTGGAGGACCACACGGTGAGGGTGTCGTCGCCGACCTGGACGTCGGCGACGTCGCGCGGCCGCAGGATGGTCGTCCCGGGCTGCGGGAGCCAGTACCCGTCGGTGAACTTCATCGTGTCCTCTCGGTCGGTGCGAGGTGCAGGGCTGCGGCGCCCTCGGCGGGCAGGAGGAGCTCGTCGGCGACGGCGTCGCCGGTGAGCAGGTCGGTCGCGGCGGCCGGCAGACGGACCGTCTGCTTCGCGCGGGACCGGTTGAGCACGAACAGCACGTCGCCGCGGCGGGCGATCTCGACGCCCTCGGGCACGTCCGACAGCGGGGCGGTCACGCCCGCGGCCGCGACGCAGTCGGCGACGACCGCCGCGAGCACGTCGCGCGGCGGGACGGTCGTCACGTACCAGGCCTGGCCGGCGTCGTCACCTGCGCCGTGCGTGCGGCGGGTCAGCGCGGGGCGGCCCGCGAGGTCGCCGTCGGCGTACGTCGCGAGCACCGCGGCGCCGTCGCTGCGGACGTGCTCGGACCACGTCGTCGCGACGAAGTCGCCGTACCGGTCCGACGCGACGACGACCCCCTCGTCCTCCAGCGGGCGCCAGTCCTCCCCCGACGCTCCCAGGACGTCCGCCCACGGGACCGGGAAGCGCCCGCGACGGACGCGCGCGTGCTCGTCGGCGACCGCGCTGAACGGGCCGACCAGCAGCACGCCCCCGCGCTCGGGGACGCGCGCGACGTTCGCCGCGTCCGCGTCGGTGACCGCGTGCAGCGACGGCACGATCACGAGGTCGTAGCCGTCGAGGTCCGCCGACGGCGGCACGACGTCGGTCGCGATCCCGGCCCGCCAGAGCGGCTCGTGGTACGCCGCGAGCTGGCCGAGCACGTCGAGGCGCATCGACGGGCGCGCGGGCAGGAGCTCGCCCGCCCACCACGAGGGCCAGTCGAAGACGAGCGCGACGCGCGCGTCGACCCGCGTGCCGACGACCGGGCGCAGCCGCTGCAGCAGCGCGCCCTGTGCCCGGACCGCGCGGTGCAGGTCGGTGTCCGGACCGGCGTGCGGCACCATCGCCGAGTGGAAGCGCTCGGCGCCGCCCGTCGACGCGCGCCACTGGAAGTAGCAGACGCCGTCCGCGCCGTGCGCGACCGCGCGCAGCGAGTCGAGGACCATCGCGCCCGTGCTCTTCGGGACGTTGTGCGCGCGCCAGTTCACGGCGCCGGCCGCCTGCTCCATGAGCAGCCAGGGCTGCCCCCGCCGGACGCCGCGGACGAGGTCGTGGGCCAGGGCGGCGCGGGCGGGCGACGACGCGTCCGCCGGGTCGGTGTAGCAGTCGTCGGCGACGACGTCGACGTCGTCGGCCCACGCGTGCTGGTCCACGCCGGGGAAGAAGTTCATGACGTTCGTGGTCACGGGCGCGTCGGAGCGCTCGCGGATGATCGCCGCCTGGAGGCGGTAGACGTCCCGGAGCTGGTCGGACGTGAACCGGCGGAAGTCGAGCTCGGCGGCGGGGTTGTGCAGGTACGGGGCGGCGCGCGGCGGGACGATCTCGTCGAAGCACGAGTACCGCTGGCTCCAGAACGCGGTCGCCCACGCGGCGTTGAGCGCGTCGACGTCGCCGTACCGCCTCCGCAGCCACGTGCGCAGGCGCTCGGCGCACAGGTCGCACCAGCACGTCTGGCCGAGCTCGTTGCCGACGTGCCACATCGCGACGGCGGGGTGGTCGGCGTACCGGTCGACGAGGTGCCGGACGACCGCGGCGACGTGGTCGCGGTACACCGGCGAGCCCGGGCAGAAGTGGTTGCGCGAGCCGACGCTCATCCGCACGCCCTGGGCGTCGACGGCCGACGTCTCCGGGTGGCGGTGCGCGAGCCAGGGCGGGGGCGACGCGGTGGGGGTCGCGAGGTCGACGGCGATGCCCGCACCGTGCAGGAGGTCGAGGACCTCGTCGAGCCACGCGGTCTCGAAGCGGCCGGGCTCGGGCTCGAGCGTCGCCCACGAGAAGATCCCGACGGAGACGAGGTTGACGCCGGCCGCGCACATGAGCGCGATGTCCTCGCGCCACACGTCGGGCGTCCACTGCTCGGGGTTCCAGTCGCCGCCGTAGAGGACGCCGTGGGCGGCGGTGAGCGCGTCCAGACCCGTCATGCCACCCTCCCCCGTGCCGCCGTCCGGGCGACGCGGTGCGCCGGTCCGTGCGTCGATCGTCGAAGCGCTTCAACACCGAAGCCGCATCGGACGCTAGCCGCTGCCGACGTTACGTGTCCATTCCCCCGGGTTGACGCGTGGGTAGTTGCGATAGTCGGTGTCGAAGCGTTTAGTCGAGGACGCGTCGTCGAACGGCTCGGCGTGCGGCGCTGTACCGCTACACTCCCCGCATGGCCACGATCGCCGACGTCGCGAAGGCAGCGGGTGTCTCGTCCTCGACCGTGAGCTACGTGCTCTCCGGCAAGCGCCCGATCTCCCTCGCGACCCGGCACCGCGTCGAGAAGGCGATCCGCGACCTCGGGTTCAGCCCGCACGCCGGCGCCCGGGCGCTCGCGTCGAGCCGCACCAACGTCCTCGGGCTCGTCGTCCCGCTGCGTGCCCTCGAGGCGAACGTCGCGATCGTCATGGAGGTCGTCTCCGGCGTCATCACGCGCGCCCGCGACTTCGACCACGACGTCCTCGTCCTCACCCAGGACGACGTCAACGGCGTCCAGCGGCTCGCCAACGGCAGCATGGTCGACGCGCTCATCCTCATGGACATCGAGACGCTCGACCCGCGCCTGCCCGTGCTCGCCGGGCTCCGCCAGCCGTCCGTCCTCATCGGCGTGCCCAGCGACCCGCACGGGCTGTCGTGCGTCGACCTCGACTTCGCCGCCGCCGGCCGGCTCGCCGTCCGGCACCTCGTCGACCACGGCCACCGCAGCATCGCGCTGCTCGGGGCGCCGTCCGCCGCGCTCGCCCGCAGCGCCAACTACGCGGTGCGCATCGTCGACGGCTTCCGCTCCCAGGCCGGGCCCGCCGGCGTGCGGCACACCGTCGTGCCGACCGAGGCCTCCTACCCCGGCGCCGAGGCTGCCGTCGAGCGCGCGTTCGCCGAGCTCGACGACCTCACCGCGCTCGTCGTGCACAACGAGGCCGCGCTTCCCGGCGTCCTCGCCGCGCTCGCGCGCAGCAACCGGTCCGTGCCCGGCGACGTCTCCGTGCTCGCCGTCGCGCCGTCCAGCCTCGCCGAGCACCTGGCCCTCCCCCTGTCCGCGATCGACGTCCCCGCCGAGGAGATCGGCCGCACCGCGGTCGAGATGACGATCGAGCGGCTCGACCAGAAGAAGGCCGCCGAGACGCGGCTGCTGTCGCCGGCCTTCATCGAGCGCGGGAGCTGCGCCGCACCCGCCTGACCGCTGCGGCCGCAGGCCCGGCACGTCCGGTCCCCGTCGCGTCCCGTCGGTCACGCGGGCACCTCCGTCAGGTCCCCGTCGAGCCGGACCGTCGCACCCGCGTGCAGCGTCAGGGTCCGCGTCCGGTCGGCGTGCGCCACCTCCAGCGTGCCCCCGCGACCCGCGCGCAGCACGACGCCACGCAGCGCACCGCCGGACCACGTCACGTCGACCACCAGGCCGCCGCGCCCGCGCACACCCCGCACCGACCCGTCCGGCCACTGCGGCGGCAGCGCCGGGAGCAGACGCACGCGTCCCGCAGTCGACTGGACCAGCGCCTCCGCGACCGCGGCGACCAGCCCCAGGTTGCCGTCCACCTGGAACGGCGGGTGCGTCGAGAACAGGTTCGGCAGCAGGCCGCCGCGCTCCGGCTCCGCCGACGACGGGTCCGCGGGCCGCATCGCCTCCACGAGCAGCGCACCGACCGCCTCGCCGTCCCCGAGCCGGGCGCGCAGCGCCGTCTTCCACGCGAGCGACCAGCCCGTCGAGCCGGGACCGCGGGCGTCGAGCGACGCGCGCGCGGCCGTGGCGAGGTCCGGGGTGTCGACGACGTCGACCTGCGCGAGCGGGAAGAGGCCGACGAGGTGCGACAGGTGGCGGTGGTGCGGGTCGACCGCCGGGGCGTCGTGCGACCACTCGCGCAGCAGGTCGTCCGGACCGACGCCCGGGAGAGCCAGCCGGTGCAGCGCGGAGCGCAGCCGGGGCTCGATCGGGTCGTCCAGGTCGAGCAGCGCGACGGCGTCGAGACAGCGCTCCAGCAGGTCGCGGACCAGGACGAGGTCCATCGTCGCGCCCGTCGTCAGCGCGCCCGCGCCCCCGTCGGGGCGGATGAACGTGTTCTCGGGCGACGTCGACGGCGACGTGGTGAGCCGGCCGTCGGGCGCCTCGACCAGCCAGTCCAGGCAGAACTCCGCGGCGCCGTGCAGCAGCGGCCACGCCCGCTCGCGCAGGAAGCCGAGGTCGCCCGTCATGTCGGCGTGGTCCCACAGGTGCCGGCACAGCCACACGCCGCCCATCGACCACTGCGCCCACGACGGGTCGCCGTGACCGGCGCCGACGGGCAGCGCCCAGCCCCACGCGTCGCTGTTGTGGTGCGCGACCCAGCCCCCGCAGCCGTACAGGTCCCGGGCGACCGCCGCGCCCCGCCGGGCGATCAGCCCCACGTGGTCCAGCAGCGGCTCGTGGCACTCGGCGAGCCCGACGGCCTCCGCGCCCCAGTACGCCATCTCGAGGTTCACGTTCAGCGTGTACGCGCTCGACCACGGCGGCCTCGCCTCGGCGTTCCACACCCCCTGGAGGTTCGCGGGCGGCGAGCCCGGCCGCGACGACGCGACCAGCAGGTAGCGGCCGTGGTCGAACACCGCCTGCGCGAGCGCGGCGTGCGTCGTCGACGCGATCGCGTCGGGCAGACGCAGGTGGACGTCCGCGCCCGTGAGGTCGAGCGTGCACGCGTCGAGCAGGCGGCGGTGGTCCGCGACGTGCCGGGCTCGGCACGCGTCGCCGTCGGCCCGGCTGCCGGGCAGCGCCTGGCGCGCGCACGCGAGGACGTCCGCGACCACCTCCTCCCGGGGGCGGAGCGGTCCGTCGGACGGCCACGGCGACGTCGTGCCCGACGCGAGCACGACCTCGACCCACGTCGCACCCGACACCCGCAGCGCCGACGACGACCCCGCGACCTCGCCGTCGCTGCACGCGAGCAGCGCGGCGACCCCGGTGAGCGACGCTCCGTCGCCCGTGCGCAGCGTCGACGCCTGCGGCTCGTGCCCCGGCGGGACGTCGTCGGGCAGCTCGAGGACGAGCACCCGGCCGCCCGGCGCGTGGTGGTCGGCGCGCACGTCGTGCCCGGTCGACAGCTCGACACGCAGCCCGAACGGCACGTCCGACGACCACCGGCCGTGCAGCGCACCGTCGACCGCGCTCGCGTACCACTCGACCACGACCGACCCGATGCCGACCGGGACGTCCTCGACGACCGTGCCGTCGCGCAGGTCCAGCGTCCGCGGGGAGTCGTCGGGACGCCGGACCTGCGCGGTCCTGGGTGCAGCCGCCGCGTGCTCGGGTGCGGGCGCGGACGCGGGCGCGGGCGCGGGCGCGGGCGCGGAGAGCGTGACGTGCAGGTCGACGAACGGCTGGAACGCCTGCGTCCACGGGCCCTGGAACGCCGCGAGCAGCTCCGCCGCGTCGTCGTGCCGCCCCTCCGCGAGCGCCGCGCGCGCCGCCGCCAGCCGCTCCGGCCCGGCGCCCGCGGCACGCACGGCCGCGAGCGCCCGGTCCGGTCCGTCCGGCCGGCCCGACCACGCGGTCGCGTCGTTGACCTGCACGCGCGCCCGGTCGCCGCCGCCGTGGACCATCGCACCGAGCCGGCCGTTCCCCACCGGGAACGCCTCGACCCACGTCCGCGCCGGTCCGGCGAACGACAGCAGGGTGCGACGGCCCGTCACGTCAGCCCTTGATCGCGCCGAAGATCACGCCCTTGGTGAAGTGGCGCTGCACGAACGGGTAGACGAGCAGGATCGGCACGATCGCGAGGACCATGACGGCCATCTGGACGGGCAGGCCGCTCACGACACCGGTGGCCGCGTCGACCTGGCCCGTCGTCCCGCCGCCCGGCAGGCTCACGCCCTGCAGGACGTAGGACCGCAGGACCAGCTGCAGGGGCCACTTCGCGTTGTCGTTGATGTAGAGCATCGCGTTGAAGAACGCGTTCCAGTACCCCACGCCGTAGAAGAGCGCGACGACCGCGACCGCCGCCTTCGACATCGGCAGGACGATCCGGCCGAGGACCCGCCAGTCACCCGCGCCGTCGATGCGGGCGGCGTCGAGGATCGACTGGTCGATGCCCATGAAGAAGCTGCGCAGGATCAGCACGTTGAACGCCGACACGGCCCCCGGCAGGATCAGCGACCAGTAGCTGTTGATGAGCCCCAGGCTGCTGACCAGCAGGTACGTCGGGATGAGGCCCGCGCCGAAGAACATCGTGACCAGGAAGACGAACAGGATCGGCCGGTGCAGGACCGACCCGGGCCGCGACAGCCCGTAGGCCGCGAGGACCGACACGATCGTCGAGATGACGGTACCGACCGCGGTGATCCCGACGCTCACGAGCGCGGCGCGCGACACCACGCCGCCCGACAGGATCTGCCGGTAGGCGTTGAGGGTGAGCTCGCCCGGCACGGTCACGAGGCCGCCGACGCGCAGCGTCTCCGCCTGCGTCGAGAAGCTCGTGAGGACCACGGTCCACAGCGGGAACAGGACCGCGAGCGCGACGAGCGTGAGCACGAGCCCCTTGAGCGCGAGGCCGACGGGCGTCGGGCGCTCCTCCCACACCGGCCGGTGCTTGGACCCGCGGCGGCGGCGCGGCGCGGGGGTCGGGCGGTCGGGCGTCGTGCCGACCGCCGCGGCGGGCAGCACCGGGGGTGCTGCGGTGATCTCCGGTGACTGTCCGCTCATGCGCGCTTGTACACCCCCGCCTCGCCGAACACGTGGGCGAGCTTGTTGGCGCCCAGCACGAGGACCAGGCTGACGACTCCCTTGACGAGGCCCGCGGCGGCCGCGAAGCTCCAGTCCGCGTACACGACGCCCTGGTAGTAGACGTACGTGTCGATGACCTCGGCGACGTCCACGCCGACGGCGGCGCGCTGCAGGATGAGCTGCTCGAAGCCCACGGTGAGCGAGTCACCGAGGCGCAGGATGAGCAGCAGGATGATGACGGGCCGCATGGCCGGCAGCGTCACGTGCCACATGCGTCGCCAGCGGTTCGCACCGTCGACGGCCGCGGCCTCGTAGTGCTCGGGCGACACGGTCGACAGCGCGGCGAGGAAGATGATGATCCCCCAGCCGGCGTCCTTCCAGACGGACTGCATCGTGATGAGCACGAGGAACGTGTCGGGGTTCGTCATCATGTCGAAGCCCGACAGGCCGTGGTCGCGCAGCGTCTGGTTGACGAGCCCGGCGCCGCCGAAGATCTGCTGGAAGATCGTCACGACCAGCACCCACGAGAAGAAGTGCGGCAGGTAGACGATCGACTGGATCGTGGTCCGCACGCGGGGCGACAGGACGCTGTTGAGCAGCAGCGCGAGCAGGATCGGGATCGGGAAGAAGAACACCAGCTGGAACGCGGTGATGACCAGCGTGTTGCCGACCGCGTCGAGGAACAGCGGGTTCGTGAACACCCGCTCGAAGTTGGCCCAGCCGACGTACGTGGAGTGCAGGAACCCCGTGTAGGGCGAGTACTGCTGCCACGCGATGACGTTGCCCAGCATGGGGACGTACGCGAACACGACCAGCAGCACGACGGCCGGCAGCACCATGATCAGGAGCGAGCGGTCGCGCTTGAGGCGCGTGCGGAGCGGGATCTTCCGGACCGGCGGCCGGGCCGGCGCGGGGGTGTCCCCCGCGCCGGTCACCGGGTCCGGCGCCGGCGCGGACGTGCCGCGCCGACGGGTCAGTGCGTCGAGTGCCATGAGCGCCTCAGGACTGGCTGTCCAGGATGTCCTGGTAGAACGCGCGCAGCTCCTCGCCGCCCGACGACCGCCAGGTCTCGATGGCCGCGTCGAGGTCCGCCATGGACTTGCGACCGCGCGAGATGTCCTTCTCGAGGTCGACGAACGGCTGGCCGATCGACGCGTACTGCGCGGGCTCGACGATCTGCTGCGCGTAGAACAGCGGGTCCTGGGCGTAGCCCGACGCCTTGGCCTTCCACTCCGACGCGGCCTTGACGTACCCGGGGTACTGCACGTGCGTCTCGGACAGCGGCGGGTCGACGAGGAAGATGTACGTCGGCTGCAGCTCGGTCGCGGCGAGGGCCGTCGGGACCGGCAGGCCGTCGGCGCCCTTCGTGTAGTGCACGCCCTCGACGCCGTTGTTGATGACGTCGTACTCGGTCGTGCCGAACGGCGCCGCGATGACGTTGGCCAGCGCGAGCAGCTCCTTGATCCGGGCCTCGTCGTCGGACTTCTTGAGGAACGAGAAGATGTTCGCCGGGTTGCCCTTCCACAGCACGGGCTCCCCGCCGTCGGCCGCGAACGGGTCGAACGGCTGCTGCCAGTACGACGGGTTGGCCGCGAGGTTGTCGCGCATGGCCTCGTGCCAGCCGCCGACGCCGTCCGAGGCGATGAGCGTCTGGCCGCTCTGGAACCGCAGCTTCGCGTCGCCGGTCTGGCCCGCGACCGCGTCGGGGTGCACCGCGCCCGAGGCGAACAGCGCCGCGTTCCACTCGAGCGCCTGGCGGTACTCGTCGGTCTCGACCCGGTGGACGAGCTTGTCGCCCTCGAGCTTCCACTTCGGGACGACGCCGTGGATGATCGCGGCCGTGTTCCACAGGTCGTCGGCACCCCACTGGTTGCCGCCCGTCAGCTCCTTGGCGAGGTCGAGCAGGTCCTGCCCGTTCGTGACGGCCGGCGTGATGCCCATGGCCTCGAGCAGGTCCCGGCGGTAGAACGTCGCGTCGGTGATCGTCTCGCCCGGGAACGGCAGGCCGTAGAGGCGGCCGTTGAAGACGCAGAACTTCCACGCGTCGGACGGGATGTTCGCGAGGTTCGGGTACTCCTCGACGAGGTCGCCCGCGAGGTACGGCGTGAGGTCCTGGAAGACGTTGCCGACGATCTCCGAGCCGAACCGCGGCGGGAGGTTCCACGTCGGGATCGAGACCCAGTCCGGGACGTCCTTGGCCGACGCGAGCACGGCCGCGAGCTTGTCGCCGTAGGTGTTGCCGTCGGCGATCTGGAAGTTGAGGTCCGAGCCCATGAGCTCGTTGACCGCCGCGTAGTACTGGTTGCCCTTGGTCGGCGGGATCGTGCCCCACAGGGGCGTCATCGCCGTGAAGACGAGACCCGTGCCCGGGGCCGTGGGCACGGAGCGCACGAGCTCGGCGGGGATCGTCTCGTATCCCGGCACCGAGCCGGAGACGCTCGGGTAGTCGGGCTCGGCGTACGTGACCGGGATGTACGTCGGGATGACGTCGCCGATCGGTGCCGCGCTGGTCGCCGCGCCGGTGGGGGTTCCGGGGCTGCACGCGCTGAGCAGGGACGGGACGCCGACGACCGCGGCGCCGGCGGCCAGCATCCCCAGGAACGAGCGCCGGTCGACAGCCACGTCGCCGACGCGGCCGAGCTGGAGGGGAGGGGTCATCTTCGTCCTTCACTTCCTCGTGAGGCGGGATCGCGCATCGAAGCGGTTCGATCGCGGGAAATGTACGGCATGAACGAATCGTCGGGCAAGGGTCGGTCCGTGGCGGTGACGGCCTTGCCTGATCCGGCGTCGTGGACCACCATGAACGGCGCGAGTCCGTCGAACTCCGGCGATGGTGACAGCCCACAGGGGCCCGTGACGATCGTCGAAACGGTTCAACCAGCGGCTTCGTCAGGCCGGGCGACGGAGCACCGGCCCGTCGACGCCGCCCGCCCGCTCGACCCGACCCACCGTGAGGACCCCGTGGCCGACGACGCCCCGCCCACCCCGCCGTTCCGCGACCCCGCGCTCCCCCTGGGCGACCGCGCCCGCGACCTGCTGCAGCGCCTCACGCTCGACGAGAGGCTCGCATTCCTGCACCAGCGCGTGCCCGCCGTCCCCCGGCTCGGGCTCGCCGAGTTCCGCACCGGCACCGAGGCCCTGCACGGCGTCGCGTGGCTCGGCACCGCGACGACGTTCCCGCAGCCCGTCGGGCTGGCCGCGACGTGGGACCTCGACCTGCTCACGCAGGTCGGCGAGGTCGTCGGCACCGAGGTCCGCGCCAAGCACGCGGCCGACCCGACCGTGTCGCTCAACGTCTGGGCACCCGTCGTCAACCCGCTGCGGCACCCGCGGTGGGGCCGCAACGAGGAGGGCTTCTCCGAGGACCCGCACCTCACCGCGACGCTCGCGACCGCCTACGCGCGCGGGCTGCGCGGCGACCACCCCGTCTACTGGCGGACGGTCCCGACCCTCAAGCACCTGCTCGCGTACAGCGTGGAGACCGACCGTGCGGTCCTGAGCGCCCAGCTCCCGCCGCGCGCGCTGCACGAGTACGAGCTGCCCGCGTTCCTCGGGCCGCTGCGCGCGGGCGTCGTCGGCGCCGTGATGCCGTCCTACAACCTCGTCAACGGGCGCCCGACGCACGTCTCGAAGGACCTGGTCGACGCGCTGCGGGACGAGCGCGACGGGTTCCTGCTCGTCGTCTCCGACGCCGGTGCGCCGAGCAACCTCGTCACGGGCGAGCGCTACCACGCCGACCACGCGACCGCCGCCGCCGCCGCGCTCCGGGCCGGCGTCGACTCGTTCACCGACCACGACGCGGACTCGTCGATCACGATCGGACGGGTCCGGGCCGCGTTGGACGCCGGGCTGCTCGACGAGGCCGACGTCGACCGCGCCGTGCTGCGCCAGCTCGAGCTCCGGCTCGCGACCGGCGAGCTCGACCCCGACCTCGACCCGTGGGCCGGGATCGGCGCGGACGCGATCGACCTGCCCGCGCACCGCACGCTCGCCCGGCGGGCGGCCGCCGCGGGCGTCGTCGTCCTCGAGAACGACGGTGTGCTGCCGCTGCGCGACGGCGTGCGCGTCGCCGTCGTCGGACCGCACGCCGACCAGGTCTGCACCGACTGGTACTCCGGCACGCCGCCGTACACGGTCACGCTCGCGGACGCCCTGGCCGCGCGGCTCGGCGCGGACCGCGTGACGCTCGTCGACGGCGCCGACCGCGTCGCGCTGCGCTCCGTCACGACCGGCCGGTACGTGCGGCCGGGCGACGACGGCGTCCTCGTCGCCGACGCCCCGCGCGCCGACGAGGACACGCACGTCGACCTCACGTCGTGGGGCGAGGGCCTGCACACGCTGCGGTCGCGGCGCACCGGCCGGCTGTGGACCGGGGCGCGGTGGATCCTGCACGCCGACGCCGACCGCGTCGGCGGGTGGGTCGTCCAGGAGTCGTTCCGCGTGCACGACCACGGCGACGGCACCGTCTCCGTCCAGCACGTCGGGTCGGGACGCTGGGTCGTCGTGCAGCGCGACGGCGGCGTCCTCGTCGCCGACGCCGCCGACCCGCAGCACGCCGAGCGGTTCACCGTCCGCACCGTGCACTCCGGGCACGCGCTCGCCGCAGCCGCGGCCCGCGACGCGGACGTCGTCGTCGTCGCCGTCGGCAACGACCCGCACCTGCTCGGGCGCGAGACCGAGGACCGCCCCCACCTGCGGCTCCCCCACGCGCAGGCCGAGCTCGCGCGCACCGTGCTCGACGCCAACCCGTCGACCGTCCTCACCGTCGTCTCGTCGTACCCCTACGTGCTCGGCGACCTCGGCGACGCCACCTCCGCCGTCGTCTGGACCGCGCACGCCGGGCAGGAGCTCGGGCACGGGCTCGTCGACGTGCTCACCGGCGACGTCGAGCCCACCGGACGCCTCACGCAGCAGTGGCCCGCCGACGAGGCGCACGTCGGCGACCTGTTCGACCACGACCCGATCGGCGGCGGCCACACCTACTGGTACGCCCCGCACCCGGCGCGCTGGGCCTTCGGGCACGGGCTCACCTACAGCGCCGTCGAGTACCTCGGCCTGACCGTCGACGCCGAGGACGACCTCGACGAGCTGTCCGTCGCCACCGCGCGCGTCATCGTGCAGAACACCGGCGACCGCGTCGCCGAGGAGCTCGTCCAGGTCTACGCCGCCGCACCCGGGCACCGGCTGCCCTACCCGCGACGCAGCCTCGTGAGCTTCGAGCGCGTCCGCCTCGAGCCCGGCGAGACGCGCGAGGTCGCGCTCGCCGTCGCCGTCGCCGGCCTCGCCGTGTGGGACGTCACGAGCGGGTCGTTCGTCGTCGAGCCCGGCGGGTACGAGCTGCACGCCGGGTCGTCGTCCGGTGACCTGCCGCTCGTCGCCGACCTCAAGGTCGCCGGGACGCCCGTCCCGCCGCGCACCCTGCTCGACGGCTGGGTGCGCGCCGTCGACCACGACGAGCGCGCCGACGTCCGGCTGGTCCCCCGCGACCGTGACGCGGGCACCGCCGTCGAGGTCGCCCCCGGCGCCGGCTCCGGGTGGGTGCTGCTGCGCGACGTCGACCTGCACGGCGTCGGCGGGCTCGAGCTCACCGTCGCCCGCTCCGGGCCCGGCGACGCCGCCGTCCACGTCGAGGTGCGCGAAGGACGGCGCTGGGAACGGGTCGCGACCGCGGCCGTCCCCGACGGCACCGACCGGTGGGCCTGGCACACGGTGGGCGCGACGCCGCGCACCACGCTGCCGACCTGGGGCGAGACCGACGTGCGGCTCGTGCTCGACGGCGCCGTCCGGCTCAGCGAGGTGCGGGGGACGCGCGCGGGCTGACCGCCCGCTCCCCGGGCGGACGACGCGGCGTCAGCGGGTGCCCGGTGCCGTCCGACGTCCGTCGGCCGGGTCCGGCCGGTGGCGGGGCGTCACTCGACGCAGAACTCGTTGCCCTCCGGGTCGCGCATCACCGTCAACCCGTCGTCCCGCACCACGACGACCGTCGCCCCGCCGGTCAGGCCACCCAGGCGCCCGCGCGCATGACCCGCACCGGTGCGAGCGCGTCGTCGACGACCACGACGTCGGCCCGCCGGCCCGCGACGAGGGCGCCCAGGTCGCGCCGACCCAGCACGTCGGCGGGCGTCGTCGCCGCCGCGAGCACCGCGTCCTCGAGCGGCACGCCCGCCGCGACGACGTTCCGCACGACGTCGAGCAGGTGGGCGACACCGCCCGCGATCGCGCCGCCGCCCGGCGGCGTCGGCCCTTCGGCCTCGACGATCCGTGCGACCCCGTCGGCCACGCGGACGGCCATCGGGCCCAGGCGGTAGTCGCCGTCGGGCATCCCGGCGGCCGCCATCGCGTCGGTCACCAGCGCGACGGACCCCGGACCGACGAGGTCGAGGACCGCGCGCACCGTGTCGTCGGCGAGGTGCGTGCCGTCGGCCACGAGCTCGACGACGAGCTCGCCCCGCGCCGCCGCCGCCAGGCACGCCGCGATCGGCCCCGGGTCGCGGTGGTGCAGCGGGCGCATGCCGTTGAACAGGTGCGTCGCCGTCAGGCGCCCCGACCGCGCCGCCGGCGCCGACGCCAGGAGGTCGAACGCCCGGTCGACGGCCACGTCGACCTGCGCCGCCGACGCGTCCGTGTGGCCGACCGACGGCAGCGCCCTCGCGGCGACGAGCGCCGCGAGCACGTCCGCGCGCGCGTCCGCCGTCCCGCTCCCGTCCGCGACGCCCGGCACCTCCGGCGCGACCGTCATCGTCACGAGATGGCCGCGGGCGGCCGCGGCCACCTCCGCGACGAGCGCCGCGTCGCCCGGCCGCATGTCGTCGGGGTTCTGGGCCCCGCAGCGGTCCGCCGACAGGAACGGTCCCTCGAGGTGGATCCCCACGACGTCGCCCGCGTCGGCGAGGTCGGCCAGCACCGCCGTCCGCCCGAGCAGGACGTCACGCGGCGCCGTCACGAGCGACGCGACCAGGCTCGTCGTGCCGTGCCGCAGGTGCTCGTGCGCCGCCGTGCGCGCCGTCTCGACGTCAGCCGCGTCGGGGAAGCTCGCACCGCCGCCGCCGTGGCAGTGCACGTCCACCAGGCCCGGCAGGAGCGTGCCGACGGCCTCCCCCGGGGCGCGCCAGGGAGCCGGGACCCGGTCCGCGGGTCCGACCCACGCGATCGACGCGCCCTCGACGACGACGACGCCGTCGTCCAGCACCCGGGCCGGGGTCACGACCCGTCCGCGCAGGACGAGCGGTGCGGAGCCGGTCGGGCCGGCGGGGTCGTGGGAGGAGTCGACGCTCACGCGAGCATCCTGCCGCACCCGCGTGCCGCCCGTGGCCGGTGCCGCGTCGGCGCCGTCGACGTCATCACCACCACGGGGGAGGCGGGGCGATCCCCGGGCGGTGGGCCAGCTCACCGCGAGCAGCCCGGCGGCGGAGGACCGCGCCCGCCCACCAGCGTCCGCCGCCGGCCCCCGCCGCGCCCAGCGACGCCACGACGGCGCCCACGAGGAGCGCTTCGGGCCACCCACCCGTCACCGGCGGCCGGACCAGCGCCGTGGCCAGCACGGCACCCACCGCGGCGAACGCGACGACGTGCTCGACCTCGCGCGCGCGACGCCGGAGAAGCCACGCGAGTCCGAGGCCCGCCGGCCATCCCACGACCACGACCGGCACGATCGCGAAGAGCCAGACGACCGGCAGGTAGACGAGCAGCATCGCGGCGCCCTCGACGTCGCCGCCCGGTCCGCCCGCGCCGCCCGCGACCGCCCGGAAGCCCCTCACCGCGACCGACACGAGGACGTAGACGAGGCTCAGCGCCGTCGCCACCACCCAGCAGAGCGCGCACAGCAGGGCGACCCGCGCGGGTCCGCGCACCAGCCCGGCGTGCCACGCCGCGCTCCGCGGCGGCTCCGGTGCGGGTGCGGGTGCGGGTGCGGGTGCGGGTGCGGGTGCGCCGGTCGGGTCCACCCCGTGCCCCTCCGCCGCCGGACCCCACGACGGTGCCGCGCCCGTCACCGGTCGCCCCCGCCTGCGAGGGGTGCGGTGGTGCGCGAGGCCGTCCGCGCGCGGTGCAGACGTCGCGCGGCGCCGGCGAGCGCCCGGGCGTACGCGTGCTGCCCGACGCCGACGACCGGCCACGCCACGCGCGTCCACCACGCGGTCGGCAGGGAGAACGCCTCCACGACGAACCACACGCTCCCGTCGGCGCCCCGCTCGACCGCGAACAGCTCCTCCCCGCGGAACGGGTGTCCCGGCAGGGTGCCGTACGCGAACGCGGTGTGGCACGCGGCCTCGTCGACGGCCACCACGACGCACGGCGCCGTCAGACGCAGCCGCCCGACGCCCGGACGGCTCACGACGCGCACCCCCCGTCGCGCCGGACCGTCGGCCTCGACGCGGACGCCCGCCTCCGCCTGGATCCGCCACGCCAGCAGGTCGTCGCCGAGCGCGGCCGCCTCCTCGGCCGTGGCGTGCGCGGCGACGCGCCACCGCCTGGCCGTGCACCGGTAGCCCGCGGGGCGGTCGCCGCGCAGCGTGGCTCCCACCTCGGCGTACGTGAGGCCGTCGCCGCGACCGACGTCGCCGTGCGGGACACCCGAGCCACGACCGACCTCGCCGTGGCGGCCGCCCGCGTCGCGACCACCTGCGCCATGCCGGAGGTCGGCGTCGCGACCACGTGCCTCGCGCGGGACGCGTGGGTGCGCACCGGCGTCTCGACCGAGACCGCGGTCGTCCGCGGTGCCCGGGTTCGGCGACGAGCGGTGCCCGAGCACGGCGAGCCCGACGAGCGTGCACACGACGAACCCCAGCGCGTTGGCGACGCCGTGCGTCGTGACCATGACGTCGAGCCCCGGGTGCGGCAGCCCGAAGGCCTCGCCCACGGCCCACCACAGCGCCGGCAGCATCGCGAGGACGACGACCGCGGCGCCCATGCGGAGCAGCACCCGTGCGCGCCGCGCCTCGAGGGCCGAGGCGCCCCCCGCGCCCGTCACGCGCGACGACCCGCGCAGCACCGCGGCGGCGGCGCACCACAGCGCGACCGTGAGCACGACGGCGCCGACGAGCTCCGCGGTGTCCGACACGAAGTAGCCGCCGAGCACGAGCAGCACCCCGAGCGGGACAGCGCCCGCCGCGACGTCGGCCGCGCGGCTCGGTGCGACCCCCGCCACGAGGCCCGTCACGAGGCATGCACCGAACCCGGCGAACAGCATGTGCGGGACGGTGAGCGTCAGGTACGTGCCACCGAAGCCGAGCAGCCCCCACCCCGCGCGTTCCGTGACGAGCGCGGCCGCCCCGATCGCGGGCGTGACCAGTGCGGTGGCGACCGCCCAGCGGCGCACCCGCACGTCCAGCGTCACGGGCGGGCGCACCAGGACCCGCACGCTCGCCGCCGCGAGCACCAGGCCCGCCAGCGCCAACGGAGTCGCTAGCACCGCCGCGACCGGCCCCACGGGGATCCAGACGCTCACGCCCGCGGCGAGGCCGGCGAGCGGCCACCACGCGGACCCGGGACGCGGGACCACGTGGGCTCCGAGCAGGCGCAGACCGAGCGGCACGACGACCGCCGCACCGATCCCGACGACCACGTGGACGACGGTCAGCGCGGGGGCTCCCAGCACGTCGGTGCTCACGCGCCGTCCGCCGACCCGCCGCCCGGCGACCGCACGTCGGCGCTCACCGTGCCTGCCCGCCGCGCCCCGCCGCCACCCACGACGTGCGCGTCGGCGGTTTCCCGTCCGCTCGCGTCGCCCGCGCGCCCGACGTCGTCGTCCTCGACCCGCATCGCCTCGCGCACGAGGTGCAGCAGGTCGTCCGTGACGCGCCGGGCGACAGGGAGCCGCGCGAGGCTCACGAGGCGGCCCACGAGCGGTGCCGCCCCGTCGACGAGCGCGCGCGTGCGCCGCTGGTCGGGCGACCCGTCGTGCACCCAGAACAGGGTGACGCCGAGCTGCGCGAGCCACAGGAGCTCGGGCAGGTCGGCGCGCAGGTGGCGCGGTACCGCGGGTGCGGCGGCGTCGACGACCTGGCGGAACACGTCGTCGCTGGTCGCGCGCGCGCCGCGGGACGCCGGGGAGAAGGGGCTCGCCGCCGACGTGGGCCGGATCGCCACGGTGATGAACTCCGTCCCGAACGCGTGGTACCCGGCGAACGCGTCCAGGCCGGCGTGCAGCACGCCACGCAGCAGCGTCGGAAGATCACCGCCCGCGGCGAGCATCGCCGCGGAGCGCCGCGCGTGGTCCTGCGTCACGTCGAGGTAGAGCTCCTGGACGAGGTGGTCCTTCGACGCGAAGTGGTAGTAGGCGTTTCCGGTCGCGACACCCGCCTCCTGCGCGACGAGCCGCATCGTCGTCGCCGCGTAGCCGCGTTCCCGGAACAGCCGCAGCGCCGTGGCCCGGACGAGCGCACGCGTGTCGCGCACCTCGCGGGCCCCACGCACCGCGCGGGGCTCCGGCACCTCGTCGGCCCCCCGCACCTCGTCGCTCTCGCTCTCCGGCACCTCGACGGCTTCCGGCACCTCACCAGCCGCGAGCATGTCGCCGTCCGGCGCCTCACGCGCCACGTCGCGACGGGTCTCCGCCTCGTCCATGCCCCAGCTCCTCACGATTGAACATGTTCAACTGAACGTGTTCAACACGGTAGCGCAGCAGGCGCGAGCGCGGAGCGGGGGGTGGTGTGACGCGCGACGCACACCGTCCGGCATCGGAGCCGGAGGGCGTAGGGCGTAGGGCGTAGGGCGTAGGGCGGTCTAGAAGAGGCGCGAGTCGACGTCGTCGACGCCGCGCATGGCGTCGTAGTCCAGCACCAGGCACGAGATGCCGCGGTCCGTCGCGAGGACGCGGGCCTGCGGCTTGATCTCCTGCGCCGCGAACACGCCGCGCACGGGAGCGAGCAGCGGGTCGCGGTTGAGCAGCTCGAGGTAGCGGGTGAGCTGCTCGACGCCGTCGATGTCGCCGCGGCGCTTGATCTCGACGGCGACGGTGCCGCCCAGCGGGTCCTTCGCGAGGATGTCGACCGGGCCGATCGCCGTCGGGTACTCGCGGCGCACGAGCGTGTGCCCGTCGCCGAGCAGCAGGATCTGCGCGGCCAGGAGCTCCTGGAGGTGCGCCTCGACACCGTCCTTCACGAGACCGGGATCGACGCCGAGGTCGTGCGCCGAGTCGTGCAGGACGTCGTACAGGTCGATCTCGAGCCGGTCGTCGGACTTCGTGTGCTGCACGGTCCACACGGCCGTGACGCCCGCAGCGCGGGACTCGTCGTCGGGCTCCCCCACCGCCATCGTGCAGGGTGGGCTCATCCAGTTGAGCGGCTTGTACGAGCCGCCGTCGGAGTGCAGCAGCACGCTGCCGTCGGCCTTGACGACGAGCAGACGCGTCGCCCGCGGGAGGTGGGCGTTGAGCCGGCCGCTGTACCGGGCGGCGCACGAGGCGACGACGAGACGCATGGACGACGACCTTCTGTGAAGACGGGGCGTACGGCGGGGGGACGGAGCCCTCAGATCACCGAGCCGACGTGCGACGGCGTCGCCTCGATCCACGAGGTGAGCCCCGCGTACGCGTCGGGCGCCATCATGAGGTGGACCGTGCGGCCGCTCACGCGGCAGGTGACGACGACGACGTCGGCGCCGCTCGGGTGCGTCCCCGCGACGCGTTCGACGACGGCCAGACCGGAGCGGTCCCAGCGCAGCGACGGGCGGGGCGCGAGCGACCAGCGCCGCCACCAGTAGAGCCGCTGGGAGCCGTACTGGGCGATGCCGAGCGACCACGGTCCGGACTCGGACCGGCCGACGGCGCACCGGAACGAGCCCACCCGCCGCTCGAGCGCGTGCACGCGCGAGACCCACATGAGCACGACGGCCAGGAGCAGCGCGGCAGCGCCGATCAGCAGGCCGACGACCACGGGGCTCACCGTCGCGTCGACCTCAGTGCGTGTCGCCGGCGGAGGCCGGTCGGGTGCCGGACGCGACCGTGTCGACGACGACGGTCACGGTGTCGGAGTCGACGGACAGGAAGCCGCCGTCCACGTGCCAGCGCAGCGGCTCGCCGCCGCCGACCGGCTGGACCCGGACCTCGCCGGGGCGGAGCACCGACAGGATCGGGGTGTGGCCGGCGAGGATGCCGATCTCACCGTCGGCGGCCGGCGCCGACACCTGACGAGCGGTGCCCGACCAGACCTTGCCGTCGGTCGCGACGAGGTCGACCTCGAGGTCAGCCACGGACCTCCTCCTTCACGTTCGATGCGGGGGCGGCGCGCCCTGCGACGCGCCGTCGGCGGAGAACCGACCTCCCGCGCCCGGCGTTGCGGCCGGGCGCGGGACGGACGGGTCTCAGACGCCGTACTCCTTCTGGATGCGGGCCCAGTTGCGCTCGAGGTCCTCGAGCCCGCCGATGTTGAAGAACGCCTGCTCGGCGATGTGGTCGAACTCGCCGTCCGCGATCTTCTTGAACGCCTCGACCGTCTCCGACACCGGGACCGTCGAGCCCTCGACGCCGGTGAACTTCTCGGCCATGTAGGTGTTCTGCGAGAGGAACTGCTGGATGCGGCGCGCCCGCGCGACGACGGTCTTGTCCTCCTCGGACAGCTCGTCGACGCCGAGGATCGCGATGATGTCCTGCAGCTCCTTGTTGCGCTGGAGGATCGACTTCACGCGCGTCGCCACGTCGTAGTGCTCCTGGCCCACGTAGCGCGGGTCGAGGATGCGCGACGTCGAGGCCAGCGGGTCCACGGCGGGGTACAGACCGCGCGACGCGATCTCACGCGACAGCTCGGTCGTCGCGTCGAGGTGCGCGAACGTCGTCGCCGGGGCCGGGTCGGTGTAGTCGTCCGCGGGGACGTAGATCGCCTGGAGCGACGTGATCGAGTGACCACGCGTGGAGGTGATGCGCTCCTGCAGCAGACCCATCTCGTCGGCGAGGTTCGGCTGGTAGCCCACCGCGGACGGCATGCGGCCGAGCAGCGTCGAGACCTCGGAACCGGCCTGCGTGAACCGGAAGATGTTGTCGATGAACAGCAGCACGTCCTGCTTGGCGACGTCGCGGAAGTACTCCGCCATCGTCAGCGCGGACAGGGCGACGCGCAGACGCGTGCCCGGCGGCTCGTCCATCTGGCCGAAGACGAGAGCCGTCTTGTCGAAGACGCCCGCCTCCTCCATCTCGACGATGAGGTCGTTGCCCTCACGCGTGCGCTCGCCGACACCGGCGAACACCGACACACCGCCGTGGTTCTGGGCGACGCGCTGGATCATCTCCTGGATGAGGACCGTCTTGCCGACGCCCGCACCGCCGAACAGGCCGATCTTCCCGCCCTGCACGTACGGCGTCAGCAGGTCGATGACCTTGATGCCGGTCTCGAACATCGTGGTCTTCGACTCGAGCTGGTCGAAGGCCGGCGCCTTGCGGTGGATCGGCCAGCGCTCGGTGATCTCGATGGTCTCGCCCGGCTCGGCGTTGAGCACCTCGCCGATGACGTTGAAGACCTTGCCCTTGGTGACGTCACCGACGGGCACCGAGATCGGCGCGCCGGTGTCGCGCACCTGCGCGCCCCGGACGAGGCCGTCCGTCGGCTTGAGCGCGATGGCGCGGACGAGCGAGTCACCGAGGTGCTGGGCGACCTCGAGCGTCATCGTGAAGGCGCCCTCGCCCTCACCCTGGGCCGACAGGTCGATGTCGACCTGCAGCGCGTTGTAGAGCTCGGGGATCTGGTCCGCGGGGAACTCGATGTCCACGATCGGACCGATGACGCGGGCGACCCGACCCACGCCGGGCGTGCCGGCGGTGGCGGCCGTCTCGTCGACGGTGGTGGCGGTCATGTCTGGCCTCGCTTCGCTCGTCCGGAGCGGCGCTCCGGCATGGTCTGGGGTCGTGCGGTCGGGGTCAGGAGGCCGACGCGAGCGCGTCGGCGCCCGACACGATCTCGCTGATCTCCTGGGTGATCTCGCCCTGGCGGGCCTGGTTCGCCAGGCGGGTGTACGTGCGGATGAGGTCCTCGGCGTTGTCCGTCGCGGTGTGCATCGCGCGCTGACGGGCCGCGAGCTCCGAGGCCGCGGCCTGGAGCAGCGCCGCGAAGATCCGCGACCGCACGTAGCGCGGCAGGAGCGCGTCGAGCACGACCTCGGGGTTCGGCTCGAAGTCGTACAGCGGCAGCGCACCCTTGTCGTCGGCGGGCGCGACGCCCTCGACGACCTCGAGCGGCAGCATCCGGACGACGCGCGGACGCTGCGTCACCATGTTGACGAACTGCGTGTAGACGACGTGCACCTCGGCGATGCCGCCCTCCTCGGCCGGGGCGCGGAACGCGTCGAGCAGCGTGTCCGCGATCTCCCGGGCGACGTCGGGGGACGGTGCGTCCGAGTGACCCGACCACTGCGCCACGAGCTCGCGCCCACGGAACGTGTAGTAGGTCACCGCACGACGACCCGAGACGTAGAGGGCGACCTGCTTGCCCTCGCCCTCGAGCCGTGCGATGAGCCGCTCCGTCTCGCGGATCACGGACGCCGAGTAGGCGCCCGCCATGCCGCGGTCGGAGGCGACGAGCAGGACCGCGACGCGCTTCGTGTCCGACCGCTCCACGAGGAACGGGTGGGACACGTTGGAGTGCGTCGCGACCGCCGAGACGGCGCGCGTGATCGCCCGCGAGTACGGCGACGCCATGCTCACGCGGTCCCGCGCCTTGCCGATGCGGGACGCAGCGATCAGCTCCTGCGCCCGGAACATCTTCTTGAGCGACTGGGTGGACTTGATCCGCTGCTTGTAGACGCGCTGCGATCCGGCCACGTCAGGCCTTCTTCTGCCGGACGATCTGCTCCTGCTCGACCTCGACGTCCGCCGCCTCGTCCGCCTTGCCGACGAGCGGGGTGCCGTCTCCCTTGAGGAAGCCGTCGCGGAAGTCGTCGACCGCCTTCGCGAGGGCGTCCGTCGTCTCGTCGTCGAGCTTGCCCGTCGACGCGATCGTGGTGAGCACCTCGGTGTTGCGGCGCAGGTGGTCGATCAGCTCGGACTCGAAGCGGCGCACGTCCTCGACCGGGACGTCGTCGAGCTTGCCCTTGGTGCCGGCCCAGATCGACGCGACCTGGTCCTCGACCGGGAACGGCGAGTACTGGCCCTGCTTGAGCAGCTCGGTGAGGCGTGCGCCACGGGCGAGCTGGGCGCGCGACGTCGCGTCGAGGTCGGACGCGAACATCGCGAACGCCTCGAGCGAGCGGAACTGCGCCAGGTCGAGCTTGAGCGTGCCGGAGACCGACTTCATCGCCTTGACCTGCGCGGCACCGCCGACGCGGGAGACCGAGATGCCGACGTCGACCGCGGGACGCTGGTCGGCGTTGAACAGGTCGGACTGGAGGAAGATCTGGCCGTCGGTGATCGAGATGACGTTGGTCGGGATGTACGCCGACACGTCGTTCGCCTTGGTCTCGATGATCGGCAGGCCGGTCATCGAGCCCGCGCCCAGCTCGTCCGAGAGCTTCGCGCAACGCTCCAGCAGGCGGGAGTGCAGGTAGAAGACGTCACCGGGGTACGCCTCGCGGCCCGGCGGGCGGCGCAGCAGCAGCGACACGGCGCGGTACGCCTCGGCCTGCTTCGACAGGTCGTCGAACACGATGAGGACGTGCTTGCCGCCGTACATCCAGTGCTGGCCGATGGCCGAGCCGGTGTAGGGCGCCAGGTACTTGAAGCCGGCGGGGTCGGACGCGGGAGCCGCGACGATCGTCGTGTACTCGAGCGCGCCGGCCTCCTCGAGGGCGCCACGCACGGAGGCGATGGTCGAGCCCTTCTGGCCGATGGCGACGTAGATGCAGCGGACCTGCTTGGTCGGGTCGCCCGACTCCCAGTTCGCCTTCTGGTTGATGATCGTGTCGATCGCGATCGCCGTCTTGCCCGTCTGGCGGTCGCCGATGATCAGCTGACGCTGGCCACGGCCGATCGGGATCATCGAGTCGATGGCCTTGATGCCGGTCTGCAGCGGCTCGTGGACCGACTTGCGGGCCATGACGCCGGGGGCCTGCAGCTCGAGGGCACGACGACCCTCGGTCGCGATCTCGCCGAGGCCGTCGATCGGCTGGCCGAGCGGGTCGACGACGCGGCCCAGGTAGCCGTCGCCGACGGGCACCGAGAGCACCTCGCCGGTCCGGCGGACCTCCTGGCCCTCCTCGATGCCGGTGAACTCGCCGAGGACGACGACACCGATCTCGCGGACGTCGAGGTTCAGCGCGAGGCCGAGCGTCCCGTCCTCGAAGCGCAGCAGCTCGTTCGCCATCGCGCCCGGCAGACCCTCGACCTGCGCGATGCCGTCGCCGGCCAGCGTGACGCGGCCGACCTCTTCGGACACCGCACCGCTCGGCTCGTAGCTCTTCACGAAGCTGTCCAGCGCGGCCCGGATCTCCTCCGGCCGGATCGTCAGCTCAGCCATTGTTCCTTCTCCTCATCGGACGCACGCGGTGCGTGCGGTCTCACAGGTCATGGGTGCACTCGCGGGGGCGGGCACCGGTCAGCTGGCAAGTCGTCGTCGGGCGTCGGCGAGACGCGCCAGCACGGTCGCGTCCACGACCTGAGGGCCGACCTGCACGCGCAGGCCACCGAGCACGTGCGGGTCGAGCACCACGTTGAGCTGCACGACCCGCCCGTAGGCGCGCTCGAGGATCTCGGCGAGCCGGTCACGCTGCGCGGCGCTCAGCGGCGTGGCCGTCGACACCGTCGCGACCTGCCGCTGCCGGCGGGCCGCGATGAGGTCCGCGAGGTGGCCGAGCGCCGCGACGTAGCGACGGCCGCGCGGGGCGGCGGCGAGCCGCTTCGCGAGCGTCGCGGTCACCGGCGACGTCCGCCCGGCGAGGATGTCCTCGACGAGCTTCGCGCGAGCCGCGGCCGGCACGGTCGTGTCGAACAGCGTCCGACGCACCTCGCGCTGCCCGGCGAGCGCGCGCGAGAAGCGGAAGAGCTCCTCCTCGACGCGGGCCAGGGAGCCGTCGGCCTCGGCCGTGGCGAGCACCGCGTGGAACGCGAGGTGCTCGGTCGCCTCGGTCAGGTCCTCGTCGGCCGACCAGCGCGACCGGACGAGCCCCTGGGCCGCGTCGACGACCCGGGGGTCGGCAGCGGCGAGCAGGCGCCCGACGAGCCCGGCCTTGGCGTCGCCGTCGATCGACGGGTCGGCCAGCGTCCGGCGCAGCGAGCCGGAGGAGTCCAGCGCGTCGACCAGGGCGAACAGCTGCTCGCCGAGCTCCGACGACTGCGCACCGGCAGCATCGAGGACCGGCTCCCACCGCTCCTCGGCCGCCGCCAGCGACGCCCGACTCGTCCCGCGCATCAGTTCCCCTTACCTGCGTCCGCCGTGCTGGCGGTGTTGGCGGCGAGCTCGTCGAGGAACCGGTCGACGACGCGCGACTGGCGCACCTCGTCCTCCAGGGCCTCGCCGACGATCTTCGACGCGAGCTCGGTCGCGAGGGTCCCGACGTCCTGCTTGAGCTGGACGGCGGCCTGCTGACGCTCGGCCTCGATCTGGCGGTGCGCGGTCTCCGTGAGGCGTGCGGCCTCCTCGGACGCCTTGGTGCGCGCCTCGGCGACGATCTGGCTGCCCTCGCCGCGTGCCTCCTCGCGGATGCGAGCGGCCTCGGTACGGGCCTCCTGGAGCTGTGCCTGGTACTCGTCACGAGCGGCGGCGGCCTCGGCCTGGGCCAGCTCGGCCTTGGCCAGACCGCCCTCGATCTTGGCGGTGCGCTCGTCGAGGATCGCCTGGAACTTCGGGAGCGCGTACTTGTAGAACGCGATCGCGATGATCAGCAGGACGACCGACGACCAGAAGATGTCGTACGGAGCGGGGATGATCAGGTCGATGCCCTGAACCTCCTCGCCCCCTTCCGCGGCCGTCACGAAGGCCGCGGGGAGCGCGGCGAGGCTCACGGGAAGAGGAAGCCCGTGATCAGGCCGAGGAGGCCGAGGACCTCGACGAAGCCGATACCGATGAACATCGTCGTGCGCAGCTGGCCGGCGACCTCGGGCTGGCGGGCGATGCCCTCGATCGTCTTGCCGATGAGGATGCCCAGACCGATACCGGGGCCGATGACGGCGAGGCCGTAGCCGACGGTCGCGATGTTGCCCGAGACGGCGTCCGCCGCCGCGAGGATGGTGCTGGTGTCCGCAAGAGCCACGGTTGCTCGTTCCTTCCGTTGGGTACCCGACCGGTCGGCCGGCTACTCGATCGTGGGGTGAGGACCGCGGGGGCCCTCGGGGGTGGGGACGACGGTCAGTGTTCCTCTTCGACCGACAGGCTGATGTAGACGGCCGTCAGGACGACGAAGATGTACGCCTGCAGCGCGGCGACGAACGCCTCGAACAGCGTCATCGCGAAGCCCGAGACGAAGGTCAGGGCGCCGAACGCCTTCATGGCGGGCGCGGCCTCGAAGATGAAGTACTGGGTGGCCGAGAAGCAGAGCACGAGCATGAGGTGCCCGGCGACCATGTTGGCCATGAGTCGGATCGCCAGCGTGGCGGGCCGGATGATGAAGACCGTGAGGAACTCGATCGGCGTCAGCAGGACGTACATGAACCACGGCACGCCCGGGGGGAACAGGCTGGCCTTGAGGAAGCCGCCCACGCCGTGCGCCTTGACGCCGGCGCCGAGGTACATGACGTAGACCCACAGCGCGAGCACGACCGGCAGGCCGATCAGCGACGTCCCGGCGATGTTGAGGCCCGGGATGATGCCCGTGATGTTGAACGCGAGGATCGCGAAGAACAGCGTCGTCAGCAGCGGCACGTACTTGCGCGCACGGTCCTTGCCGAGGATCTCCTCCGCGACGTTGACGCGGACGAAGTCGAGCAGGAGCTCGATGCCGTTCTGGAAGCGGTCCGGGACCAGCTTCGCGCGCTTCGCCGCGATGACCATGATCACGACGAGCGCGACGGCCGCGATGACCCGCACCATCTGGATCCGGTTGAACTCGAAGATCGTGCCTTCGAACAGGATCGGCGGCGGGAAGAAGTCCGTGATCGACGGCGCATGGAATCCACCGCTCTCGCCCTCGTGCGTGGCGAACGGCGCGATCATCGCGAGGCTGGACAGAGCGAGCTCCTGGTGGTCGTGATGCACCGCGGCCCGCGTCGTCGTGGGCATGCGAGCGGCACCTGGCCGTCATGGATGGCAGGAAGCCTAACCTATGAATCCGCCGCTCCTGCACCGCCGTCCGCCCTCCCCGGGGGACCTTCGACCCATCCGGCGGAGCGCGCCCGCGTGGCGGGTCCGGGCGGGCCCGGACGACGTGCTGCCGCCCCCGCGCGCGAGGCGCGCGAGAGGCGGGGAGCGGGTGTCAGGCGGAGGGCTCGACGTACGGGACGCGCCCGCGCGAGACCGCCCGGTAGTCCAGGTAGGCCGACCCGAGGACGCCCGCCGCGAGCACCGCGGCGAGGACCGGCTTCGAGTAGAAGTCGAGGTCGCGGAGGAGCGCGAGGACGACGATCACGACGATCACCTTGCCGAGCCACGCGCCCATGACGACGGCCGCCATCTTCTGCGGCGACGAGTGCGACGTGGCGAGCATCGACACGACGGTCGTGCCCGAGAACACGAGCGCGAGCCCGACACCGATGAGCGCGCCCCACACCCCGGGCAGGCCCGCGACGAGCCAGCCGATGCCGACGCCGAGGACGGTGAGCGCACCGAGGAGCAGGAGCGTGTCGCGCAGCGCGGTGCGGAAGACGGCGTCCGCCGCGGCTCCCGTGGTGCCGGGCTGCCGCGCGGGGGCGGTCGTGGCGGGCTCGGGGACGTCGGGGCGGTCGGCCGGGTCGGTCGTCACGGTGTCTCCAGGGGTGGGGCGGTGGACCGGTCCCGCAGGGGACCGAGGGTGAGCAGGGTCGCGGCCAGCACGCCGACGCCGAACGCGACGAGCACGGCCGTCGTCGACCACACGACGAGCGCGGCGACGCCGAACGCGAAGACGCCCGTCCAGACGTACATGATCGCGACCGAGCGCCGGTGCGAGTGGCCGAGCGCGAGCAGGCGGTGGTGCAGGTGCATGCGGTCGGGGTGGAACGGCGACTTCCCCTGGCCGACGCGCCGCAGGACGGCGAGCGCCATGTCGAGCAGCGGAAGCACGAGCACGGCGAACGGCAGCAGCATCGGCAGGTACGCGGGGAACTTCTGCCGGTCCATGACGCTCTCGAGCTCGATCTGGCCCGTGATGACGATCGCGGCGGCGGACATCACGAAGCCCAGCAGCATCGACCCGGAGTCGCCCATGAAGATGCGCGCGGGGTACAGGTTGTGCGGCAGGAATCCCAGGCACGCGCCGACGAGGACGGCGAGCACGAGCGTCGCGAGGCTCGCGTAGTCGTCGCGGCGGACGTCGACGATGAGCTGGTACGAGTAGAGGAAGAAGGCGGCGCCGCCGATCGCGAGCACGCCCGCGGCGAGGCCGTCGAGCCCGTCGACGAAGTTCACGGCGTTCATCGCGACGACGACGGTGAGGATCGTGATGACGACCCAGGTGCGGTTCGACAGCAGCGTCGTGCCGGCGATGGGCAGCTGGTAGAGGATCACGCCCTGCCAGGTCAGGAAACCGGCGGCGAGCACCTGGCCGATGAGCTTGGTGAGCCAGTCGAGGTCCCAGATGTCGTCGGCGACGCCGAGCGCGACCACGAGCGCCGCTCCGCCGACGATGCCCACGATCGGGTGGGGGTTGTCGTACACGCCCGCGAGGAACGGCATCCGGCTCGAGACGAGCAGCGCGACGAGGATGCCGGCGAACATCGCCATCCCGCCGAGCCGCGGGGTCGGGATCGCGTGCACGTCCCGCGTGCGGACCGCGGTGATCGCACCCCAGCGCAGCGCGCACCAGCGCGCGAGCGGCGTCATGAGGAACGTGACCGAGGCCGCGACGAACAGCGCCAGGAGGTAGACCCTCACGGGCCGGGCTCCGCGGGCGGGGCAGGCGGCTCGACGGCGGCGACCTCCGCGAGCTGCTCGAGCGTGAGGGCACCGGCGCGCACGAGCCGCAGGGTCGGGCCGGTCGCGTCGACGATCGTGGAGGCGACCTGACCGGGCGCGTCACCCGCGTCGAGGTAGACGGCGACGGCGTCGCCGAGCTGGTCGAACGCGTCCTGCGCGGTGACGGCGGCCGGCGACCCGGTCCGGTTGGCGCTCGACACGGCCATCGGGCCGGTGCGGCGCAGCAGCGCGAGCGCGCTCGGGTGGTCGGGCACGCGCAGCGCGACCGTGCCGTGCGTCTCGCCCAGGTCCCACGCGAGCGACGGCTGGGCGCGCACGATGAGCGTGAGCCCGCCGGGCCAGAACGCCTCCGCGAGCGCGCGCGCCTCCGCGGAGACCTCGGTGGCGAGGCCGTCGAGCGTGCGGACGTCGGGCATGAGCACGGGCGGCGGCATCTGCCGGCCGCGGCCCTTCGCGTCGAGCAGGGCCTGCACCGCGGGCGGGGTGAAGGCGTCGGCACCGATGCCGTAGACGGTGTCCGTCGGCAGGACGACGAGGGCGCCGCGGGAGACCGCAGCGACCGCCTCGTCGATCGCGGGACCCCAGGTGGACGGATCGGACGCCGGCAGGATGCGCTCGCTCACGAGGGGGAGTCTCCCACGTCCGGCTGTCCGTCCAGGACGGTCCCGGACGTGCCCGTGGGGACGTCCGCGGCTCCCCCGGCGACGCCTCGGCGCGCCACGAGCATGCGGGGACGGCCGGTCAGGTCCGGGCGGCTCGACACGTCGACGAAGCCGCCGGTCGCGTGCGCGACGTCGCGGGCCGCGGCGTCCTGGACCTCGGCGTGCTCCATCACGAGCAGGCCGCCCGGGCGCAGCAGCCGCAGCGCGGCGGCGACGACCGCGCGGGGCACGTCGAGGCCGTCGGCGCCGCCCCCGTAGAGCGCGAGGTCGGGGTCGTGGTCCCGCACCTCCGGGTCGACCGGCTCGGCGTCGGGCGGGATGTAGGGCGGGTTCGACACGAGCACGTCGACGCTCCCGGCGAGGTCGGCGAGCAGCGCGGGGTCACGGACGTCCCCGAGCTCGACGCGCACGTCGGCACCGGCATCGGTCGCGTTCCGCCGGGTGAGGGCGACGGCGGCGGGCGACGCGTCGACGGCCGCGACGCGACTGCCGGGCACCTCGGTCGCGACGGCGAGCCCGAGCCCGCCCGCGCCGCAGCACAGGTCGACGACGACGGGCGCGGCACCGGTCGCGACGAGGCGCGCGGCCTCGTCGACGGCGACCTGCGCGACCACCTCGGTCTCGGGCCGCGGCACGAACACGCCGGGCTCGACGTGCAGCGTGAGCCACCGGAACGTCGTGCTGCCGACGATGTGCTGGAGCGGCTCGCGACGCCGGCGCCGGTCGACGAGCACCGCGTACCGCTCCGCGAAGCCGTCGGGGACCGGGGGTGCGAGGACCAGGTCGAGGCGGTCCAGCCCGAGCGCGTGCGCGGCGAGCGCGGTCGCGTCGACGCGCGGCGACCCGACGCCCGCCTCGGCGAGCACACGCGTGGCGCCGTCGACGAGCGCGCGCAGCCCCGGCGTGGGCGGTGCGGTCGTCACGACTCCCCCGCGTCGCCGGCGGACGCGAGCCGCGCGGCCTCGTCGGCGTCGACCGCGGACTGCACGACCGCGCCGAGGTCGCCGCCGAGCACGGCGTCGAGGTTGTACGCCTTGTAGCCGGTGCGGTGGTCGGCGATCCGGTTCTCCGGAAAGTTGTAGGTGCGGATGCGCTCGGAGCGGTCGACGGTGCGCACCTGCGAGCGGCGGGCCTGCGACGCGGCGGCCGCGGCCTCCTCCTGCCGCGCGGCGAGGAGCCGGGCGCGCAGCACGCGCATCGCCTGCTCGCGGTTCTGCAGCTGCGACTTCTCGTTCTGCATCGACACGACGATGCCGCTGGGCAGGTGCGTGATGCGGACCGCGGAGTCGGTCGTGTTGACCGACTGCCCGCCCGGGCCGGACGAGCGGTAGACGTCGATGCGCAGGTCGTTCGGGTCGATCTCGACCTCGCCCTCGTCCTCCGCCTCGGGCAGCACGAGGACGCCCGCCGCCGAGGTGTGGATGCGGCCCTGCGACTCGGTGACCGGGACGCGCTGCACGCGGTGCACACCGCCCTCGTACTTCAGGTGCGCCCAGACGCCGTCCTCGGGGGCGACGGCCCCGCGCGCCTTGACGGACAGGTGCACGTCCTTGAACCCGCCCAGGTCGGACTCCGTGGACTCGAGCACCTGCGTCTGCCAGCCCATGCGCTCGGCGTACCGCGTGTACATCCGCAGCAGGTCGCCCGCGAACAGCGCCGACTCCTCGCCGCCCTCGCCGGCCTTGATCTCGAGGATGACGTCGCGCGCGTCGTCGGGGTCGCGCGGGACGAGCACGTCGCGCAGCCGGGTCTCGGCGGCGCGCGCGGCCTCCTGCAGCCCCGGCAGCTCGGCGGCGAACGCGTCGTCGACCTCGGCGAGCTCGGCGGCGGCCTCGGCGTCGTCGGCGGCGGCCCGCCACGCGCGGTAGGCCTGCGCGACGCGTCCCAGCTCGGCGTACCGGCGGCCCAGGCGGCGCGCGAGCGCGGCATCCGCGTGCACGGCCGGGTCGGCGAGCTGCGCCTCGATCTGGGCGTGCTCGTCGAGCAGGGGCTGGGCGGCGGCGTTCGCCTCGCTCATGGGTGGTGGCTCCTCCGGCGGCCGGTCACGGGTCCCGGCGTCGGGCCGGGCGCACAACGCAGCAGCGCCGGTACCCGGGCGGACACTGCCATGGAGGGCAGTCGTCCGCGGCCGGGCACCGGCGCTGCGGAGGTGCTAGTTGGCCGACTTCTTGCCGTAGCGCGCCTCGAACCGGGCGACGCGGCCACCGGTGTCGAGGATCTTCTGCTTGCCCGTGTAGAACGGGTGGCAGGCGCTGCAGACGTCGGCGTGGATCTTGCCGCTCGTCACGGTCGAGCGCGTGGTGAACGTGTTGCCGCAGGTGCAGGTGACCTCGGTGACCACGTACTCCGGGTGGATGTCAGACTTCACAGGGCTTCTCCTTGTTGGGGTGTCCCCGGGTCCCGGCGCGCTGCGCGCACGGGTGAACCGCAGACCAACAGACGATTGTGCCAGAACGCCGACGGGCGTCGAAATCTTCCCGACGGGCGCACGCCCGGCCGGGACACACCCCGACGGTCAGGCCCCTCGGCTCAGCGTGCCGATCTGCTCGCCCGACGCGTCGTAGACCACGAGCTCGTCGCCCTCGACCTCGCCCGTGGACGCCCCTGACAACCAGTCGTCGACGCCCTCGCACGCCATCTGCGTGACAGCGAGGTCCCCGAAGGTGACGTCCTGGTCCTCGCCCTCGGACCAGGTGCCGGTGATCCGGTTGCACCCGTCCGTGCCGGAGACCGTGCCGTCCTCGTCGATGACGAGCTGCGGCTCGCCCTCGGCGTCCTCGCCCCACGTGCCGACCGCGTCGGCGGGCTCCTCGCCCGCCGCGCACGCGACGAGCGCTGCCGCTGCCACCACCAGCCCGATCACGCCCGCTGCCGGACGTCCCCACGCGTACCGGTTCATACCGGGCACGCTAGCAGCGGCGCGCACGCGGTGCCCGGCGGGGGACCGTGCGCCACCGACCCGTTCGGAGCAACCGCGTCGCTGCTGGTCAGCGCGTTTCCGTCGGTCGGATCTCACATCGTGGATTTGACCCGGTCGCCCTCCGCGAGACGTGCGCGCCGCCCCGAGCGCCCGAGGACGATGGACGGTACGAGCACTCTCACGAGGAGCTGAGCACCAATGACGGTGTGCCTGCACGTCTTCCGCGGCGACCCCGACGGCAAGACCCCTGTCCCCGGTACGTCCACGCTGCGCACGGCGACGTGCGTCCGCTGCGGTCGGCGCCGCACCTACCAGCAGCGCTGGCCGGGGCGCGACCGCGTCCCGAACGCCGCGCCCGACGCGTTCACGCCGCGGACCTGACGCGATCGAGCCGCCACGGCCCGGCCGGTCCGCCGCGGCCGACCCGTCGCGGCCGTGCCGGCGGGGCGCGCAGGTCCGTCAGTCCTCCGCGCCCGGCTTGGGCGGGAGCGACCGCGCATGGTCGACACCCGCGTCGACCCACGGCGCGAGGTCGTCGTCGTCCTCGACGGCGGACGGCTCGACGAGCAGCCAGCCGGCGGCGTGGCGGCCGTTCATGACGAACGGCCTGGTCCCGGGCTCGGTGAGCAGGCGCGCGGTCTCCTCGGCCGGGACGCGGACCATGACCGCGCCCTGGCGACCGCTCACGCCCACGGCCATGTGCCCGCCGACGAGGAACGCGACCCCGCCGAACATCCGTCGCTCCACCACGGGCACCCGTGCCCCGACGAGCGCGCGCACGCGCCCGGCCAGCACCTCGTCGACCATCGCGCTCCCCTTCCGGCGAGGCGTCCCGCGGACGGGCGGACCGACGACCGGCGCCCTGCTGCCCCGACGGCTCAGTCTGCCGCGACGAGGACCTCGACGTCCCGTGCCCGGAGCGCGTCGTGCAGGTCGTGCGGCGGCGCGACGTCCGTGACGAGGTAGTCGGCGCGGCCGAGGTCGGCGATCTGCGCGAACAGCCGGCGGCCGAACTTCGAGGAGTCCGCAAGGACGGCGACGCACGCGGCGCGGTCCATCATGTCGCCCATCATCTGCGCCTCGGCGAGGTTGCTCGTCGAGTAGCCCGCGTCGACCGCGACCGCGCCCACCCCGATGATCGCGAGGTCGCAGCGGATGTCGAGCTCGGGACCTCCCGCGAGCGCCGGGAGCCGCACCGGGCCGACCGTGGCCTGGGCGCTCGCGCGCACGGCCCCGCCGAACACGTAGAGGTCGCGGTAGACCTTCGGCGCGATCTCGGTCGCGAGGCGCAGGCTGTTGGTCGCGATCGTGAGGTCGCTGTGGTCGGCGAGGTGCCGTGCGAGCGCGAGCGTCGTGGTGCCGGCGTTGACGACGATCGCGAACCCGTCGTGCACGAGCGTCGCGGCGAGCGCGCCGATGCGCTCCTTCGCTGTGGTCTGCAGCCGCATGCGGACGTCGAGGCCGGTGTCGGGCCGCGGGATCGCGGACGTGCTGACCGCACCGCCGTGCGTGCGGATGAGCACGCCGTCGGCGTCGAGCGCGTCGAGGTCCCGGCGGATGGTGTCGGCGGAGACGTCGAAGCGGTCGGCGAGCTGCGCGACGGTCACCTCGCCGACCTCGGCCACGTACGCGGCGAGCTCGGCCTTGCGCCCGGCCGGGAGCCGCCGCGCGGTGCTCCCGGCGTCGGTGGCGGTCGAGGAAGTCATGCAGGAACTTGTAGCACACCGGTGCGTACTTTTGCGACTGTCTGCGGCGTTGCGCGTCGCCGCAGGAACCCGCAGATGGGAGCGTTCCCGCGGACGCCCGCCCAGTTCAGGGCACTGATACGTCCACGACCTGCGGCGATGGCCTGCGGTAATCGTCGGCGCCCCGCACATCACCGCTCGCAAACCCGGCGCTTGACGACATCCGGGGGCGCAAGTACGGTCTTGAAACACGCAGATGTGCGCAAGAGTCCGCATGAAGCGGCACTCACGATGGCAACCGAGATGAGGTGGGTCATGGGCAACGGAGCTCGGATGACACGAGCTGTGGCGACGCTCGGCGCGGTCGCGCTGGTGGCGACCGCGTGCAGCGGCGGTGGGTCCGGCGGCTCGGGCGACGGGGAGAGCGGCGGCGACGTCACGCTCGAGTTCTCCCAGTGGTGGGAGCCGGAGCTCCCCGACGGCGAGTTCCGCGCGCTCATGGACGAGTTCGAGGACGCCAACCCCGGCATCACGGTCGAGCTCCTCAGCGGCCCGTACGCCTCGACCAAGGAGCAGGTGATCGCCGGCGCCGCGGCCGGGACGATGTCCGACGTCGTCGGGCTCGACGGCGCGTGGGTCAACGACTTCGCCAAGCAGGGCGCGATCGCCGACCTGTCGTCGATCATGTCCGACGCCGGGTACGACGACAGCCAGCTGGTCAGCCAGGTCGCCGTCGACGGGTCGACGTACATGATCCCCGTCGTGAACTTCGTGTACCCGATGTTCACGAACGACGCGGTGCTCTCGCAGGCCGGTGTCGCCGCTCCCCCGGCCACGCGCACCGAGTTCGCCGACGCGGCGCAGAAGATCACCGGCCTCGGCAACAACACGTACGGCTGGGTCCTCCCGCTGTCGCTCGAGGCGCCCAACGGCGTCCAGAACGACGTCATGTCGTGGGTGTGGGCGTCCGGCGGCTCGATGCTGAAGGACGGTCAGCCCGCACTCGTCGACAACCCCGACGTCTCCAGCGGCGTCGAGTTCGTCGCGGACCTGTGGGACTCCGGCGTCGTCTCGCCCGGCGCCTTCACCATGAAGGAGCAGGACAAGGTCGAGGAGTTCACCAACGGCCGGGTCGGCATGATGATCGACTCGCTCGCGCACGTGAACACCATCCGCGAGGCCAACCCGGACCTGAAGTTCAGCATCTCGGCGATCCCGGCCGAGGACGGGTACACCGGCGAGCGCGGCATCCCCTACGCCTCGTGGGGCATCGGCATCTCCGAGAACAGCGAGCACAAGGCCGAGGCCTGGAAGCTCGTCGAGTTCCTCATGAGCAAGGACACGAACTCGCAGCTGTCGTCGATCGCGCACGCGTTCCCCGGCAACACCGAGTCGGTCCCGGACTTCGTCGAGGAGGACGAGCTCTTCGGCACGGCGTTCGAGATCTACCAGAACGGCTACCCGGCCAACGAGTTCACGGGCCTGCCCGTCGCCGAGCAGCTCATGCGCGACTTCAGCGAGGAGCTGCAGCGCGCGCTGCAGGGCGACCAGACCGTCGACGAGGCCCTCGCGGCCGCCCAGGAGAAGTGGGAAGCGGAGTTCTAGGGGCGCACCACCCCTGACCCGGACCGGCCGCGCCAGGTCGACCCCCCGAACGCCTGGCGCGGCCCCATCCCCCGAGGAGACAGCCAGTGATCACGTCCCACCCCACCCGGGCGCGCACGGACGACCACCCGGTCGCCGTCGCCGCGGGACCGGAACCCAGCGGGGCACCGGCACCCCGCCGCGGGCTCACGCTCGCGCAGCTGCGGGCCCGGTTCACGCCCTACGGGTTCCTGACCCCGACCGGCGTGCTGCTGATCGTCCTGATGGTCACCCCGATCGTCATGGTCGTGCAGTACTCCCTGATGGACCGGGTCATCACGAACAAGAACCCCGCGTTCGTCGGCTTCCAGAACTACCTCGAGGTGCTCACCGACCCGGTGTTCACCGTCGCGGTGCGCAACACGCTCGTCTTCACGGTCGGGTCGGTCGTCGCGCACTTCGTCATCGGGCTCGCGTTCGCGCTGCTGCTCAACACCCCGCTGCTCAGCCACCGCGTCAAGGCGTTCTTCCGTGTCCTGTACGTGCTGCCGTGGCTGTTCACCGTCGCGATCATCGCGGTGCTGTGGCGGCTGCTGCTCAACCCGAACGGCGTCGTCAACTACCTGCTCGGCACGTTCGGGCTCACCGACGGGCAGACGCAGTGGCTGTCGGACCCGTCGACCGCGCTCGGCGCCGTCACGTTCATCAACATCTGGTCCGGGTACCCGTTCTTCATGATCAGCCTGCTCGCCGGTCTCCAGGGCATCCCCCGCGACCTGTACGAGGCGGCCCGCGTCGACGGCGCCGGCTGGTGGGGGCAGTTCCGCAACGTCACCCTGCCGCAGCTCCGCCCGATCATCGTCTCGATGGCGCTGCTCGACTTCATCTGGACGACGCAGCAGTTCGCGCTCATCTGGATGACGACCGGCGGCGGCCCGATCACGTCCACCGAGATGCTCTCGACCTTCACCTACAAGCTCGCGTTCACCCAGTACGACTTCTCGGTGGCGTCCGCCGCGGCCGTCGTCGTGCTGCTGCTCTCCATGGTCCTGGCGTTCTTCTACGTCCGGCACCAGAAGGCGAGGGACTGACCATGACCACCCTGGCTCCCACGGTCGCCACGACGACCGACCGGCCCCCGCTCCGGACGGCGCCGAAGCAGACGGGCCGCAAGATCGCGGTGATCGCGGCGCTCGTCGTCGGCGCGTGCTTCTCGGCGCTGCCCGTGCTGTGGATGCTGTCGAGCTCGTTCAAGCGCAACCCGGAGATCTTCGCGTACCCGCCGCGGCTGATCACGGACGGCTTCTCGTTCGACGCCTACACGACGATCCTCACCGACCCGGTGAAGCTGCGGTTCTTCCTCAACTCCTACGTCGTGGCGATCTCCGTGACGCTGCTGACGCTGGTCGTCGCGGTGCTGGCCGCCTACGCGTTCAGCCGCTACGACTTCTGGGGGAAGAAGACGATCAACGTCGTCGTCGTGTCGGTGCAGGCGGTCCCGCCCATCACGCTGCTGATCCCGTATTTCGGCCTGGTGGTGGCGCTCAAGCTCTACAACACCTATCCCGGCCTCATCCTCACGTACATGGTGTTCACGCTGCCCTACGCGATCATCATGATGACCGGGTACTTCAACACGCTCCCGAAGGAGCTCGACGAGGCCGTCAAGGTCGACGGCGCCGGTCCGATGACCGCGCTGTGGCGAATCCTCGTCCCCATCTCGGTGCCCGGCCTGGTGTCGGTCGGGATCTACACCTTCATGATCGCGTGGAACGAGTTCCTCTTCGCGCTCACCCTGACCCGGACCGAGGACATGCGCACGGTCCCCATCGGCATCCAGCTCCTCATGGGCCAGCACTCGTACGAATGGAACGAGATGATGGCGATGAGCATTCTCGGATGCATTCCCGTCCTGGTGCTCTTCCTGTTCTTCCAGCGATTCTTCATCGGTGGGATGACGGCCGGCGCCGTGAAGATCTGACCGATTCCCGCCAGATTCCTCCCCTGGAATACCGCTGCACGACCCGCAAGAACACCGAAGGAGAACACCCCCATGCTGATCAACGGCACCCGCCTGCTGGCAGTCGCGAACGAGCACAACTTCGCGGTGCCCGCGTTCAACATCAGCGACTGGGCGATGGGCAAGGGGATCTTCGAGATCTCCGAGGACCGGCAGGCGCCGCTCATCGTCGCGATCCACCCCGACGAGGTCAGCCACATCGGCCACGACCTGCTGCCCGCGCTGATCCACCGCGCGCACCGCTCGTCCGTGCCCGTCGCGATCCACTGGGACCACGGCGGCACCTACGAGCAGGCGCTCACCGCGATCCAGACAGGATTCACCTCGGTGATGATCGACGCGTCGATGCTCCCGTTCGAGGAGAACGTCGCGATCACCAAGCGCGTCGTCGACACCGCGCACGCGGTCGGCCTGTCCGTCGAGGGCGAGCTCGGCACCATCGGCAAGCTCGACGAGCAGGCCGAGGACGGCGTCGCCGTCTCGCAGATCACCTACACCGACCCGGCCGAGGCCGTGGAGTTCGTCGAGCGCACCGGCGTCGACAGCCTCGCCGTCGCGATCGGCACCGCGCACGGCCTCTACCCCAAGCACGTCAAGCCCGAGCTCAAGCTCGACCTGCTGCAGGAGATCAAGGCCCTGCTGCCCATCCCGCTCGTGCTGCACGGCGGCTCCGGCAACCCGGACGCGGAGATCGGCCAGGCCGTGAAGCTCGGCGTCAACAAGATCAACATCTCGAGCGACATCAAGGTCGTCTACCACGACAAGATGCGCGAGGTGCTGGCCGACGCGACGCTGCGCGAGCCCAACACGATCCAGCCGCCCGCGATCGCCGCCATGAAGGAGGTCGCCGCGCAGAAGATCGACCTGTTCGACGCGGCCGGCAAGGCGTCCCTCTACTGACGTCCCCTCCCTCACCCGCAGCCCGCGTCAGCACCCGCACCGAACGGCAGGTCCCATGAGCACGCGCTACGTCCTCGGCCTCGGCGGCACCGTCGACTACGAGCTCGCGTGGACGCCCGACGTCCTCGACCGGCTGGTCGCCGAGCACGCGATCACACCCGACGAGCTCGACGTGCACGTGCCGATCGGCTCCGAGCGGGACCTGCTGCGCACGCTGCTCGCGTTCGTCCGCGACGGTGTCGGCGGGGAGCGCTTCGTCGCCTCCTCCGACATCGTCGCGGCGTTCGCGGGGCACTTCCCCGTCCGCGTGACCCTCGGCGGGACGTGCGTGCGGGCCGCGATCGCGATGGACGTGCTCGGCCTCGCGTCGACCGTCCACCTGGTCTCGATCGACGACCACGTGCGGCGCCTGCTGCCCGCGTCGACGTCGTACCTGTGCAGCGCCGAGTCCGACAGCCTCGACCCGCACCTCATCGTGCAGTTCCCCGCGGGGACGACGATCCGCGTCGGGTCCGACGAGGTCGTGGCGCCGCACCCGAACCGCATCATCTACGTCAACGACCCACCCAACCGCGAGCTCCTCCTGCACCCCGGCCTGCCCGACGCGATGGCCGACGCCGACGTCGTGCTCGTGTCCGGCTTCAACGTCATCCAGGACGCCGAGACGCTCGAGCACCGGCTCGCCGACGTCCGCAAGGGCCTCCAGCGGCTGGCGCCCGGCGCGCTCGCCTACTTCGAGGACGCCGGCTACCACGTGCCCGCGCTCGCCCGGCGCGTGCGCGACGAGCTGTCCGGGCTCGTCGACGTCTACGCCATGAACGAGGACGAGCTGCAGTCCTGGCTCGGCCGCACGGTCGACCTGCTCGACGCCGACGACGTCGCCGCGGCCCTCGTCGAGCTCGCGTCCGTCGTGCCCGCGCCCACACGCGTCGTGCACACCAAGCACTGGGCGCTCGCACACGGCGGCGACGCCGAGCGGTACCGCGCACCCCTGCTCGGCGGCATCACCATGGCCGGCACGCGGTACGTGCACGGCGACGGCTTCACGCCCGACGACTACGCCGCGACCGGCACGACCACGCCCCAGCCCGAGGGTGTCGCCTTCGCCGCGGCGCTCGAGTCCGTCCTCCCGAGCGCGGTGTGCGTCCCCGCGTTCGCGCTGGACACCGCCGCGCCCACGACGATCGGGCTCGGCGACACGTTCGTCGGCGGCTTCCTCGCCGCAGCGGGGCGGGCGTGAGCGGGACGGGCGGGACGGCGCCCGGCACCGGCGCGACGGGCACGCTCGCGCCGGACCGGGACGCGCCCGTCTCGCTCGCGCCCGGCACGACCTCACGCCCTGCGTCGTCGGGCGGGGCCGGGCGCCTGCTCGACGACGGTCTCGTCGGGCTCGCCGACGGGGTCGCGTCGGTCGACGAGGCCCGGCGCGCCGACGGGTCGCGCGTCCTGTCGCTGCGCCTGCACGGCGGCCTGCACCTCGACGTCCTGCCCGACTGCGGCCTCGACCTCGGCGCCGCGTGGTGGGCCGGCGTGCCCGTCGCGTGGCGGTCGCCGCACCTCGTCGACCCGGGCCCCGGGTACGGCTGGGAGGAGCGGTTCCTCGGCGGGCTGCTCGCGACGTGCGGGCCGGACAACATCGGCGCGCCGCGCGGCGCGTCGGGCCAGCACGGCACGCACCACCTCACCCGGGCCACCGACGTGCGCTGGTGGCGCGAGCGCGACGGCGACGAGGTCGCCGTGCACGTCCGCGGCGACGTCGGCCACTCGACGCTGTACGGCACGAGGCTCGTCGTCTCGCGCGAGATCGTCGCCCGCACCGGCACCCCCGCCGTCGAGGTGCGTGACGTCGTGCGCAACGACGGCCACGCGGCCGTCGGGGTCCCCCTGCTGTACCACGTCAACCTCGGCGCACCCCTGCTGCGTCCCGGCGCCCGCCTGCTCGTCGGCGCCCCGCCGCCCGCCGTCCGCGACGCCCTGCCGCCCGGCCGGTCCCCGCTCGTGCTGCCCGACCCGGCCCCCGGAGCGGAGGCCGTCGTCGCCGAGCACCGCCCCCGCACGCCCGTCGCGCGGCTCACCGGCACGGGGCACGGCGTCGACGTCGAGGTCCGCTGGACGGGCGACACCCTCCCCCGCCTCTGCACGTGGGCCTGGCCCGCCGCGGGTGCGTGGGTGCTCGGCGTCGAACCGACCAACGCCCCGCTGCTCGGCGCCGAGCGCGACGCGCCGCACGCCGGTGCACCGCTGCTCGAGCCGGGCGCGTCGTGGCGCACCGGCGTGACGATCGCCGTCGTCCCGGCGGCCGACCAGGAGGACGCGTGACGACCCGCCCCGCCGCCGACCCGACCGCCGCGGACTCAACCGCCGGCCCGACCGCCGACGCGTCGGCGGACGTCCGGCCCACGCATCCGGTGACGCTGCCCGCGAACCAGCCGCCCGAGCGCTTCTACCGCGGCGGTGCGCGCATCGCCGAGTTCCGCGGCGAGCCCGTGACGAGCGAGCGCGTGCCCGAGGACTGGGTCGGCTCGACGACCACGCTCTTCGGGGAGCCGACGCTCGGGCTGTCGCCGCTCCCCCGGGGGGACCTGCTCGCCGACGCAGTCGCCGCGGACCCGGTGCACTGGCTCGGCGCCGAGCACGTCGCCGCGTCCGGGCCCGACACGGCGCTGCTCGTCAAGCTCCTCGACGCCGGCGAGCGGCTGCCCGTGCACGCCCACCCCGACGTCCCGTTCGCGGGCGAGCACCTCGGCCTCGCGCACGGCAAGACGGAGGCGTGGATCGCGCTCGCCGACGCCGACGTCCACCTCGCGTTCGCCCGCGACGTCACCGCCGACGAGCTCGACCGCTGGGTCGCGACGCAGGACACCGCCGCGATGCTCGGCGCGATGCACCGCCTGCACGTCCGCACGGGCGACGCGGTGCTCGTGCCCGCCGGGCTCCCGCACGCGATCGGTGCGGGCGCGTTCGTCGTCGAGCTCCAGGAGCCCACCGACCTGTCGATCCTGCTCGAGTGGGACGGCTTCGCGATCGACGGTCCGCGCGACGGGCACCTCGGGCTCGGTCACGCCACCGCGCTGCGGGCCGTGGACCGTCGGGGCTGGTCGTCCGACGAGGTCGCCGGGCTCGTGCAGGCCGACGCGTCGACGGTCGGTTCCCTGCTCCCGGGCGGTGCCGCGTTCTTCCGCGCCGACCGCGTGCGCGGCGACGACCGGTGGGAGTCGTCGTTCGCCGTGGTCGTCGTCACGGCCGGCACCGGCACGCTCGTGGCCGCCGACGGCACCCGCACCCCGCTGCGCGCCGGGGCGACGCTCGTCGTCCCGCACGCTGCGGGCTCCCTCGACGTCGTCGCCGGCGCGGATCTCGAGCTGGTCCGCTGCCGGCCTCCGCTCCCGGCCTGACTCCGCTCGCGCCGGGAGCCGACGGCCCCGCCTCCCTCCGCCGGGGAGCGCGGGGCCGTCCTGGTCCGGCCGGGGCGTCAGGCGGGCGCGTCGCCCAGGGCCGCCGGCGGGGCCGCACCGGCCATCGAGTCGAGCTTCGCGAGGATCGCCTGCACCGGGAACCGCCGGCTGTCGAGCAGCTGCGCCCCGTTGTGGCGCAGCGTCGTCGCGAGCGGCGCCGCCCACACGTTCTCGAACAGGAGGACCGCCACCGAGTACCCGGGCAGGACGCGACGCGCCACGTCGCGCAGGTCGTCGTCGTCGAGCACGTCGTGCGTGACCCCGTGGAAGAGCGTCAGGTCGACGCCGCGCGCGGAGAGCTCCTCGACGTCCAGCACGGCGAAGGCGCCCTCGGCGTCCCGGCCGACCACGGTGAGGTCGAGGACGCGGATCACGCCGCGGTCCACGAGGTCCGTGAGGAGGGGGAAGGCGTCGCCTCGGAGACCACCCGGCGGGAACTCGACGACGACGTAGTCGATCGGGCCGGACTGCTCGAGGTCAACCATGGGTCCCGCACCTCGATCCGCGTCGCCCCGAGCGGGCGGCGGGCCTTCCGCGATCGATCGTAGGAGCGTGCACCGTCCCAGACAATCGTCCGCCTCGGCGGCACCGCGGGGGGTCCGCGCACCACACCCGACCCCGCCGGGAACGACGACGGCCCCGCGTCCCTGTCGGGAGCGCGGGGCCGTCGAGAGTGGTGCGGGCGTCAGACCGTCCGGCCGACCTCGCCGTCGCCGATCGGTCCGCCGGGCGTCGTCTTCTGCACCTGGAGCAGGAACTCGACGTTCGACTTGGTCTCGCGCAGCTTGCCGATGAGCAGCTCGATCGCCTGCTGCTGGTCGAGCGCCCCCATCACGCGGCGGAGCTTGTAGATGATCTTCAGCTCGTCCTGCGACATGAGGATCTCCTCGCGGCGCGTGCCCGACGCGTTGACGTCGACCGCCGGGAAGATCCGCTTGTCCGCGAGCGACCGGGAGAGCCGCAGCTCCATGTTCCCGGTGCCCTTGAACTCCTCGAAGATGACCTCGTCCATCTTGGAGCCGGTCTCGACGAGCGCGGACGCGAGGATCGTGAGCGAGCCGCCGTTCTCGATGTTGCGCGCGGCACCGAAGAAGCGCTTCGGCGGGTAGAGCGCCGAGGCGTCGACACCACCGGACAGGATGCGGCCCGATGCCGGCGCGGCCAGGTTGTACGCGCGCGACAGACGGGTCAGCGAGTCGAGCAGCACCACGACGTCCTGGCCGAGCTCGACCAGGCGCTTGGCGCGCTCGATCGCGAGCTCCGCGACGATCGTGTGGTCGGAGGCGGGGCGGTCGAACGTCGAGGCGATGACCTCGCCCTTGACCGTCCGCTCCATGTCCGTGACCTCCTCGGGGCGCTCGTCGACGAGCACGACCATGAGGTGGACCTCGGGGTTGTTCGCGGTGATCGCGTTCGCGATCTGCTGCATGATGATCGTCTTGCCCGCCTTGGGCGGCGCGACGATGAGGCCGCGCTGGCCCTTGCCGATGGGCGCGACGATGTCGATCACGCGGGGCGTCAGACGCGTCGGCTCGGTCTCGAGGCGCAGGCGCTCCTGCGGGTACAGCGGCGTGAGCTTGGTGAACTCGGGGCGGTCGCGCGCCTCCTCGGGCGCCATGCCGTTGACCGTGTCCAGCCGCACGAGCGCGTTGAACTTGCTCGGCCGGTTGCCCTGCGGCGGCTGCTCGCCCTCACGGGGCTGGCGGACCGCACCGGTGATCGCGTCGCCGCGGCGCAGGCCGGACTTCTTCACCTGGTTGAGCGACACGTACACGTCGCTCGCGCCGGGCAGGTAGCCGGTCGTGCGCACGAACGCGTACGAGTCCAGCACGTCGAGGATGCCCGCGACGGGCAGCAGGACGTCGTCCTCGGTGACCTCGATGTCGTCGAGGCCCGACACGTCGGGCTGGCCACCGCGGCCGCGGCGGCCCTTGCGGTCCCGGTCGCGGTAGCGGTCGCGCGAGCGACGGCGGCGACCGCCGCGCTCGTCGTCGTCCGGACCGAACTGGTCCCGGTTCTGGTTCTGGTTCTGGTTGCCCTGGCGGTTGCCGCCCTGCTGGCCCTGACCCTGCTGGCCCTGACCCTGCGGGGCCTGCTGCTGGCCGCCCTGCTGACGGTTCTCGTCGTCGCGGCGCTGGTCCTCGGGGGCACCCTGGCCCCGGCCGGAGCGGCGCGAGCGGCGCTCGCCCTGCACGGCGTCGGTCGCCCGAGCGGCACGGTCGTCACGCGACTCGGCCGGGGCGAGGCGCGCGTCGAGCGCGGCCTCCAGGCCGGCGAGCGCGTCCTGGCGCGGACGCTCCTGCTGCTCGCGGTCACCGCGCGGCTCCCGCTCGGCACGGGGCTCGCGCTCGGTGCGGGGCTCGCGCTCGGCACGCGGCTGGTCGTCGCCCTGCTCGCGGGCCTGCTCGCGCTCAGCGGCGGGTGCGGCGGCGGACGCGTCCTGCGCGGCGGCCTGCGGCGCACGGCGGCGACGCTCCCGCGCGGGCGGGGCGTCGGCCACGGCGACCGACTCGGTGCGGCGCGGCTCGTCGAGCGCGCGGGAGCGGTTGCCCCCGCGGGCGGCGTTGATCGCGTCGACCAGGTCGCCCTTGCGCATCTTCGAGGTGCCCTTGACGCCGAGCTCGGACGCGAGCGCCTGCAGCTCGGGCAGGCGCAGCGCGGTGATCGAGCCGGCGCGGGCGGACCCGCCGGAGGTCGTCACGGCGGGATCGATGGTGTCTGTCACGAAGGACCCTTCCCCTCGTCGGTGGCCCACCCCACGGGGACGGGGTGCGGCCGGGCCCCGGTCAGACGACCGGGGACGGTGATGGAGCGGCACGGCGCGTACGACGACGTCTGCGACATCTGCGCGCGTGGGCTGGAGCGCTCCCGGGGGGTCGACTCGAGGGAATCGCCCGGGCGACGAACGGCGCGGGCGGCCCGGAGGACGAGGTCCGGGGAACGCGTCGATGTTATCACTGTCGGTGCGACCCGGAGTCCGCCGCAGCGCTGGTGTCGCGGTTCACCCGATCGGGCGGCTCGACGACACGCGCTCGGCGCGGGCGCCCTCGGTGTCGACCGCGAGCGGGAGGATCCGCCAGCCGCCCATGACACCGCCGAACGCGGCGGTCAGGGCGTCGTCGGCGTCCGTGCTCACCCTCTCAACACGGTCGGGGCCCGTCGTCTTCCCCGTGCGGCGCGCGAGGGCCAGGACCGTCGGACCGGCGCCCGAGACGACGGCCGCGACGCCCGCGGCCCGGAGGACGTCCACCAGCGCGAGCGAGTCGCGCATGACCGCGCGCCGCTGCTGCTGATGGAGACGGTCCTCGGTCGCGGGGAGCAGGAGGTCGGGGCGCCGCCCGAGCGCCTCGACGAGCAGCGCCGCACGGCCGGCCTGGAACGCGGCGTCGGCGTGCGGCACGGTCGCGGGCAGGACGCCGCGGGCCGCCTTGGTCGACAGGTGGGTGCCGGGGACGACGGCGACCGGCACGACGTCGTCGTGCACCGCGATGCGGGCCGCCTGCACCGCGCCCGTCCCGGTGTCGCTCCACGCGACGGTCGCGCCGCCCAGCAGCGCGGGCGCGGCGTTGTCCGGGTGGCCCTCCATCGCGGTGGCCAGCGCGAGCGCGGTGTCGTCGTCGAGCGCGTCGGGGTCCGCGACGAGCGCGCGCGCCGCGACGATCCCGGCGACGACGGCTGCCGCGGACGACCCGAGGCCGCGCCCGTGCGGGATCGCGTTGCGGCACGTCAGATGGAGGCCGGTCAGCGGGGCGCCGACGTGGTCGAGCGCGGTGCGCAGCGCCTGCACGACGAGGTGCCGCTCGTCGTCGGGCACCTCGCCCGCACCCTCGCCGGTCACCTCGACCGTGACGCCCGGCGTGCCGAGCGCGCGGACCTCGAGCTCGTCGTGCAGCGTGAGCGCGACCCCGAGCGCGTCGAACCCCGGACCGAGGTTGGCGCTCGTCGCGGGGACGCGGACGCGGACGTGGTCCGCCCCCAGGCGCATCGCGGCCTCAGTCCAGGCCGAGCGCGGCGGCGATCGACACCACGTCCGCGGAGACGCGCACGGGCTCGACGTCGTGGCCCTCGGGGGTCTTGAGCGCCCACTGCGGGTCCTTGAGGCCGTGCCCCGTCACCGTGATCGCGATGCGCGCGCCCGCGGGGACGCGGCCCTGCTCGGCCAGCATCAGCAGCCCTGCGACCCCGGCGGCCGACGCGGGCTCGACGAAGACGCCGACCTCGGCGGACAGCACGCGGTGCGCCGCGAGGATCTGCGCGTCGGTGACGGACTCGATGAGGCCGCCCGACACGTCGCGCGCCTCCTCCGCCTGCTGCCACGACGCGGGGTTGCCGATGCGGATCGCGGTCGCGATGGTCTCGGGCTGGTCGATCGGGAAGCCCTGGACGATGGGCGCGGCGCCGGCGGCCTGGAAGCCCCACATGACGGGCGTGCGCGTCGCGACCGCGCCGTGCTTCTCGCCCGCGTCGAGGCCCGCGTACTCGCGGTACCCCTTCCAGTACGCGGTGATGTTGCCCGCGTTGCCGACCGGCAGGACGTGGATGTCGGGGGCGTCGCCGAGCGCGTCGACGATCTCGAACGCGCCCGTCTTCTGGCCCTCGATGCGGTCCGGGTTGACGGAGTTCACGAGGTCGACCGGGTACGCCTCGGCGAGCTTGCGGGCCGCGACCAGGCAGTCGTCGAAGTTGCCGTCGACCTGGAGGAGACGCGCGCCGTGCGCGATCGCCTGCGACAGCTTGCCCATCGCGATCTTGCCGTCCGGCACGAGCACCGCGCAGACCATGCCCGCACGCGTCGCGTACGCCGCGGCCGACGCGGACGTGTTGCCGGTCGACGCGCACACGACCGCCTTCGCGCCGCGGGCCGCCGACGCGGAGATCGCGGTCGTCATGCCGCGGTCCTTGAACGAGCCCGTCGGGTTCATGCCCTCGAACTTCACGTACACGTCCGCACCCGAGCGCTCCGACAGCGCAGGCGCCGGGATCAGCGGCGTGCCGCCCTCCCCCAGCGTGACGACGGTCTCCTGGACGTGCGTGGGCAGGCGGTCGGCGTACTCGGCGATCACGCCGCGCCACTGGTGGGCCATCAGGCTCCTTCGACTCGCAGGACGGACACGATGCTGCGGACCACGTCGAGGCCGGCGACGGCGTCGACGGTGGCCTGCAGGGCAGCGTCGGGGGCGGTGTGCGTCGTGATGACGAGGTGCGCGACCGCGCTGGTCGGGTCGCCGTCGCGGGCCGGGGTCTGGCGGACCGCCTCGATCGACACGTCGTGCGACGCGAGGACCGCGGCGACCTGCGCGAGCACGCCGGGCCGGTCGGCGACCTCGAGCCGCACCTGGTAGCGCGTGCGCGCCGCGGCGGCGGGGAGCACCGGGAACGCGGCGTAGGACGACTCGACCGGGCCCTTGCCGCCGAGCACGCGGTGCCGCGCGACGGAGACGACGTCGCCCAGGACCGCCGACGCGGTGGGGACGCCGCCCGCGCCGCGGCCGTAGAACATGAGCTCGCCCGCGGCCTCGGCCTCGACGAACACCGCGTTGAACGCGCCGCGCACACCCGCGAGCGGGTGGTCGGCGGGCAGCAGCGCCGGGTGCACGCGGACCTGGACGCCCGACGTACCGTCGGCGGTCTCGCCGCGCTCGGCGATCGCGAGCAGCTTGATGACGTGGCCCGTGCGGGCGGCCCACTCGACGTCCTGCGCGGTCACCGCGGTGATGCCCTCACGGTGCACGTCGTCGAGCGCGACGCGCGTGTGGAACGCGAGCGACGCGAGGATCGCGGCCTTCGCGGCGGCGTCGTAGCCCTCGACGTCGGCCGTCGGGTCGGCCTCGGCGTAGCCGAGCGCCTGGGCCTCCTTGACCGCCTGGTCGAGGTCGAGGCCCTCGGTCGTCATGCGGTCGAGCACGTAGTTCGTCGTGCCGTTGACGATGCCGAGCACGCGGCGCACGTGGTCGCCCGCGAGCGACTCGCGCACCGGGCGGACGATCGGGATGGCGCCCGCGACGGCGGCCTCGAAGTAGAGGTCGGTGCCCGCGGCGTCGGCGGCGGCGTAGAGCGTCGGGCCGTCCTGCGCGAGCAGCGCCTTGTTGGCGGTGACGACGGACGCGCCGTGCTCGATCGCGTGCAGCAGCAGGCTCCGCGCGGGCTCGATGCCGCCCATGACCTCGACCACGACGTCGGCCTTCTCGACGAGCGACGTGCCGTCCGTCGTGAGCAGCGTGCGGTCGACCACCGGGTCGCGCTCCGCGTCGACGTCCCGCACCGCGACGCCGACGAGCTCGAGGCGGGCGCCGACGCGGGCGGCGAGGTCGTCGGCCTGCGTCGTGAGGAGCCGGACGACCTCCGTGCCGACGACGCCGCAGCCGAGGACGGCGACGCGCAGGGACGGGCGGGGGTCGGACGGCAGGACCACGGGGACGGCCTCTCGGTCGGTGGGTGTCACCCCGCGCCGCGTCCGCGGGCCGTGGCCGGCGCCGGGGGCGGGCGGTGACGCGGCCCAGGATAGAGCCGGGCGCGCACCGGGCGGGACGCCGTCCACACCGTGTGGTGGGGCCCGGCGCGGGCCGACCCGGTCCTGGGTACCGCGATCGTCGTCCGGACGGTCACCAGGCCCGGGTCGGGCTCGAGCGGGGCCGACGTCAGGCGTCGGTGTCGAGGGCCAGGAGGTCGGCGACCGTCTCGCGGCGAACCAGGACGCGCGACGCGCCGTCGGCGACCGCCACGACCGGCGGGCGGGTCAGCAGGTTGTAGTTCGACGCCATCGAGCGCCCGTAGGCCCCCGTCGCCGCGACCGCGAGCAGGTCGCCCGCGCGCACGTCGCCCGGCAGCAGCACCTCGTGCACGACGATGTCGCCGCTCTCGCAGTGCTTCCCGACGACGCGCGCCAGCACCCGGTCCGCCGTCGACAGCCGCCCGACGACCTCCGCGTGGTACCGCGCGCCGTACAGCGCGGGGCGGATGTTGTCGCTCATACCGCCGTCGACGGACACGTACAGCCGGGTCAGGCCCTCGTCGACGCGCACGGGCTTGACGGTCCCGAGGGTGTAGAGCGTGAGCCCAGCCGGCCCGACGATCGCGCGGCCCGGCTCGATCGAGAACCGCGGCACGTCGGTGCCGACCTCGGCGGCGCTGTCGGCGACCGACGCGGCGATCTCCTTGGCGATGCGGTCGGGGTCGAGCGCGACCTCGCCCGGCAGGTAGGCGATGCCGTACCCGCCGCCGAGGTCGACCTCCTCGACGAGCACGCCCGTCCGCCGCGCGAGCCGCGCCCGCAGCGCGAGCACGGACTTCGCGGCCACCGCGAACCCCGACGGGTCGAGGATCTGCGAGCCGATGTGCGAGTGGATGCCGAGCAGCCGCAGCTCGGGCCGGGCCAGCACGGCGAGCAGCGCGGTCATCGCCGGGCTGTCGTCGTCGGCGTCCGCCACGGTGTCCGCGGTCCCCCGCGTCGGCGCGAGCGAGAGCCCGAACTTCTGGTCCTCGTGCGCGGTCGAGATGTACTCGTGGCCGCCCGCGTGCACGCCCGTCGTCACGCGCACCATCACGGGCGCCGGAGCGCCGCCACGGGACACGACCAGGTCCGCGAGCCGCTCGATCTCGACGAGCGAGTCGACGATGATCCGACCGACGCCCGCGTCGAGGGCGGTGGTCAGCTCGTCGTCCGACTTGTTGTTGCCGTGCAGGCCGATGTCCGCGCCCGGCACGCCCGCGCGCAGCGCGACCGCGAGCTCACCGCCCGACGCGGTGTCCACCCGCAGGCCCTCCTCGTGCACCCAGCGCGCGACCGCGACGGACAGGAACGCCTTGCCGGCGTAGTAGACGTCGACGTCGGCGCCGACCTGCGCGAACGCCTCGGCGAACGCGCGCCGGTACGTCCGCGCACGCGTGCGCAGGTCCTGCTCGTCGAGGACGTAGGCCGGGGTCCCGTGCTCCGCCGCGAGGTCCCGGACGTCGACGCCGGCGACGCGCACGGCACCGTCGTCGCCGCGCGCGACACCCGTCGACCACGGCTCGCCGGGGACGACCGTCCCGGCGTCGTGCAGGTGCGCGGACGGCTGCGGGGCCGCGCCGGTCACATCCGCTCCGGCGCGCTCACGCCGAGCAGACCCAGCCCGTTGGCGAGCACCTGACGCGTCGCGTCGACGAGCCACAGGCGCGTGCGGTGGGCGTCCGTGACCTCCTCGTCGCCGAACGGCACGACGCGACGCTTCGTGTCGTACCACTTGTGGAACGCGCCCGACAGGTCCTCGAGGTAGCGCGCGACGCGGTGCGGCTCGCGGAGCTCCGCGGCCTGGTTGATGACGCGCGGCAGCTCGGCGAGCTGGCCCAGCAGCACGGCCTCGGTCTCGTGGTCGAGCAGCGACGCGTCGAAGCCGTCCTCGCGGCGGACGCCTGCGTCGGCGGCGTTGCGCCCGAGGCTGGCCGTCCGCGCGTGCGCGTACTGCACGTAGTAGACGGGGTTCTCGTTCTTCGCCGACGCGAGCAGGTCGAGGTCGAGGTCGATCGACGAGTCCGCCGACGAGCGCGCGAGCGAGTACCGCGCCGCGTCCACGCCGACCGCGTCGACCAGGTCCTCGATCGTCAGGACGGTGCCCGCACGCTTCGACATGCGCACCGGCTCGCCGTCCTTCACGAGGTTGACGAGCTGCCCGATGAGGATCTCGAGGTTGACGTGCGGGGTGTCGCCGAACGCCGCGCACACGGCCATCATCCGGCCGATGTACCCGTGGTGGTCGGCGCCGAGCATGATGACGACGCGGTCGAAGCCGCGCTCGCGCTTGTCCAGGTAGTACGCGATGTCGCCCGAGATGTAGGCACCCTCGCCGTCGGACTTGATGACGACCCGGTCCTTGTCGTCGCCGAAGTCGGTCGTGCGCAGCCAGACGGCGCCGTCCTGCTCGAAGACGTGCCCGGCCTGGCGAAGCCGCTCGACAGCCCGCTCGACGGCGCCCGACTCGTGCAGCGTGTCCTCGTGGAAGTACACGTCGAAGTCGACGCCGAAGTCGTGCAGCGACTGCTTGATCTCGGCGAACATCAGGTCGACGCCGCGCGCGCGGAACGCCTCGGTCGCCTCGTCGAGCGGCAGCGTGCGCGGGTCGGGCTCGCCCGCGGCGAGCGCGTCCGCGACGACCTGCTCGGCGATGTCCGTGATGTACGAGCCGCCGTACCCGTCCTCCGGAGCGGCCTGGCCGAGCGCGCGGGCGACGAGCGAGCGCGCGAAGCGGTCGATCTGCGCGCCGTGGTCGTTGAAGTAGTACTCGCGGGTGACGTCCGCACCCGCCGCCTCGAGCACGCGCGCGAGGCTGTCGCCGACGGCCGCCCAGCGCACGCCGCCGATGTGCAGCGGGCCCGTCGGGTTGGCGGACACGAACTCGAGGTTGAGGCGCACGCCCGCGAGCGCGTCGCCGTGCCCGTACTCGACGCCCTGCTCGACGATCGAGCGCGCGAGCTCGCCCGCCGCGGCCGCGTCGAGGCGGATGTTGAGGAACCCGGGACCGGCGTCGTCGACGGACGCGACCCCCGGGGTGTCACCGAGCCGGCGCGCGAGCTCCTCCGCGAAGGCGCGGGGGTTCGTGCCCGCCTTCTTCGCGAGCTGCATCGCGACGTTCGTCGCCCAGTCGCCGTGCTCGCGCTGCCGCGGTCGCTCCAGGTGCACGGTCGCCGGGATCGCGGCCGGGTCGAGGGCGAACGTGCCGTCGTCGACGGCGTGCACGAGAGCGGCCCGGAGGGCCTCGGAGAGCTGGGCGGGAGTCACCCGTCAAGGGTAGGGGAACGCCGCCGACGGCCGGACGCGCGTCCGGTTCGCGCACCCGTCCGGCGCGCATCGCTCGCAGGCCGCACGACGCGGCGCGCCGACCAGCCGAAACGGTGGCGTGGGGGCACCCGTCGGTGTTGACTTCGGCCATGCACGGACAGGCGACCTGACGCATGGCGCGACGTCCCGGACTCATCGACACCGCCGTCGACGCGCTCCGCAGCCGCATCACCTCGGGCGAGTGGCCCGTCGGCTCGCGCATCCCTCCCGAACCCGCCCTCGTCGACCTGCTCGGCGTCGGCCGCAACACCGTCCGCGAGGCCGTGCAGTCGCTCGTGCACGCGGGGCTGCTGGAGCGTCGCCAGGGCTCGGGCACGTACGTGCTGTCGAGCTCGGAGCTCGCGGTGACGATGGGCCGGCACATCGCCGACGCCCGGCAGCGCGACGTCGTCGAGGTGCGCCGCGCGCTCGAGGTCGAGGCCGCCCGGCTCGCGGCCCGCCGCCGCACCGCGACCGACGCGTCCGCGCTGCTCGACGCGCGCGACGCCCGGGCCGCCGCCTACCAGGCCGGCGACCTCGACAAGATGGTCGTGACCGACCTCGACCTGCACCGCACGATCGTGCGGACCGCCGCGAACCCCGTGCTCGTCTCCCTGTACGAGAACCTGCTCGACGCGATCGGCGAGAACATCCGGTTCAACTTCGTGAGCGACACCCACGGCGGTGACGCGCACGACGGGCTGGTCGAGGCGATCGTCGCCGGGGACGACGCGCGCGCCGTCGCGGAGACGTCCGGGTACCTGTCCGCGTTTCTCGGCGAGGCCTGACGGGCTGATACGCTGACGCTCGCTTCCGGCCCGCACACCCGTGTGCGCGCCATGCGCCCGTAGCTCAGTGGATAGAGCGTCTGCCTCCGGAGCAGAAGGTCGTAGGTTCGAATCCTATCGGGCGCACGTCAGAAGGCCGCAGCCCCTCACGGGCTGCGGCCTTCGTCGTCCCGGCGCGGCGGGCGTCAGGCGAGGCCGCCGTTGGTGAAGATCGTCTGGCCGTTGACCCAGCGGGCGGGTCCGGCGAGGAAGGCGACCGTCTCGGCGATGTCGACGGGCTGGCCGAGGCGCTCGAGCGGCACGGCCTGCGCGAGCCGCTCGACCGTCTGCTCGTCCTTGCCGTCGAGGAACAGCGGGGTCGCGGTCGGACCGGGGGCGACGGTGTTGACCGTGACGTCCTTGCCTCGGAGCTCGCGCGCGAGGACGAGCGTGAGGCCCTCGACGGCCGCCTTGGTCGCGACGTAGGGCCCGTAGGTGGGGAACTGCGTGCGGGTCACCGACGTCGAGAAGAGGACGATCGCGCCGCCGCTGCGGACACGTCGGGTGGCCTGCTGGGCGACGACGAACGTGCCGCGCAGGTTGGTGCGCACCATGCGGTCGAAGTCGTCGAGCCCGTAGTCGGCGACGGGGCCGAGCACCATGACGCCCGCGGTGTGGACGACGACGTCGAGGCCGCCGAACGTGGACTCGACCTCGTCGAAGGCGGCGGTCATGGCGACCTCGTCGGCGACGTCGCCGCCCACGGCGATCGCCCGGCCGCCGGTGGACGTGATGCCGGCGACCAGGTCGTCGGCCTTCGCGCGGTTGCCGGCGTAGTGCACGGCGACCGCGTACCCGTCGGTGGCGAGGCGCTGCGCGACGGCCGCGCCGATGCCGCCGGAACCGCCGGTGACGAGCGCGACGCGGGTGGTGGGGGTGCTGGTGGGCATGGGTGTCTCCTCGGTGGTCGGGTGCGGCGCGCAGGGTCGGCGCGCGGGAGTGCGGTCGGGTGCCGTCAGGTGCGGTCGGGTGCCGTCAGGTGCGGTCGGTCCGCGGCCGGGGGCGTCTGGAGGCGGGCGAGCCACTCGTCGAGCAGCGCCGCCTCCCCCGCGCTGAAGCGCTCGGTCTCGCGCAGGTGCGCGCGCAGCGTGGTCGCCGCGACCGCCGGGGCGTCGTCGGCCGGGCCGGCGTCCGCGAGGACGGCGCGCTCGACGGCCTGCCGGGTGAGCGTCGAGATCGCCGCGTCGGGATAGGACCCGGGCCGCAGGAGCAGACCGAGCGCGACGCCGCTGTTCGCGGCCATGACGACGCGCGCGGCGTCGTCGGGCGGGAGGCGGAGGCGGCCCTGGGCGGCCAGCCGGTCGAGGACGCCGCGCAGCAGCGCCATCGCCTCGGCCGGGGCCTCGGGCGTGGTCGTCAGGGTGGTGCCGAACACCAGGCGGTAGGCGTGCGGGTGCGCGAGGGCGAACGCGGTGTGCGCGTCCCACCCGCGGCGCAGGTCGTCGAGCGGGTCGGCCGACGGTGTCGCGGCGCGCTTCATCGTGAGGTACTCGTCCCAGACCTGGTCGACGACCGCGGACATGAGCCCGTCCTTGTCGCCGAAGAGCCGGTACAGGACGGGCTGCCCGACACCGGCCGCCTCGCACACCGCCCGGGTCGAGACCGTGCCGTCGGGGGACGAGGCGAGCAGCTCGGCCGCCTTCTCGAGGATCAGCGCTCGTGTGGCCACGTAGCGACGATAACATCCGACGCGTATCGCCGCTACGGGCGGTCACGCGACCGCCACCCTGGAGCCGGCCGTCGTCGCGCACGCGGGCATCCCGGCACGGCGACGCACCCGGCGCGGCGAGGTCCGAGGACCCGCCGCACCGGGTGCGTGGCGGGGTGTCAGATCGTGCGCGGTGCCCGGGCGAGGTTCTCGACGAGCTCCGCCCGGGTTCTGGCGGACGACGTAGGCGGGCCGGTCGCGCTCCACGCGCCACGACTCGCTCAGCGGCGAGACGTCGACCGTGTCGAACCCGAGAGCGTCGTACAGCGCCGTGACGTGCTCGACGGCCTCCGGGTGGTCGCTCGACGTGGCCAGCGCGCGGCGCTGCTCGCTCCCCGCGGGGTGGCCGTCGGTCGTGATGTCCGCGGCGCCGATGTGGTTGAACGCCTTGACGACCTTCGACGCGGGCAGGTGCTCCTGCAGCAGGCCCGAGGTCGTCTTCTCGCCGCGGTCCAGCGCCTCGACGCGCCCGTCGCGCTCCCAGTAGTAGTTGTTGGTGTCGAGCACGACCTTGCCGGCCAGCGGCTCGACCGGGATGTCGGCGACGGCCTTCAGAGGCACGGTCACGACCGCGACGTCCGCGGCGGCCGCGGCCTCCTGGGCGGTCGCGGCGCGCGCCCGCGGGCCGAGCTCCGCGACGAGGGCGTCGAGCGTCTCCGGACCGCGCGAGTTGGCGATGACGACGTCGTGGCCGAGCCCGATGACGGCGCGGGCGACCTGGCTGCCGATGTTCCCGGCGCCGATGATTCCGTAGGTGGTCATGCTCGGTCTCAACCGGCGTCGCGGACGGGCATTCCCGCGCATGCCTGGCGTCCACGTGTCGGTCGCCGGTCGACGGCCCGACACCGCCGGCGTCGCCGCTGCTTCGGGCGCCCGTACGCCATGGGCGGGCTCCGGTCGCACGACCTCTCCGGTGACTGCCGGCCCGGGCACCGGCATCGACAGCCGGCTCGGCCCGTGCCGGTACGGCGGTCAGCGGTCCGCGATGCACGACTGGCTGAGGGACACGCGGCACTGACGGCCGTCGCGGGCGAAGGGTCGGGCGCCGGGTGCCCCCGCCGCCCGACCCTTCCTCCCCTCGGGCGCCGGCACGCGCCCGTCGGACTCGGCACCGGCACGCACCCACGACGGACGAGGGCGCGGGACCGGACGGAGGGCTCGGTCGAGCCGGTGCTGAGAGGCCAGACTGGAAGCGGTTCCAGTGCGGCGCGTCCTCATCGTGGTGCGAGCACGTCGGAGCCGTCAAGCCCTCACGGCAGAGGAGCGGACCCCCGCACGACGAGCGTCGTCGGCAGCAGGACGGGCTCCACCGCACGTCCGTCGATCGCCTGCACGAGCGCCGCCGCGAGCTCGGCGCCGAAGCGCCGGATCGGCTGCCGGACCGTCGTCAGCGGCGGGTCCGTCTGCTGGGCCACGGGGAGGTCGTCGTACCCGACGACCGCCACGTCGTCGGGCACCGACCGGCCACGCGCCCGCAGGGTCCGCAGCGCGCCCGCCGCCATGTTGTCCGAGCCGGCGATCAGGCCGTCGAGGTCGGGGCGCCGCTCGAGGAGCCGGTCCGTCGCCCGCTCACCGGACTCGGCGCTGAAGTCGCCGACCTCGACCCAGGCGTCGACCCCCGCCGCACGGAGCGCGACCTCCGCACCGCGGCGCCGGTCCACGGGCGCGCGCAGCTGCTCGCCTCCCGTGATGATCCCGACCCGCCGACGCCCGGTGGCCAGCAGGTGCTCGGCCGCGCGTCGACCGCCGTCCTCGTTGTCCACGTCGACCCACAGGCCCGGGTCCCCGTGCAGCGGCCGGCCGCCGAGGACCACCGGGCTCTCGGTCGCCCGCGCGACCGTGAGCAGCGGGTCGTCGCCGCGTGTCGCCATGAGCATGAGCCCGTCCGTGCGACGCGACTGCAGCGCGCGCTCCAGCCGGGCCCGGCCGCGGTCGGACGCCGCGAGCAGCAGCGTGAGGTCGAGGTCTGCCTCCTCCAGCACGCCCGCGACACCCACGATGACCTCGACGTAGAACGGGTCCGCGACGAGCGCGGGGTCGTCTCCCGACACGGCCAGGACGACGGCGCCGGCACGGTTGGTCGCGAGCGCACGGGCGGTCGCGTTCGGCACGAAGCCGAGCTCCGCGACCGCGCGGGCGACCGCGGCCCGCTTGGCGGGCGAGACGTTCGGCTCGCCGTTCACCGCCCGCGACGCCACGGTGCGCGAGACGCCCGCGTGGCGCGCCAGGTCGTCGAGCGTCGGACGACGGCCCACGACCCCTCCTCGTCGACGGTGCCCGGGCTTCCTCCAGGCGGGTACGTCCACGCTAGCGGCCGGTGCGGCACCGACGGGCGAGGACCGCCGACGCCACGCGGCACGCGCCCCCGCGGGCATCCGCGCCGTGCCGTCGTCACGTACCGTCGTCCGGTGCCGCACGACGACTCCCCCGCCGACCGCGCGCCCGCGGACGCCGGTCTGCCCGGGCTGACCGCGTGCGCGCTGTGCGCCGGGGAGACGCTCGAGGGCGTCGACGACCTGCGCGGCGGCCAGGCGGAGCGGCTGCGGCGGCTCGCGGGCACCGGCGTCGCGCGGCTCACGTTCGTCGACTGCCTCGACGAGTGCGAGCGCGGCGACGTCGTGGTCGCACGGCCGACCGCGCACTGCCGGCGAGCCGGGGTCGCGCCCGTCTGGTTCGAGCGTCTGGCCGGCGACGACGCGACCGCGGCCCTCGCCGCGTGGCTGCGCCACGGCGGCCCCGGGGGCGGCCCACCCCCGGAGGAGCTGCGCGCCCTCGTGATCGACCGCGGCACGGCCGACGTCGACGCACCGGTGCTCGACGGCGACGCCACGCCGCACGTGCACGCCACCGGGTAGCCCGGCGTCGTCCAGCCGGTGGTCCGCGGGATCGAGGCCGTCGAGGTCGACCCCAACGGAACCTGCGCGCCATCCGTCATGACGGGGTGCCGGGACACGCCGGCGGACCGACGCGAGGAGCGACGTGCACTGGGACGACGTGCTGGACGAGCTGGTCCGCGAGCGCGGGCCCGCGCTGCTGCGGTACGCGTACCTGCTGACGGGCGACGCCGCGGACGCGCAGGAGCTCGTGCAGGACGCGCTCGTCTCCGTGCTGTCCCGCCGCGCCCGCCTGCGCGAGCCCGCGGCCGTCGAGGCGTACGTGCGCCAGACGGTGCTGCGGACCTACGTCGACGGGTACCGCCGCCGTCGCCAGTGGCTGAGGGTGCGTCACCTCGTCGCGACGCCCGACACGTCCGCCGGTCCTGCCGACGGCGTCGACGCCCGGCAGGACGTCGTCGCGGCCCTGGCAGGGCTCGCGCCGCGGGTGCGGGCGTGCGTCGTGCTCCGCTACTTCGAGGACCTCACCGTGCCGGAGATCGCCGACCGGCTCGACCTCGCGACCGGCACCGTCAAGCGGTACCTGAGCGACGGCGTGCGCGCGCTCGAGCGCGTGCTCGGCCCCGTCGCGACCGAACCGACCGAGATCCAGCTCGTGACCCCGAGGAGCGCCCGATGAGCACCGACCTCCGCACCGCCCTGCACGACGTCGCGGCGCACGCGCCGCTCGGCACGCTCGAGGCGGCGGCCCTGCACCGGCGGGTCCGGCGACGCCGCGCCGCCCGGGCCGCCGCCCAGGGCACCGCCGGGCTGGGCCTCGCGGGGGCGATCGTCGTCACGGCGACCCACGGCGTCGACCTGCTCGGCGGGCCGACGTACCCGGCCGCTCCCCCGCCGCTCCCCGCCGACCAGGTCGCGTCGACGCTGCCCGCCGCGGACGACGCCGCCGCGCCGGGCACGTGCGGCTGGCAGGTGCGCGCGCCCGAGCACACGTCCCCGTGGCACCTCGGCGTGAACCTCGGCCACTACCCGCAGCACCCCCGCTCGTCCCTCCCGGTCGGGGTCACGGTCGAGAGCACGACCTCGCAGCGGATGCCCGCTCCCGTGCACGTCGTCGCGGAGCGGGACGGCGTCGTCGTCGCCGCGTCGAGCGACGCCTTCGACACCGGCTCGTCGATGGTGCCCGGCACGACCAGCGGCGGGCATCACCTCGCGCTCGTCACGTGCGGCGGCCCGGACGACCACCTCGCGCTGCCCGACGGCTCCTACACGCTGCGGGCCGTGCTCGCCGACCCGGACTCCGGCGAGGTGCTGGCACTCAGCCCGGGCGAGCCGCTGGTCCTCGCCGGGAACGCGCGCGCACCCTGGTGCGACGCCGACGTCGACGTCGTACCGGACGCTGACAGCGCGCTCGAGGTGGAGGGGACGGTCGGCGCCGCCGGGCGCTCCGCCGACCTGACCCTGACGTGGCGGCCCGGGGACGACGGGTGGAAGGGCGACGCGGAGGCGCTGCTGCTCGACGAGCGCGTCGTCCTCGTCGACGCGGCGCGACGCGTCGTCGCGGACTCCCGACGGTGGTCCGACGAGACGTCCTCGGTCGCGGGGACGCTCGCCGCGGGCCGGACGATCTCGATCTCCGCCCAGTGGACGGCGGCGGCGTCGTGCTCGGGGACCGACCTGCCCGCCGGCACGTACACGGCGTACGCGCTCGTCACGCTCGCGCCGACCGACGTCACGGACGTGACGTCGAACGTGCTCGGTGTCGCCCGGCTCGGTGGCGAGGTCGTCGTCCCCTGACGCCGCGAGGCGCGCGAGCGACGGCCCCGCCCTCGGTGCGGGGCGGGGCCGTCGGTCGGTGCGTGACGCGTCGGTCGTGACGCGTCGGTCGTGCCGTGTCAGTCGTGCCGCGTCACCGGTAGCTGATCGACGACGTCGAGTAGCCGCAGGCCGCGGACGGGCCCGAGCCGATCTTGGACGGCTCGCCGGAGGTCACGCCCTTGTACTCCTCGCAGATCGCGATCTTCTTCGACGAGTCGTTGTAGATCTGGACGTTGGTGATCGTCGCCTTGTCGCCGAGGTTGGAGTTGATGCCGACCAGCGACTTGCCCGGCGCGGTCACCTTGACGTTGTCGACGACGACGGTCCGCGCGTACTGCTTGGAGCAGTTCCCGCACGAGCGGTAGAGCTTGCCGAAGTCGGAGACCTGGAAGTTCTTGATGACGAACTTCCCCGGCCCGTTGTGCTGGAACACCTTGTCCGACGCCGACCGTGCGCCGCCGCCGTCGACGGTCATGACCTGCGACGACGACGAGCCCTTGAGCGTCGCGGCGTCCTCGCCGACGTCCTCCCACCAGACGTTCTGCAGCGTGCAGGTGCCGGTGCAGTGCACGCCGTCGCCGGCTCCGGTGCCGATGATGACGTTCTTGAGGACGGCGCCGTCGGAGAGCTGGAAGATCGGCGGCTGCGACTCGTCCTGGTCGCCCGAGGAGATGCCGTAGTAGCGCACGTACCCGCCGTCGAACGTGCCGGAGACGCTGATGGTCGACGACACCTTCTTGGCGCTGGTGGCCGACGGCCAGGCCGGGAACGACCCGCCGTTCGACGGCGGCGGGGTGGTGGTGCCGCCGCCCGAGCCGACCTTCACGAGGTCGAACTGCTGGTTGTACTGGTTGTTGTCGGTGAGCTGGGTGATCGTCGCGCCGTCGGCGGTGGAGCGGTCGGTGACGGTGACGGCCTTGCCGCTGTGCCGGTTGATCAGCCGGATGCGGCTGCCCTCGGAGTCGCCGAGCTTGAACTGCTGGTTGGTGCCGTTGAGGTCGCTGTACTGCCGGAACTCGCCGCCGTCGGCGGTGCTCCAGCCCCACAGGTCGAGGACCTTGCCGGAGTGCCGGTTCTGGAGCTTGTACCAGCCGGACCCGGCGTCGACGAACCTCCACTGCTGCCAGTTCCCGTCGTTGCGGGTCCACTGCTGCACGACGCCGCCGTCGGCGGTGGACCAGTTGGCGACCTCGACCGCCTTGCCGCTCTGCCGGTTGAGCAGCACGTAGTAGGCGCCGGTGTCCACGCTGGCAGCCGACGCGGTCGTCGCGGCGGTGAGGCCGACGGTCGCGGCGACGGCCGTCGCGGCGAGTCCGGCGAGGAACGTGCGCCAGGGGCGCCGTCGCCCCTGGATCGTTGTACGACTCACTGCTGATCCCTCCTTCGGGTAAGGGCTTTCCAGGCCAGTGACCCACGAGCAGGCCGCGACGTAAACCGTCGAAGCGTTTCGCCTGTGCCACTCCGGCCACGACCGCCGGCCGCCGCGCCCGACCCCACTGCTCTGCGCGACCGGGCGCGCCGGTCGGCCCGCTTCGTTAGCGTCGGGCGCAACGGTCGGTCACGGGGAGGACGGCGGATGCATCACGTCGAGGTGTTCCTGCTGCTCGCGGGCGCCGTCCTCGTCGCCGCCGCGTGCCGTCGACGCGGCCTGCCGTCCCCGCTCGTCATCGTCGCGATCTCGCTCGTCGTGTCGCTGGTCCCCGGTGTGCCGCGGTACGAGATCAACTCGGAGATCCTGCTCGAGTTCGTCCTGCCCCCGCTGCTCTACTCGGCCGCGCTCGCGAGCTCGTACCGCGACTTCCGCGCGCAGCTCAGCTCGATCACGCGGCTCGGCGTCGGGCTCGTCCTGCTCAGCGCGCTCGCCGTCGCGCTCGTGTTCTGGGCGCTCGAGCCCGCGGTGTCGTTCGCGGTCGCCCTGGTCCTCGGCGCCGTGGTCGCCCCGCCGGACGCGGTCGCCGCCGCCGCCGTCGGACGGCGGCTCGGGCTCCCCCGCCGCGTCATGACGCTGCTGTCGGGCGAGAGCCTCATCAACGACGCGACGTCGCTCACGCTCTACAAGGTCGCGCTCATCGGCGCCGCGACGGGAGCGTGGGCGTTCGGCGGCGCGGTCGGCACCTTCGCGGTGGCGGTCGTCGCCGGCGTGGGCGTCGGTCTGGCGATCGGCTGGGTCGTGCACGCGATCCGCGTGCGCCTGGACGACCCCGTCGTCGCGTCGGCGATCGGGCTGCTCACCCCGTTCGGCGCGTACTGGGCGGCCGAGGCCGTGCACGGGTCGGGCGTCCTCGCGGTCGTCGCCGCCGGCCTCTACCTGGGCCACACGTCGCCCCGCGCCGGCTACGCCACGCGGCTGTTCGAGGAGCCGATCTGGTCGACGCTCGACATCCTGCTCGAGTCGTTCACGTTCGCCCTCATCGGCATCCAGCTCCCGTGGATCATCCGCGACCTCGTCGCGTCCGACCAGGGCCTCGGGCACGCGGTCACCGTGTCGCTGGCCGTGCTCGCCGTCGCGGTCCTCGTGCGCCCGCTCTACGTCTTCGGCACGGCGTGGTTCGACAACCTGCGCCTGCGCGGAAGCCATCGACCGGAACGGGACGCGCTCACCGTCCGCGAGTCGGCCGTCGTGTCCTGGGCGGGGATGCGCGGCGTGGTCACGCTCGCGGCCGCCGCGGGCATCCCCGCGACGATCGACGGCGGGCCGTTCCCCGACCGGGCGACGATCCAGCTCGCCGCCTACACGGTCGCGATCGGCACGCTCCTCGGGCAGAGCCTCACGCTGCCGTGGGTGATCCGCCGCCTCGGGGTCGGGTCCGACGACGAGGCGGCGTCGGACGCCACGCAGGAGGCCGCGACCCGCATCGCGACCGCCGACGCCGTGCAGCAGGTGCTCGAGTCCAAGCGCGGCGAGCTCGCGAAGGTCGTCGGGCAGCCGGCGGCGGACGAGGCGATCGACGCGCTGTCCGCGCGCTGGCGGGGTCGTGCCGCCGCCGCGGCCGTCATGCTCGACCCCGAGAACGCGCCCGACCTGCTGCCCGACGACGTCGACGCGCGCGAGAGCGCCCGCGGGCTCGGACCCGTCGGGAAGGCGCGCGACGGCCGGCTCCCCGGCGCCGCCGAGGGCCGCCGCACCCAACGGTTCCGCCGCGAGATCATCGCCGCGCAGCGCGAGGTGCTCATGCAGCGGCGCGACTCCGGCGAGCTCGACGAGACCGTCATGCGGCGCATGATGCGCGAGCTGGACCTCGAGGACGAGAGCCTGTCGTCGTCGTGGCTCGAGCGCGTGCGGGACTGAGCGCGGCACGCCGGGGACGCCGTCACTCGGGCGCGTGCCGGTCGAGGAACTCGTACACCTCCGTCGTGTCCACGCCCGGGTACGCGCCGACGGGCAGCGCGGCGAGCAGCGACGCGTGCGGCCGCGCCGACGGCCGCGCCTGGTCGCCCCACCGCTCGGCGAGCGTCGACGGGGGCCGGCGGCAGCACGTGGGGTCGGGGCAGCGGCTCGTCGCCCGCTCGGTCGTCTCCCGCCCCTGGAACCAGCGCACGTGCGCGAACGGCACGCCGACGCTGACCGAGAAGGCCCCCTGCGACGACGCCTGCACGCGTGACGTGCACCAGTACGTGCCCGACGAGGTGTCGGTGTACTGGTAGTACGGCGTGAAGCGGTCGGCGAGCGTGAACACGACGCGCGCGGTCCAGTGCCGGCAGACGGGCTGCCCCTCGATCGCACCGAGCGGGTCGGACGGGAAGACGACGCCGTCGTTCTCGTACGCCTTGTGCAGCGTGCCGCCCTCGTGGACCTTCATGAAGTGCACCGGGATGCCGAGGTGCCGCGTCGCGAGGTTGGTGAACCGGTGCGCGGCGGTCTCGTACGGCACGGCGAACTGGTCACGCAGGTCCTCGACCGACAGCCTCCGTTCGGCCTTCGCGGCCTGCAGGTACGCGACGGCGCCGTCCTCGGGGAGCATGAGCGCGGCCGCCATGTAGTTGGCCTCGACGCGCTGGCGCAGGAAGTCGCCGTAGCTCGTCGGCTCGGCGTGACCGAGCACGTGGGACGCGAGCGCCTGCAGCAGCGGCGACCGGCTGTCGCTCACGCCGGCCCCGGCCTGCGGCAGGTAGATCCGGCCGTGAGCCAGGTCGGTCACGGTCCGCGTCGAGTGCGGCAGGTCGGGCACGTGGTGCAGCGAGAAGCCCAGGTGCGCGGCGATGTCGGCGGTCGCGCGCTGCGACAGCGGGCCGCCCGCGTGCCCCACGGCCGTGAGCAGCTCGCGCGCGTGGGCCTCGAGCTCGGCGAAGTAGTTGTCCTGCGCACGCATCCGGGCGCGCAGCTCGGCGTTCGCGCGGCGCGCCTCCTCCGGGGTGGCGGCGTTCTCGGTGAGCAGGCGCTGCACCTCGCCCGCGAGCCGGACGAGCGCGTCGAGCGCGTCGGTCGGCAGCGACTTGCCGACCTTGACCTCGGGGATCTGCAGCGACGCGAACAGCGGGCCGCGCTGCGTGCGCTCGAGCTCGACCTCGAGCGCGGCGCGGCGGGTCGGGGGCTCGGGCCGCAGGAGCTCCGCGACGGGCACGCCGAGCGCGTCGGCGACGGCGGACAGGACCCCGACGCGGGGCTCGCGGTGGCCGTTCTCGAGCATCGACACCTGGGACGGCGCGCGGCCGATCGCGCGGCCGAGGTCGTCGAGGGTCATGCCGCGCGCGGTGCGCAGGTGCCGGATCCGGCGGCCCAGGACGAGGGTGTCGAGCGCGCCGGACGACGGGGGCGGGGGTGCCGCGGGGCGGGGCGACGTCGTCGTCATGCCCAGCAACGGTGCCAGCCCGGACCGGTTCCGTCCAGGAGAAGGAACCTGATCCTTCCGACCCTGGAAGCGGTCTCATGGGGCAACTGATGCCCCGCATCCGCAGGTGGAGCGGGCTTCTTCCGTCGCCGCACCGTGCGACCCGCGCAGACGGACCGCGCCGCCGGTCCTTCCGTCGTCGGGAAGAACGCCGGAACTTCACGTTCGCCGGACGGGCCCGCACAGGCTCGGAGCGACCACGGTGGAGGTGCGGGCGGAACCGGAGCCTCCGGTCGACCGCCCGCACCAGACGGCCCGCACCGGCGCGGCCGTCACGACCGGACCGGGAGGTCACCGATGAGCACCGCCACCGACCCCGCCCCCACCACCACGACGCTTCCCGGCGACCGGACGCAGTCCGCGGCCGACCTGGCCGGCGTCTGGGCGACCGACCCGCGCTGGGCCGGGGTCCGTCGGACCCACTCCGCGCAGGACGTCGTCGCGCTGCGCGGGTCGGTCGGCGAGGAGCACACGCTGGCCCGGCGCGGCGCGCAGCGGCTGTGGCAGCTCCTGCACCAGCGCACGCACGTGCCCGCGCTCGGCGCGCTCACGGGCAACCAGGCGGTGCAGCAGGTCCGCGCGGGCCTCGAGGCGATCTACCTGTCGGGCTGGCAGGTCGCCGCCGACGCGAACCTCTCCGGTCAGACGTACCCCGACCAGAGCCTCTACCCCGCCAACTCGGTGCCGGCCGTCGTGCGGCGCATCAACAACGCGCTCCTGCGGGCCGACCAGGTCGAGGTCGCCGAGCACGGGCGGGCGTCCCGCGACTGGCTCGTGCCGGTGGTCGCGGACGCGGAGGCCGGGTTCGGGGGGCCGCTCAACGCCTACGAGCTCATGCACGCGATGATCGCGGCCGGCGCCGCGGGCGTGCACTGGGAGGACCAGCTCGCCGCGGAGAAGAAGTGCGGCCACCTGGGCGGCAAGGTCCTCGTCCCGACCGCGCAGCACGTGCGCACGCTCTCGGCGGCCCGGCTCGCCGCGGACGTCGCCGACGTCCCGACGGTGATCGTCGCCCGCACCGACGCGCTGGGCGCGGACCTGCTGACCAGCGACGCCGACGAGCGCGACCACGCGTTCCTCACGGGCGAGCGGACCGCCGAGGGCTACCACCGGGTCGAGCCGGGTCTCGACGCGGTCGTCGCCCGCGCCGACGCCTACGCGCCGTTCGCCGACCTGCTGTGGGTCGAGACGTCGACGCCCGACCTGGACCTCGCGATCGAGTTCGCCGAGCGCATCCACGAGAAGCACCCCGGCAAGCTGCTGGCGTACAACTGCTCGCCGTCGTTCCACTGGCGCCGCCACCTCGACGACGCGCAGATCGCGCGCTTCCAGCGCGAGCTCGCCGGGTACGGGTACGCGTTCCAGTTCGTCACGCTGGCCGGCTTCCACGCGCTCAACCACTCGATGTTCGACCTGGCCCGCGGCTACGCGCAGCGGGGCATGTCCGCCTACGTCGACCTGCAGCAGGCGGAGATCGCCGCCGAGGCCGACGGCTACACCGCGACCCGCCACCAGCGCGAGGTCGGCACGGGGTACTTCGACCGGGTCGCCACCGCGATCTCGCCCGACGCCTCGACGCTCGCGCTCGCCGGCTCCACCGAGACGGCCCAGTTCACCCACTGACCGCACGACCGCCGCCGCGACGCGCCCCGCGCGCACGTCGGCCCGCACCCGGAGGTGCCTCATGACCGTCCTGACCCCCGCCCGCGCCCCGCTCACCGGTCCCGTGATCCAGCCGCACCTCGACGTGGTCGGCCCGCCGGTCCCCGGTACGGCGGAGATCCTCACGCCCGAGGCGCTCGACTTCGTCGCCGACCTGCACACCGTGTTCGGCACGCGCCGCACGCTGCTGCTCCGCGAGCGCCAGCTCCGCCGCGACCGCATCGCCAACGGCGCCGACCCGGGCTTCCTGCCGCTGACCGCGGGCATCCGTGCCGACCGGTCGTGGCGCGTCGCCGGGCCCGGCCCGGGCCTGGAGGACCGGCGCGTCGAGATCACCGGCCCGTGCGACCGCAAGACGACCGTCAACGCGCTCAACTCGGGTGCGCGCGTCTGGCTGGCGGACCTGGAGGACGCGACGAGCCCGACGTGGGAGAACGTCGTGGGCGCGCAGCACAGCCTGTTCGACGCCATCCGCGGCGACGCCGACTTCACCTCGCCCGAGGGCAAGGAGTACCGCGTCGGCGAGCAGACGCCGACGATCGTCTTCCGCCCGCGCGGCTGGCACCTCGCCGAGAAGCACGTCGAGCACGTCGACCGCGCCGGTCAGCGGTACGGGGCGTCCGCGTCGCTCGTCGACGCCGGGCTGTACCTGTTCCACAACGCGCACGCGCTCATCGACTCCGGTCGCGGCCCGTACCTCTACCTGCCCAAGATCGAGAGCCACCTCGAGGCCCGGCTGTGGGACGACGTCTTCCGGTTCACCGAGGCGTACCTGGGCCTGCGGCACGGCACCATCCGGGCGACCGTCCTCATCGAGACGATCACGGCCGCGTTCGAGATGGAGGAGATCCTCTACGAGCTGCGCGACCACTGCGCGGGGCTGAACGCGGGCCGCTGGGACTACGTCTTCAGCATCGTCAAGACGTTCCGGTCGCGCGGCCGCCGCTGGGTGCTGCCGGACCGGTCGCGCGTGACGATGACGGTGCCGTTCATGCAGGCGTACGCGGACCTGCTCGTCGCGACGTGCCACCGGCGCGGGGCGCAGGCGATCGGCGGCATGAGCGCGTTCGTCCCGAACCGGCGCGACCCCGAGGCCAACGAGCGCGCGTTCGCGCAGGTCCGCGCCGACAAGCAGCGCGAGGCCGGGCAGGGGTTCGACGGCACCTGGGTCGCGCACCCCGACCTCGTGCCCGTCGCGCGCGAGGTGTTCGACGCGACGCTCGGCGACCGCCCGGACCAGCGCGACGTGCAGCGCCCCGACGTCACCCCCGACGCCGCCGCGCTGCTCGACGTGGCCTCCGCCGGGGGCACCGAGCCGGGCGCGGTCACCGACGCGGGCCTGCGGACCAACCTGTCCGTCGCCGTCCGCTACCTCGAGGCGTGGCTGCGCGGGACCGGCGCGGTCGCGATCGACGGGCTCATGGAGGACGCGGCGACCGCCGAGATCTCCCGCTCGCAGGTGTGGCAGTGGGTGCACCACGGCGTCGTCACCGACGCGGGGACGACGATCACCGCGGAGCACGTGCGGTCCGTCCTGGCCGACGTGCTGGCCGGGCTCCCCCGCACCGCGGACGACCGGTTCGACGACGCCGCGGCCCTCGTCGAGGAGGTCGCGCTCGGCGACGACTTCCCGACGTTCCTCACGGTCCCGGCGTACGCGCAGCACCTCGTCGTGCGTCGCTGACCTGCGACGGACGCCCGCTCGGCGTGGCGCCACCCCACCCCGGTGGTGCCACGCCGAGACGCGACCCGGCGCGCCCAGCGGGGCGGCGATACTCGTCGGGTGGACGACGCCACGACCCCGACGCCGGTCGCGACACCCCGGGACGTCATCCCGTTCCGGACCGCCGTGCACGCCTGGTTCGCGATCTCGTGGCAGACCTTCGGCGGCCCCGCCGGCCAGATCGCGGTGATGCAGCGGACGCTCGTCGACGAGCTGGGCTGGATCGGGCAGCGCCGCTTCCTGCACGCGCTCAACTACTGCATGCTCCTGCCCGGTCCCGAGGCGCAGCAGCTCGCGGTCTACACCGGCTGGCTGCTCAACGGGACGCGCGGCGGGATCGTCGCGGGCGGGCTGTTCGTGCTGCCCGGGATGCTCGCGCTCCTCGCGCTCGCCGCGATCTACGTCGCGTTCGGCGACACCACGGTCGTCGGCGCGGTGTTCGCGGGCCTCGCCCCCGCCGTGCTCGCGATCGTCGCGCAGGCGGTGGTCCGCGTCGGGCGGCGCGCGCTCACGAGCCCCGCGCTCGTCGCGCTCGCGGTCGGCTCGTTCGTCGCGCTCGCGCTGTTCGCCGTGCCGTTCCCGCTGGTCGTGCTGGCCGCTGGGCTGACCGGTTGGCTGCTCCACCGCGTCGCGCCGCACCAGATCGACCCACCGACGCCCCGGGCCGAGGCCGACCCCGAGAGCCGCACCCCGCTCATCCCCGACGACGCCCTGCACGCCGAACGCCCCTCCGGGCGGCGCACCGCACGCGTCCTGGCGATCGGCCTGGCTGTCTGGGCCCTCCCGGTGCTGGCGGTGATCGCGATCACCGGCCGGGACAGCACGCTCACGCACCTCGGCACGTTCTTCTCCGGCACCGCGGTCGTGACGTTCGGCGGCGCGTACGCCGTGCTCGCGTACGTCGCGCAGCGCGCGGTCGAGACGTACGGGTGGGTCACCCCGGGCGAGATGACGCGCGGCCTGGCGCTGGCCGAGACGACCCCCGGCCCGCTCATCATGGTCGTGCAGTTCGTCGCGTTCCTCGCCGCCTACCGCGCCCCGGGCGACCTGGATCCCTGGGCCGCGGCGGTCGTCGGCGCGCTGCTCGTGACGTGGGTGACGTTCGTGCCGTCGTTCCTCTTCATCTTCCTCGGCGCGCCCTACGTCGAGCGGCTGCGCAGCAACCGCGCGCTCGGCGCCGCCCTCACGGCCGTGACCGCCGCGGTCGTCGGGGTCATCGCGAACCTCGCGCTGTACTTCACGACGCACACCCTGTTCGCGGAGTCCACGCCGACCACCTGGGGGCCGCTGCGGCTCGACGTCCCCGACGTCGGCACGCTCCAGCCGTGGTCGCTCGCGATCGCCGTCGTGGGCGGCGTGCTCGTCTTCGCCCTGCGGTGGTCGGTGCTCCGCACGCTCGCCGTGTGCGCCGCCCTCGGCCTCGCGCTGGGCCTCGTCGGCCTGCTCTGACCAGCCCGCGGGCCGCGCGACCCCCGCCACCCGGGACCCAGGTCCCGGGTCCCTCACCTGCGGTTTCGTACCCCACGGGGTCCTGGCGCCACCTCAGGACCTTCGGCTCAGTCATCCGATGACTGGTCCCCCTAGCGTCGAAGACGTCAACGGCGACGACTCCAGCAACCGCCCGGAGACACACCCCCGGGCACCGACCAGGGGAGCACACGGTGACTGTCACCGAGTCCGGCACCACCCGCACGACCAAGGCCAAGAAGGCCGTCGCGACCGCGCCCGCCGCGGCCGCGCCCGCCGCACCTGCGCTCCCCGAGGACCAGGTCGCGACCGCGATCGACCAGCTCGTCGCCAACGCGACGAAGGCGCTCGCCGAGTACGCGCGCTTCACGCAGGACGACGTGGACCGCTTCGTCAAGAAGGGCTCCGTCGCGGCGCTCGACCAGCACGGGCAGCTCGCGAAGCTCGCGGTCGAGGAGACCGGGCGCGGCGTGTTCGAGGACAAGGCCGTGAAGAACATCTTCGCGTGCGAGCACGTCACGAACTCCATGGCGGACCTCAAGACGGTCGGCGTCATCGCCCGCGACGAGCTGCGCGGCATCACCGAGATCGCGGAGCCGGTGGGCGTCGTCTGCGGCGTCACGCCGGTGACCAACCCGACGTCGACGGCGATCTTCAAGTCGCTGATCTCGCTCAAGACCCGCAACCCGATCATCTTCGCGTTCCACCCGGGCGCGCAGCGCTCGTCGGTCGAGGCGGCCAGGATCGTGCGCGACGCGGCCGTGGCGGCCGGTGCCCCCGAGCACTGCATCCAGTGGGTCGAGACGCCGTCGATCGCGGCGACCAACACGCTCATGAACCACCCGGGCGTGAGCCTGATCCTCGCGACCGGCGGCAACGCGATGGTCCGCGCCGCTTACTCGTGCGGCAAGCCGGCCCTCGGCGTCGGCGCGGGCAACGTCCCCGCCTACATCGAGAAGACCGCCAAGCTGAAGCGCGCCGTGAACGACGTCGTGCTCTCCAAGGCGTTCGACAACGGCATGATCTGCGCGTCCGAGCAGGCCGTCATCCTGGACGACGAGATCTACGACGCCGCGATGGCGGAGTTCGCCGTCCTGCACGCCTACCTGGCGACGCCGGCCGAGAAGACCATGCTCGAGCAGTTCATCTTCGGCGTCGACGCGCAGGGCACGAACTGCGGCGACGCGAAGCTCAACCCGACGGTCGTCGGCAAGTCCCCGCAGTGGATCGCCGAGCAGGCCGGCTTCACCGTCCCCGCGGACACGTCGATCATCCTCGCCGAGGTCGGGAGCGTCGGCCCCCAGGAGCCCCTGACGCGCGAGAAGCTCGCGCCCGTCCTCGCGGTGCTGCGCGCGACCACGACCGAGCAGGGCATCGCGCTCGCCGAGCAGATGGTCGAGTTCGACGGTCTCGGCCACTCGGCCGCGATCCACACCCGCGACGACGCGCTCACCGAGGAGTTCGGCAGCCGTGTCAAGGCCGTCCGCGTCATCGCGAACGCGCCCTCGTCGCTCGGCGGCATCGGCGACATCTACAACGCGTTCATCCCCTCGCTCACGCTGGGCTGCGGCTCCTACGGCCACAACTCGGTCTCGAACAACGTCTCGGCGGTGAACCTCATCAACGTCAAGCGCGTCGGCCGGCGCAACAACAACCTGCAGTGGTTCAAGGTCCCGGCGAAGACGTACTTCGAGCCGAACGCGATCCGCTACCTGCAGGACATGCCCGACGTCGAGCGCGTCACGATCGTCACCGACGCGACCATGACCACCCTGGGCTTCGTCGACAAGATCATCGACGTCCTGAACCGCCGGCACAGCAAGGTCGCGCTGCAGATCATCGACCAGGTCGAGCCCGAGCCGTCGGTCCGCACCGTGCAGAACGGCGCGGCGCAGATGCGCCACTTCCGCCCGGACACGATCATCGCGCTCGGCGGTGGCTCGCCCATGGACGCCGCGAAGGTCATGTGGCTGCTGTACGAGCACCCGGAGATCAACTTCTCCGACCTCAAGCAGAAGTTCTTCGACGTCCGCAAGCGCGCCTTCAAGTTCCCGACGCTCGGCGAGCTCGCGCAGCTCGTCTGCATCCCGACGACGTCGGGCACGGGTGCCGAGGTCACGCCGTTCGCGGTCATCTCCGACCCCGACGCGGGCAAGAAGTACCCGCTGGCCGACTACGCGCTGACCCCGTCGGTCGCGATCATCGACCCGGTGCTCACGGCCAAGATGCCCCCGTCGCTCGCGGCGGACTCGGGCTTCGACGCCCTGACGCACGCGACCGAGGCGTACGTGTCCGTCTACGCGAACGACTTCACCGACGGCATGGCGCTGCAGGCGATCCGCCTCATCTTCGACAACCTCGCGATGTCGGTGAACGGCGACCCGGCCGACCCGGCCACGCGGGACGCGCGGGAGAAGATGCACAACGCGGGCACCATCGCCGGCATGAGCTTCGGCAACGCGTTCCTCGGGATCGTGCACGCCATGGCGCACGTCGTCGGCTCGACGTACCACCTGGTGCACGGCCGCACGAACGCCACGCTCCTGCCGCACGTCATCCGCTACAACGGCACCGTCCCGACCAAGCTCACGAGCTGGCCGAAGTACGAGCACTACGTCGCCCCGGAGCGGTTCCAGCAGATCGCGCAGATGCTCGGCCTGCCGGCGGCCACCCCGGCCGAGGGCGTCGAGTCCTACGCGCTCGCCGTCGAGGCGCTGCGCTCCAAGGTCGGCATCCCGTCGTCCTTCCAGGCGCAGGGCGTCGCCGAGCAGGAGTTCATGTCGCGTCTCGACGAGGTCGCCATGGGCGCCTACGAGGACCAGTGCGCTCCCGCCAACCCGCGGATGCCGATGATCGACGACATGAAGGACCTCATGACCGCGGCCTACTACGGCACGTCGCTGGAGGACGTCCGTCACCGCCGCACCGAGCAGCAGGAGGCCTGACCTCCGGCGCGGCGGTCCGTCCAGCCCTCCTCCCCCTGGTGGGCGGACCGCCGCCCTGCTCGACCCTGACGCCCCGTCCGGCCGCTGCCTCAGCCGGACGGGGCGTCGTCGTCCCCGCCGCGTCGGCGCCCGGTCCGGCCGGGGCGCCGCGGGGCACGTCCGGGCCGACGTCGGCGCAGGTCGTGGACACGGCGCGGCGGGGGCGGCACGCCGGCGCCGGTGCCGCTCGGGGTGCCGCCCAGCGCGGACGCGGGCAGACTGTGGCACCGATCCGCCGGACCCGCCCCCGCCCGTCCTGTAGGAGGACCCCGTGACCGCACGCCCGCACGCCCGCCCGCTGCTCGTCCGTGCCGCCGCCCCGGCCCTCGCCGTGGGCCTCGCCCTCGGCCTCGCCGGGTGCTCCGACGCCGACATCGACCAGGCCGCGCAGTCCGCGAAGGACGCCCGGACCGCGGCCGAGAACGCGGTCGGCGACCTGCGCGCCGCGGTCGACGAGGCGCGCGCGCACGCCGAGCAGGTGGGCACCCAGGTCGAGGAGACCCGCGCGAAGATCGCCGGCCTCGACGAGCAGGCCCGCACGCAGGCGCAGTCCGCGGTCGACGAGGCGGAGGCCGCCGTGACCGAGGCGCAGTCGGCGCTCGAGGCCGCGCAGCAGGACGCGTCGGCGGAGGCGCAGCAGCGCGTCGCGGACGCGGAGCAGCAGGTCGCGGACGCCCGCACCGACCTCGAGGCCGCCAAGGCCGACGCGGGCGGCGAGGCAGCCGACGCCCTCGACTCCCTGGCCGCCGAGCTCGGCAGCCTCGGTGACGACCTCCGTGCGGCCACGGGCAGCTGACCCGACGACCCTGTCGTGGCGGTCCCGCGTCCTGCACGGCCGTTGGGGTGATTTCCGGGTTCGCCCGCGCGGCACGTTGAGACCTGCGCCACACCTGCCGATGGTGGAGGTATGAGCGACCGGCAGCCGTCCCGAGTGGGACGCCAGCACCACGTGGAGTGGTGGGTGGTGTGCGCGTGGGCGTCGCTCGCGGTCCTGCTCGTCGTCGGGCTGGTCGGCGCGGTCGGTCTCTGACCGGCACGCCGCACCCCGGGACGCGGGACGCGGGCGGCTCCTCGTCACGCGCCCACGGGACCTATCCTCGCCGGATGGGCGACGCGGACGACGCACAGCACGGCATCGGGCACGGTCGGTGGCGCGAGGTCGCGCGCGCGTCAGGGCTGCTCGGCGCCGACGGCCAGGTGCGGGCGACGATCTTCGCGGAGATGTCCGCGCTCGCCGAGTCGACCGGGTCGGTCAACCTCGGCCAGGGCTTCCCCGACGTCGACGGCCCCGCGTCTGTCGCCCGGGCCGCCGCGCAGGCCATCGCCGACGGCCGCAACCAGTACCCGCCCGGACCGGGGATCCCCGCACTGCGGCACGCGGTCGCCGAGCACCAGAAAGCGCACTACGGCCTCGACCCGGACCCCGACCGCGAGGTGCTCGTCACGACGGGCGCGACCGAGGCGCTCGCCGCCGCGGTCCTCGCGCTCGCCGGCCCCGGCGACGAGGTCCTGACGCTCGAGCCTTTCTACGACGCGTACGCCGCCGTCATCGCCCTGTCCGGCGCGACGCACACGACCGCACCCCTGCGCGCGACACCCGACGGGTTCCGCATCGACCTGGACGCGCTCGCCGCCGCCTTCACCGACCGCACGCGGCTCGTCCTGCTCAACACCCCGCACAACCCGACCGGCACCGTGCTCACGCCCGACGAGCTCGCCGCCGTCGCGCGGCTCGCGACCGCGCACGACGCGCTCGTCGTGACCGACGAGGTGTACGAGCACCTCGTGCTCGACCCCGGTCTGCGCCACGTGCCGATCGCGACGCTGCCCGGCATGGCCGAGCGCACCCTGACGATCTCGTCCGCGGGCAAGACGTTCTCGTTCACCGGGTGGAAGGTGGGGTGGGTCACGGGCCCCGAGCACCTCGTGACGGCGGTGCGGACCGTCAAGCAGTTCCTCACCTACGTGTCCGGCGCACCCTTCCAGCCGGCCGTCGCGTTCGCGCTCCGCGACCCCGACGTCGCCGCGTGGGTGCGGGACCTCGCGGCGTCGCTCGCGTCGCGGCGCGACCGGCTGTGCGCGGGGCTCGAGGCCGCGGGGTTCGGCGTCGTCCGCCCGCAGGGGACCTACTTCGTGCTCGCCGACTCCGCGCCGCTGGGCTTCGACGACGGCGCCGCGCTGTGCCGCGCCCTGCCCGGGCTCGCGGGCGTCGTCGGCGTGCCGGTCACCGCGTTCACGCACGACGGGTCGGACGTCGACCGGGCGCTGCGCTCGTGGGTGCGGTTCACGTTCGTCAAGCGCGACGAGGTCCTCGACGAAGCCGTCGCACGCCTGTCGCGGCTGCGCACGCCCTGACGCCTCTGCGGAGGGCGGGGCGTCACCGCGGACGGTGCGGCGGCCGGGCGGTCAGCCCGTCCAGGCGCCGCCGCGGCGGTAGGCGGGAGTCGCGAGCGCGAGCACGAGCAGCGCGGCGACCGATGCACCGACCATGACGACCGCCATCGCGACCGCGTCACCGCCGAGCAGGCCCGACAGCGGGCTGACGACGCCGGAGACGCCGGCCTGGGCCGCGCCGATGAACGCCGCCGCCGTCCCCGCGATCTCGCCGTGGCGGCTGAGCGCGAGCGCCGAGGCGTTGGGCGGCACGAAGTTCACCAGCGCGAGCACGAGCCACTGCACCACGAGCAGTCCCCACAGCCCACCCAGGCCGGTGACGGCGAGCACGAGCAGCACCACCGTGAGCGAGAGCGACAGCGGCAGGACGACGCGCACGATGCGGATCGGCGCGAGCCGCCGCACGAGCGCGGCGTTGACCTGTGCACCGGCGACGAGGCCGATGCCGTTGATCGCGAACAGCAGCGAGAACTGGTGCTCGGACAGCCCGAAGCCCTCACGCAGCACGAACGGGGAGGCAACGACGTAGCTCATGAGCACCGCGACGCCGAGTCCCGGCATGACGGCGAGCGCGACGAAGTGCCGGTCGCGCAGGAGCCCGCGGTACCCCGCCAGGGCCGTGCGCAGGCCGCCGTGGCGGCGGCGGTCGGGCGGCAGCGTCTCGGGCAGGCGGCGCCAGACGATCAGCCACAGCACCACGCCGAACACCGCGAGCGCGACGAAGACCGCGCGCCAGCCCGCCTGACCGGCGATGACACCACCGATGGACGGCGCGAACAGCGGTGCGACCCCGATGACGAGCATGAGCCGCGAGATGAGCCGGGAGGCGTCCGAGCCGACGAACCGGTCGCGGATGACAGCCATCGCGACGACGGTCGCGGACGCGTTGAAGAAGCCCTGCATCGAGCGCAGCGCGATGAGCGGGATGATCGCCGGGGCGACCGCGCACAGCAGCGACGTCACGACGTGCAGCGCGACGCCGACCATCACGGGCTTGCGGCGACCGAACCGGTCGGACAGCGGGCCGATGACGAGCTGGCCGACGGCGCCGCCGATCAGCATCGCCGTCATGGTGAGCTGCGCCGCGGTCGCGGACGTGTTCAGGTCGCGCGCGACGTCGGGCAGCGACGGCAGGTAGATGTCGGTCGAGATCGCCGGCAGCGCGCACATGAGGCCGAGCAGCAGCACGTACTTCGCGTTCGGCCGGTAGGCGGGCGCGTCGTCGGTGGCTGCGGGCGACGGGGCGGTGTCGGACGGCTTCGTGGGCGCGACGGCGTCGGCGGGCGTCGTCTGCGGGGTCGCGCGCGACCCGAGGGTCGGTGTGAGCGTGCCCGACCCGGCGGTCGGGGCAGTGGCGTCCGCGGGGGCGGACGCGGTGGGGGCGGTGACGTGTGCGGCGGTCCGGGGGGTGGGCGGCGCCGCAGGGGTGCTGGAGGCGGGGCGCGCGGTCATCGCCTTCCATGGTCGCACCCGATCCGCGCCGACGCGAATCGATTCGATATGGGTCCCGTCACGTCCGCGGCGCGAGTTCTCGCCCGTCTGGGTCGGCGGGTCCTCGCCCGGTTCTTGCCGTCTCCAGTGCCGGGTCGAGAGCGTCCGCGCGTGTCGGTGCGACCTGGCAGGCTGGCCCGCATGTGCGGTCGCTACGCCTCCTTCCGCGAGGACCAGGCCCTGGCCGACGAGTTCGCGATCGCGACCGTCGCCGACGACGTCCGGCTGCTCCCGCCGTCGTGGAACGTCGCCCCGACCGACGGCGTGCGCATGGTCGTCGAGCGCGCCGACAAGGAGACGGGCGAGATCACGCGCCAGCTCCGCGTCGCCCGCTGGGGGCTCGTGCCGTCGTGGGCCAAGGACCCGTCGGTCGGCGCCCGCATGATCAACGCGCGCGTCGAGTCCGTCGCCGAGAAGTCCGCGTTCTCGCGCCCCTTCGCCGCCCGCCGGGCCCTGCTCCCCGCCGACGGCTACTACGAGTGGAAGAAGCCCGAGCCGGGCGCACTGACCCGCACGAAGCAGCCGTTCTACCTGCACCCGGCCGACGACGACCTCGTCGCACTCGCCGGGCTGTACGAGTTCTGGAAGGACCCGACGAAGTCCGACGACGACCCCGACCGCTGGCTCGTGAGCGCCACCGTCATCACGCGCCCGGCCTCCGAGGAGCACGCGCACATCCACGACCGGCAGCCCCTCATGCTGCGCCGCGACGCGTGGGACGCGTGGCTCGACCCGTCGGCCGGCGCCGACGAGGCCCGCCGCCTCCTGGAGGCACCGGCGCCCCGCCTCATCGCGACCCCGGTGTCCACGCTCGTCAGCTCGGTCCGCAACAACGGCCCCCAGCTCCTCGAACCGGTCGACCCAGAGGAGACGCTGCTCTGACGTCGGCCCGACCGTCGCCCCCAGCCGTCAGACCGGGGCGGCGGTGAGGCGGTAGGGGGTGACCGTGCCGATGCCCTGCAGGTCGAGGGCGGGGCGCTCGTCGAGGACGAAGCGCGGGTCGCCCCCGAGCACCTGGGCGGTCTCGGGGTCGGTGAGGACCGTGCTCGGCTCGGCGATGTCGGTGAGCCGAGCGGCGAGGTTCACGTCAGGGCCGAACACGTCGCCGAACCGGGACAGCACGCGCCCCCAGACGAACCCGACGCGCACGGGCGTGACGCCGCGCGCGCCTTCGGCGAGCCCGCCCACGGCCTGCTCGCGGTCGACGTCGAGCGCTCCCCCGAGGGCCTCGGCGAGCCCGAGCGCGACGCGCGCACCGGTCGCGGGGCTGTCGGCGACGAAGAGCACGGCGTCGCCGATGGTCTTGACGACCCGGCCGCCCGCGCCGGTGACGACGTCGCGCGCGGCGGCCTCGAAGCGCTGCACGAACTGCGACAGGTCGGTCGACCCGAGCCCGGCGGTGCGGCGCGTGAAGGACACCATGTCGGCGAACCCGACGGCCCGGGCGAGGGGCAGCGCGGACGCGTCGACGCCCGGGGAGCGCTGCGCACCGAACTCGGCGGCGTACCGGCCGGCGATCGCGGCGAGCTGCCGGCGGTAGGCGTGCACGAGCTGAGCCTCGAGCAGGGGCGCGAGGTCGGCGAGCCGGTCCAGGGTCAGCAGGCGCGCGGTGGTGTCGTCGAGCTCGTAGCGCGTCTCCATGTCCTCGACGAGCGCCTCGACCTGCCACAGCGCGAGGCGGTCGGCGGTGTGGCCGAGCGCGCGGGTGACGGTGAGGACGGTGCGGATGTCGAGGCCGTGCTCGCGGACCAGGGCGACGGCCCGGTCGACGGCCTCGGCGTCGCGCTCGGTGTAGACGGTGTCGTCGGGGTCGGCGTGCGGCAGGCCGACGGTCGTCCAGAAGCCGCGGACGATGTCGACGTCGATGTGGGCGCGTCGGGCCAGGTCGTGCGCGCTGTAGCGGCGGGCGCCGCCCAGGAGCTGGGCCTCGAGCTCGCCGACCGTCGACTCGGCGACCGCGGTCTCGTCGACCGGTCGCCCGGCACCGGTGGCGGGCGGGGAACCGTCGTCGGGCACGTGCCGAGCCTAGTTCACGCCCCGGACCGCACGTGACGGACGTCACCCGCGAGGACGTGGTGCGCGGCCCCGGCGGCGTCGACCACCACGAGTCCCCCGTCGTCGTCGAGCCGCTCGGCGATCCCCGCGAGCTCGGAGCCGCCGGGCAGCTCGACGCGCACGGGCGTGCCGAGCGTCGCGCACACCGCGGCGACCTCGTCGGCGAGCCCCGAGGCGACGGCGTCACCCCCGGCGTCGCGCCAGCGCGTGGCGACGTCGTCGAGCGCGGTGACGAGCGCGACGAGCAGCGCCTCGCGCGTGACGTGCTGCGCACCCGCGAGCGCGAGGGACGTCGCGTGCTCGACGGGGAGCTCGTCGGCGCGCTGCGCGACGTTGACACCGATGCCGATGACGACGGCGGGCGTGACGCCCGTGGGCGTGGGGACGACCTCGGTGAGGATGCCGCCGACCTTGCGTGCGGCACCCCAGCCTGCGACCTCGGTGCCCGCGGGGACGAGCACGTCGTTCGGCCACTTGAGGACGGCGGGCACGCCGGCGGTCGCACGCACGGCGGTGACGGCACCGAGCCCGGCGAGGAGCGGCAGCCACCCGAAGGTGCGCGCCGGCAGGGCCGGCCGGGCGACGAACGAGCAGGTGAGCGACGTCCCGGGAGCCGTCTCCCAGCCGCGACCGGCGCGGCCCCTGCCGGCGTCCTGCTGGTCGGCGACGAGCACGCTCGCGTGGGGCCAGGCGTCCGGGTCGGCCGCGACGGCGGCGACGAGGTCCGCGTTGGTCGAGCCCGTGCGCGCGACGACGTCGATCCGCGCGAGCGGGCCAGCCGGGAGGAGCAGGAGCGAGCGGAGCGCGTCCGCGTCGAGCGCGGGACGGTCGGGCGACGAGGACGACGTCATGCCGCCCATGATGACCCCGCGACGAGCGGCCCGTCAGGTGGTCCGTGACCGAGGGCGCACCCGAGCGGTCGCGCACAACGCCCGGGGCACCCGGTTGTGGGGTTCCGACGACCCGACGCCCCGAACACGGTCATCGCCCTGCAGGTGCCTGGTGGGGTTCCACAACTAGCCTCGGTCGGGTGACCCAGACGGACCAGACAGGCGTTCCCGCCCCCGGCACCGCCCCGCGCGGCACCGCGGCCCGCCTCGCCGACCTCGCCGAGCGGACCCGGGCGGCCGAGGTCGCCGAGCAGGGCGCGGCGGACAAGCAGCACGCGCGCGGCAAGAAGACGGCGCGCGAGCGCGTCGAGGCGCTGCTCGACCCGGGCTCGTTCACCGAGCTGGACGCGCTCGTGCGGCACCGCTCGACGAACTTCGGGCTCGACAAGAAGCGCATCCCGGGCGACGGCGTCGTCACCGGGTACGGGACGGTCGACGGCCGCCCCGTGTGCGTGTACTCGCAGGACTTCACGGTCTTCGGCGGCAGCCTCGGCGAGGTGCACGGCCAGAAGATCACCAAGGTCATGGACCTCGCGCTGCGCACGGGCGTGCCGCTCGTCGGCATCAGCGACGGCGGCGGCGCACGCATCCAGGAGGGCGTCGCGGGCCTCACGCAGTTCGCGGAGATCTTCCGCCGCAACGTCGCGGCGTCGGGCGTGATCCCGCAGATCAGCCTGATCCTCGGCCCGTCGGCGGGCGGTGCGGTGTACTCCCCCGCGCTCACGGACTTCATCGTCATGGCCGACGGCACGTCGAACATGTTCATCACGGGGCCGGACGTGATCCGCGCGGTCACGGGCGAGGACGTGGGCTTCGAGGAGCTCGGCGGCGCGACGACGCACAGCACGCGCTCGGGCGTCGCGCACTACATGGCCTCCGACGAGGACGACGCGATCGACTACGTGCGCTCGCTGCTGTCGTACCTGCCGCAGAACAACCTCACCGACGCGCCGTCGTTCCCGCACGAGGCGCCCCTCGAGGTGACCGAGGAGGACGAGGAGCTCGACGCGATCGTCCCCGACTCGGACAACCAGCCGTACGACATGCGCACGGTCGTCGAGCACGTGCTGGACGACGGCGTGCTGCTCGAGATCCAGCCGCTGTACGCGCAGAACGTGCTCATCGGCTTCGGGCACGTCGAGGGCCAGCCCGTCGGGATCGTCGCGAACCAGCCGATGGCGATGGCGGGCACGCTCGACATCAACGCCGCCGAGAAGGCGGCGCGGTTCGTGCGGACGTGCGACGCGTTCAACATCCCGGTGCTGACGTTCGTCGACGTGCCGGGCTTCCTGCCGGGCACGGACCAGGAGTGGAACGGCATCATCCGGCGCGGCGCGAAGCTCATCTACGCGTACGCGGAGGCGACGGTCCCCCTGGTCACGGTCATCACCCGCAAGGCGTACGGTGGCGCGTACATCGTCATGGGGTCCAAGCAGCTGGGCGCCGACGTCAACCTCGCCTGGCCGACCGCGCAGATCGCGGTCATGGGTGCCGGTGGTGCCGTGAACATCCTGCAGCGCGGTGCGCTCAAGGGCGTCGCGGAGGCCGGCGGGGACGTCGAGGCCGAGCGCCGGCGCCTCACGGCAGAGTACGAGGAGGCGATCGTCAACCCGTGGGACGCGGCGGACCGTGGCTACGTGGACGCCGTCATCGCCCCCTCGCAGACCCGGTCGGAGATCACCCGGGCGCTGCGCCTGCTGCGCACCAAGCGCGCGAGCCTGCCGCCCAAGAAGCACGGGAACATCCCCCTGTGAGCACGGAGGACGCGTGAGCGAGCACGACCACGACGAGCACACCCACGGCCTGGAGCCGCTGACGGGCGTCGACGCCCTGGAGCTGCACGCGGCCGTCGACCGGCTGGCGACGGCGCTGCACGCGTACGTCGAGACGGCCGTGGGAGTGCGCGCGGAGTTCGGTGCGCACGAGGCCGACGAGGACCCGCGGGTGCTGTCGCTGGAGTCGGAGATCGGCGGGCTCAACGCGCAGCTGTACGACCTGCTGCACAGCCGCCTCGGCCTGCACGCGGACCTCACGGGCATGTCGTGGTCGGACGACGACCACGGCGACGCGGACGCCGCGCCGGAGCGCACCGACGTCGACACGTTCCACCTCGGCTTCGTCGTCGGGCAGCCGCTCGCGACGTCCGACCTGTCGCTCGACTCGGTGCTCGACCTCGTGGACGCGGGCGGTGCGGACGTCGCACAGCGCCTGGTCGACGCCGGCTTCGAGGTGACCGAGTGGGGTGCGTCGCGCGGTGCCCCGGTGGCGTTCGACGAGGACGAGGACGGGGAGGTCGACGGGTGAGCGAGCAGACCGCCGCGCACGTGCACGTCGTGCGCGGCGCACCCGACGAGGTCGAGCTCGCGGCGCTGGTCGCGGGCCTCGTGGCGGCGTCGTCGCAGGACGCGCACGGCGCCGACGAGCAGGTCGCGGCGACCTCCGCGTGGTCCGACCGCCGACGCGTCCTGCGCGGCGCGTCGGCCCCCCAGCCGGGCCCCGACGCGTGGCGCTGGAGCCTGCGCGGCTGACGTCGCCCGCGGCATCCGGAGCCTGCGCGGCTGACGCCGGCGGCGGCGTACCCGCGAGTAGGGTCGTCCGGGTGACGACGACGCCCACCCCCAGCGGAGCCCGCCAGCCCACCCCGATCGACGCGGTCGCCGAGGCCCACATCACGGCCGCCGCCGCCCTGCACCCGCTCGCCGCGACGGCGATCGGCCTGCCGGGCCACGAGCACGAGATGACCGACTTCTCGCCCGCGGGCCACGACGCCCGCGCGGACCAGACCCGTGCCACGCTCACGGCCCTCGACGGCCTCGCACCGGTCGACGCGGTCGACGAGCTGACCCTCGCGGCGATGCGCGAGCGCCTGGGCCTCGAGCTCGAGCTGCACGCGGCCGGCGAGCCGCTACGCGACCTCAACAACATCGCGTCGCCGGTCCAGGAGCTGCGCGACGTCTTCGACATCATGGCGACCGGCTCGATCGAGGACTGGGAGAACGTCGCCGCGCGCCTCAACGCGCTGCCCGGCGCGGTCGACGGCTACGTCGAGTCGCTGCGCCTGGCCGCGTCGCGCGGGGACGTCGCGGCGGTCCGGCAGGTCGAGGAGGCCGCCCGCCAGGCGTCCGAGCTCGCGGACCCGGCGTCGTCGTTCTTCACGACGTTCGTCACGGGCGCCGACGTCGACGCGGCGCTCGACGAGTCCGCGGCGTGCGCGCTCGTGCGCGGCGAGCTCGACCGCGGCGCGGCCGCGGCCCGGCAGGCGTACGGCACGCTCGCGACGTTCCTGCGCGACGAGCTCGCGCCGCAGGCGCCGCAGCAGGACGCGGTCGGCCGCGACCGGTACGCGTTGTTCTCGCGCGCGTTCCTCGGCGCGACCGTCGACCTCGAGGAGACGTACCGGTGGGGGCTCGAGGAGCTCGCGCGCGTCGTCGCCGAGCAGGAGGCCGTCGCCGCGCAGGTCGCCGGCCCGGGCGCGACGATCGAGCAGGCCGTCGCCGCCCTGGACGCCGACCCGTCGCGCACGCTGCACGGCACGGACGCCCTGCGCGCGTGGATGCAGGAGACGTCCGACGCGGCGATCGACGCGCTCGACGGCGTGCACTTCGCCATCCCCGACGCGCTCAGGACGCTCGAGTGCCGCATCGCGCCCACCCAGACCGGCGGCATCTACTACACGGGCCCGAGCGACGACTTCACGCGCCCCGGCCGCATGTGGTGGTCCGTCCCCGCCGACGTCACGACGTTCAACACGTGGCGCGAGAAGACGACCGTCTACCACGAGGGCGTCCCCGGCCATCACCTGCAGATCGGCCAGGCCGTGCACGCGCGCGACACCCTCAACCAGTGGCGCCGGCTCGCGTGCTGGACCTCGGGCTTCGGCGAGGGCTGGGCGCTGTACGCCGAGCGGCTCATGGCCGACCTGGGCTTCCTCGACGACCCGGGCGACCGGCTCGGCATGCTCGACAGCCAGCGCCTGCGCGCCGCGCGCGTCGTCTTCGACATCGGCGTGCACCTCGGCCTGGAGGCGCCCGCGGAGTGGGGCGGCGGCACGTGGGACGCCGACAAGGGCTGGACGTTCCTGCGGGCCAACGTCAACATGCCCGAGTCGTTCGTGCGGTTCGAGTGGACCCGCTACCTCGGCTGGCCCGGGCAGGCGCCGTCGTACAAGATCGGCCAGCGCCTCTGGGAGCAGACGCGTGACGCGGCGGCCGGTGCGGCGCGCACGCGCGGCGACGCGTTCGACCTGCGCGCGTTCCACGCGACGGCCCTCGAGCAGGGCGCGCTGCCGCTCGACGTGCTCAAGCAGGTCTTCGCGACGTCCTGACGGCGTCCGCGCACGACGCGAGGGGCGGCACCCGGGCGATCCGGGTGCCGCCCCGCGGGGCGGCACCCGGATCGCCCGGGTGCCGCCCCTCGGTGCGTCCGCGGCGGACGCGTCAGGCGGGGTGGGAAGCCGTCAGAGCAGCGACCAGCCGTAGCCGAAGAACACGAGCGCGGCGAGGACGACGAGCACCGCGATCGTCACGAACCAGTCGTTGCCGGCCGCGACGAAGCGTCGGGCCCCCGGACCGAACCGGCCCGGCAGGTTGAGATGCCCGTCCCTGATGTTGATGCGCGTCAAGCCGGCCCAGACCAGTGTGGTGGTCACGGTGATGAGCAGGCACCACGGGCACAGCGCCTTGATGTCGGTGTACGCCTCGTAGAACAGCCACCACGCGAACACGAGGCCCGCGGTGTAGACGACCTCGGCGGCGAGCATGAACCAGCGCGGGAACAGCACCCCGCCGATCATCGCGACGGCCATCGTGAGGACCACGGCCTCGGCGGCGATGCCGAGGAACGCGTTCGGGAAGCCGAACAGGGACGCCTGCCAGCTCTCCGCGACCCGCACGCAGTTGATGACGCTGTTGATGCTGCACCCGAACACCGCGTCCGGTTCACGCGCCAGGACGATCGCCTCGATCGACAGCACGAACGACGTGTAGAGGCCGATCGCACCGGAGATCGCCATCTCGATCGCGGTGCGCCGCCGCCAGGCGACGGGAGCCGGCTTCAGCAGGTCCGGGTCGTCGTCGACGAGCTCGTCGTCGTCCCAGTCCTCGTCGTGCTCGTCCACCGCCGCGTCGTGTGCGGCCGCGCTGGTCGCGTCGTTCACCGGGCCTCCTCGGGTGTCGGTGCGCACGGTCGACCCGCCGCACCCGCTCGGGGCCCATTGTGCCCGCCCGACCTGTGCGATCGGCCCGACCTGGGTCCCGGTCTGCGGCGTCTCCCTCCCCCGGCTGCGGCGCTCGGTCGGCACCGGCCCGCACACGGCCCGCACGCGCCCCGCGACGCGCACGGGCCCGCGACGGCCCGACGAACTAGGCTCGCGCGACGTGACCCGCCTGCTGCTCGCCTCCGCGTCCCCCGCCCGCCGCGCCACGCTCCAGTCGGCGGGCATCGACCCGCTCGTGGTCGTGTCCTCGGTCGACGAGCCCGCGGTCCTCGCGGCCGCCGCCGAGCGGTTCGGGACGCTCGACCCGGCCGACGCGGTGCTGGTGCTCGCGCAGGCGAAGGTCGAGGACGTGGCGCGCGCGGTCGCGGACGGCACGCCGGCCGAGCTGGCCGACGCGGACGACCTGGTCCTGCTGGGCTGCGACTCGATGCTCGAGCTCGACGGCGAGATCCTGGGCAAGCCGGACGACGCCGACGACGCGGTGCGCCGCTGGCGGGCGATGCGGGGCCGGACGGGCGTGCTGCACACGGGGCACTGGGTGATCGACGAGCGCGCGACGCCCGACGAGGGCGGCGAGGGCACGCGCGGCACGCTCGGGGCGACGTCGTCGACGGTCGTGCACTTCGCGGACCTGTCGGACGAGGAGGTCGCCGCGTACGTCGCGACGGGTGAGCCGCTCGCCGTGGCGGGCGCGTTCACCGTCGACGGTCTGGGCGGGCCGTTCGTGGACCGCATCGAGGGCGACCACCACGGTGTCGTCGGGGTGTCGCTGCCGCTGCTGCGCGGCCTGCTCGGGGAGATCGGCGTGACCGTCCCGAGCCTCTGGCGCACCGCCTGACCACCCCCCGCGCGGGCACGCGCGTTGTGCCCACCGGACAACCCACACCGGGCACGGAGGACGACGGGCGCCTGTCCTTGTCGGATCCCTACACAAGCACTCCCGCGCGGGTTGGGCGGTTCCCCAATCTTGGACGACCGGCCCCGGGGAGCAGCGGAGCGCCGGGTCCCGCACGTTACGGTGGACCGTGCCCGTGATCTCCAAGGTCCTCATCGCGAACCGCGGTGAGATCGCCGTCCGCATCGCCCGCGCCTGCCGTGACGCACGGATCGGCTCCGTCGCCGTCTACTCCGACCCCGACCGCGAGGCCCTGCACGTCCGGGTCGCCGACGAGGCGTTCGCGCTGAACGGCGCCCGCGCGGCCGAGACGTACCTCGTCGTCGACAAGCTGCTCGACGTCGCCCGCCGCTCGGGTGCCGACGCCGTGCACCCCGGCTACGGGTTCCTGTCCGAGAACGCCGAGTTCGCGCAGGCCGTCATCGACGCCGGTCTCACGTGGATCGGCCCCCCGCCCGCCGCGATCGACGCGCTCGGCGACAAGGTGAGCGCGCGCCACATCGCGCAGCGCGCCGGTGCGCCGCTCGTCGCCGGCACGCCGGACCCGGTGTCGGGCGTCGACGAGATCCACGCGTTCGTCGCCGAGCACGGCCTGCCCGTCGCGATCAAGGCCGCGTTCGGCGGTGGCGGCCGCGGCCTCAAGGTCGTGCGGTCGGCGGACGAGATCGACGAGCTCTACGAGTCCGCGGTCCGCGAGGCCGTCGCCGCGTTCGGTCGTGGCGAGTGCTTCGTCGAGCGCTACCTGGACAAGCCGCGGCACGTCGAGACGCAGTGCCTCGCCGACCAGCACGGCACGGTCGTCGTGGTGTCGACGCGCGACTGCTCGCTGCAGCGCCGCCACCAGAAGCTCGTCGAGGAGGCGCCCGCGCCGTTCCTCACGGACGCGCAGCGCGCGCAGCTCGTCGCGTCCAGCCAGGCGATCCTGCGCGAGGCCGGGTACGTGGGCGCCGGGACGTGCGAGTTCCTGGTCGGCGCCGACGGCACGGTGTCGTTCCTCGAGGTCAACACGCGCCTGCAGGTCGAGCACCCGGTCACCGAGGAGATCAGCGGCATCGACCTGGTGCGCGAGCAGCTGCGGATCGCCCAGGGCGAGCCGCTCGGGTACGACCGCGTCGAGACGCGCGGCCACTCGATCGAGTTCCGCATCAACGGCGAGGACCCCGCGCGCGGCTTCCTGCCCGCGCCGGGACGCATCGCGACGCTCCGCTTCCCCGCGGGCCCCGGCGTGCGCGTCGACTCGGGCGTCGTCGAGGGCGACAGCGTCTCGGGCCTGTACGACTCGATGATCGCGAAGCTCGTCGTGACCGGCGCCGACCGGCCGCAGGCGATCGAGCGCGCACGCCGCGCGCTGGCCGAGCTCGACGTCGTCGGCATCCCGACCGTCGTCCCGTTCCACCGGGCCGTGCTCGACGCCCCCGAGTTCGCCCCCGCGGACCCGGCCGAGCCGTTCACCGTGCACACGCGCTGGATCGAGACCGAGTTCGCCGACCGCCTCACGACGCTCGGCACGGGTGCCACCGCGCCCGCCGCCGAGGACGAGGAGGAGGCGCCCGCGCTCGAGCGCGTCGTCGTCGAGGTCGGCGGCAAGCGGCTCGAGGTCGTCCTGCCGGCCGCGCTCGCGCTCGGTCGAGGCCCGGGTGCGTCGCGTCCCGGCGGCCGGGCCGGTGCGGCGGGACCGTCGGGCCCTCGTCGGCCCGTGCGACGCGCCGCCGCGAAGGCCGGCAGCAACGGCACGACGCTCGCGTCACCGATGCAGGGCACGATCGTCAAGGTCGCCGTCGCGGAGGGTGCGGAGGTCGCCGAGGGCGACCTCGTCGTCGTGCTCGAGGCCATGAAGATGGAGCAGCCGCTCGTCGCCCACCGCGCCGGGACCGTGACCGGCCTGTCCGCCGACGTCGGCTCGAGCGTGAGCGCGGGCACCGCCATCTGCGAGATCGTCGGCTGACGCGTGACCGACGCGGCACCCGGGGCGACGGCCGTCCCGCGCGCGCCCGGTGACGGCACGGGCGGGCCGCCGGGGGCGTCGTCGCCCGTCGTCCCGTCCGACGTCCCGCACCACCGCACCGCCGGTGACGGCTGGGTCGAGTGCGCGTGCGGACGACGGCACTGGGGCCGGTTCGGCGCGGCCGGGCTGCTGCTCGCGCGCCGCGACGCGTCGGGGTCGCCCACCGCGGTCGTGCTGCAGCACCGCGCGCCGTGGAGCGACCAGGGCGGCACGTGGGGCCTGCCTGGCGGTGCGCTCGCGCCCGACGAGGACGCGGTCACGGGGGCGCTGCGGGAGGCCGCCGAGGAGGCCGGGATCGATCCGTCGCACGTGCGCCCGACCGGCTCGTCGATGCTCCGGCACCCGGACTGGTCCTACACGACGGTGCTCGCCGACGAGATCCACCCGGCGGAGCCGACCGCGACCGACGCGGAGAGCGTCGAGGTCCGCTGGGTCCCCGTGGACGAGGTCGCCGACCTGCCGCTGCTGGCCGCGTTCGGCGACGCGTGGCCCGACCTGCGGCGACGCCTGGAGGCCGGTCCCGACGCGGCCGACGCGCTGCCCGGCGGCGCCCCGACCGCGTGAGCGGGGTCACAGCACACGTCGCGGACAGACGTCGCGGGGACGATCCGGACGGGAGTATCGTCGCGCCCCGGTGAGGTAAGCCTCGCCTCACTGCCCCTCTCCCGGGAAGCGTCATGGTCGCGAACTACCTGATCGGCCTTCGCGAGGGCCTCGAGGCCGCCCTCGTCGTCAGCATCCTCGTCGCCTACCTCGTCCGCACCGACCGCCGGCACCTGCTGCCCGCGTTGTGGACCGGGGTCGGCGTCGCCGTCGCCGTGTCGCTCGGATTCGGTGCGCTCCTCACGTTCGGCCCGTCGGGACTGTCGTTCGAGGCGCAGGAGGCCATCGGCGGCACGCTGTCGATCGTCGCCGTCGGGCTCATCACCTGGATGATCTTCTGGATGGCGCGCACCGCGCGGCACCTCAAGGCGGACCTCCAGCACAAGCTCGACGACGCGGTCGAGGCCGGGAAGCGTGCGGTCGTCGTCATGGCGCTGCTCGCCGTGGGCCGCGAGGGTCTCGAGACCGCGCTGTTCCTGTGGGCCGGCGCACAGGCCACGAGCGGGTCCGACGGCGACGTCACGCCGCTGCTCGGCGCCGCGCTCGGCCTCGCGACGGCCGTGCTGGTCGGGTGGCTGCTCTACCGCGGTGCGGTGCGCGTCGACCTCCGGCGGTTCTTCGCCTGGACGGGCGCGTTCCTCGTGCTCGTCGCCGCCGGCGTGCTGTCGTACGGGGTCCACGACCTCCAGGAGGCCGGCATCCTGCCCGGCCTGCACGACCTCGCGTTCGACGTCTCCGCGACGATCCCGCCGACCAGCTGGTACGGCACGCTCCTCAAGGGCGTCCTCAACTTCTCCCCCGCGACCACCAAGGTCGAGGCGGTCGCGTGGGTCGCGTTCGTCGTCCCGACGATGTGGTTCTTCGTCCGCACGACGTGGGGCGGCCCGTCGCGGCCGGCCCCGTCCGCACCGGTCCCGTCCGCCGCGTCCCCCGCACCCGTCGCGTCGCCCGCCGCGGGCTGACGGCCCGCGCACCCGTCACCTCCCGGTCCGCCCCGCGGTCCCCGCCTGCTCGAGGAGCCCGATGTCCCACCGGCCCACCGCCGCGCTCACCCTGGCCGCCGCGCTCGTGCTGCCGCTCGCGGCCGCGTGCGTCCCGAACGACGCCCCCGCCGACGACGCCACGGCCGCGGGCGCGATCACGGTCTCGTCGACCGCCGACGCGTGCGACGTGTCCACCACGGAGGCCGCGTCGGGCCCGCTGACGTTCACGGTCACGAACGACGGCCAGGACGTGACCGAGTTCTACCTGCTCGGCGAGGACGGGCTGCGCGTCGTGTCCGAGGTCGAGAACATCGGCCCCGGCCTCAGCCGCGACCTCGTCGTGCAGGCGCGTCCGGGCACGTACTGGACGGCGTGCAAGCCGGGCATGGTCGGCGACGGCATCCGCGCGAAGTTCACGGTGACGGACTCGGGCGCCGACACGGGCCCGACGGGCGACACCGCCGAGCAGCTCGCCGCGGCCGAGGCGTCGTACGTCGCGTACGTCAAGGACCAGGTCGGCGCGCTCGTCGCGGGCACGCAGGAGTTCGCCGACGCGTACGCCGCGGGCGACGACGCGACCGCCCGGGACCTGTACGCCGCGACGCGCGTGCACTGGGAGCGCGTCGAGCCCGTCGCCGAGTCCTTCGGCGACCTGGACCCGCTGCTCGACCTGCGCGAGGCCGACCTCGAGGACGGCGCGACGTGGACCGGCTGGCACCTCGTCGAGAAGGACCTGTGGCAGCCGGCCCCCGAGGCGAACGGCGGGGTCGCGTACACGCCGCTCACGCCCGAGCAGCGGCAGGCGGCCGCGGACGACATCGTGGCGAACACCGCGAAGCTCCAGGAGCAGGTCACCGACCCGGCGTTCACGTTCGAGGCGTTCCAGATCGCGAACGGCGCGAAGGAGCTGCTCGACGAGGTCGCGACCGGCAAGGTCACCGGCGAGGAGGAGATCTGGTCGCACACCGACCTGTGGGACTTCCAGGCCAACGTCGACGGCGCCCGCGTCGCCTACGAGGTGCTGTCGGACGTCGTGCAGGAGCGGGACGCCGACCTGGCCGACGCGCTCGACGAGCGGTTCGCCGAGCTCCAGGACCTGCTGACCGCGCAGGGCAGCGTCGAGTCGGGCTTCACGTCGTACGACGAGCTCACCGAGGACCAGGTCAAGGACCTCGCCGCCGCCGTGGACGCGCTGTCGGAGCCGCTGTCGCGCCTCACCACGACCGTCACGGGCGCCTGACACCGCGATGACCGACGTCGACTCCCCCACCACCCCGGACGACACCCCGGCGCCGGCCACCGGGCTGTCCCGGCGCGCCCTGCTGGGCCTCGGTGGGGGTGTCGCCGCAGTCGCCGCGGCCGCGGGGTTCGGCGCGGCACGCGCGACGACGGCGTCGGCGGCCACCGCGCCGTCCGCGAGCGCCGCCCCCGGCACCTTCCCCTTCACGGGCGCACGTCAGGCGGGGATCGCCACGCCCGCGCAGGACCGGCTCTACCTCGCGGCGTTCGACGTCACGACGGACTCGCGCGAGGAGCTCGTGGCGCTGCTGCGCCGCTGGACGACGATCGCCGCACGGCTCACGCAGGGACTGTCCGCCGGCCCGTTCGGGCCCGCGTCCGGGCCGTACGACGCGCCGCCCGACGACACGGGCGAGGCCGCCGACCTGCCGCCCGCGGGGCTCACGCTCACGTTCGGCTTCGGCCGGTCGCTGTTCGTCGGCACCCCGGCGCCCGACGGCACGCCCGGCACCGACCGGTTCGGGCTCGCCGACCGGCTGCCCGGCGGCCTCCTGGAGCTCCCCCACTTCCCGGGCGACGCGCTCGACCCGGCCCGCAGCGACGGTGACCTGGTCGTGCAGGCGTGCGCCGACGACCCGCAGGTCGCGGTGCACGCGATCCGCAACCTGTCCCGTGCCGCGTTCGGGGCGGCCGCGATCCGGTGGACGCAGCTCGGCTACGGGCGCACGTCGTCGACGAGCACCGCGCAGCGCACCCCGCGCAACCTGTTCGGCTTCAAGGACGGCACCGCGAACGTCAAAGCCGAGGAGCACGACGCGCTCGACGCGCACGTCTGGGTGCCCGCGTCCGCCGCGCAGGACGACGCGGGCGACGGCGTCGACTCGGCGTGGCTGACGGGCGGCACGTACCTCGTCGCGCGGCGCATCCGCATGGTCATCGAGACGTGGGACCGCACGTCGCTGCGCGAGCAGGAGGCGCTCGTCGGCCGCACCAAGGGCGAGGGCGCGCCGCTGTCGGGCGGCACCGAGTTCACCGAACCCGACTTCGCGGCGACGGGCCGGGCCGACGCACCGCTCATCGCGACGACCAGCCACGTCCGCCTCGCGCACCCCGACCAGAACGACGGCGTGCGCATGCTGCGCCGCGGCTACAACTTCACCGACGGCAACGACGCGCTGGGCCGTCTCGACGCCGGGCTGTTCTTCCTCGCGTTCGTCCGCGACCCGCGCACGCACTACGTGCCGATGCAGAACCGGCTGTCCGCGCAGGACGGGCTCATGGAGTACCTCCAGCACACCGGGTCGGGCCTGTTCGCCGTCCCGCCGGGCGTCCCGGACGGCTCGCTGGTGCTCGGCGCCGACGGCACGCCCGTGACGACGGACGACGGCCCGTTCGTCGGCTCGGCGCTCTTCGCCTGACGACGGCCCGCTCCGGCACGAACCCGCCCGTCGGCGGTCCCCGGCGCCCCGGGACGGGTACCGTGCGGCGCGTGACCACCCCACCCGGCGGCAGCCGCACCTCCACCCCCGCCGGCAGCGCCCCCGTCCCCGTCCCGTCCGGCGCCGGCACGTCCACCGGGAGCGGCCGGAGCACGACCCCGCCGGACGCCGGCACCCCCACGCGCGTGTGGCTCGTCGCGGCGCTCACGGTCGCCACGCTCGAGGCGGTCCGGGCCAGCGGCCCGATGCTCGACCGGTGGTTCGCGGTCGGCACGGCCGCGGCGGGTGGCGCGGCCGTCGCGACGTATGCGGGAGCGGGACTCGTGGCAGCCGTGCTGCTGCTCGCCCGCCGCCGCCCCTCGGGCACCCCGGACGCGCGCACGGTCCTGGCCGGTGCGGGCGTCCTGGCCGTCCTGCGGCTCGTCATGCAGGCGCTCGACGGCCTCGCGCTCGACGTCACCGGGCTGGTCTGGGTGGCCGTCGCGGTCGCGGTGCTGACGCTCGGTGTCGCGCACGTCGCGGGTCGCAGCGGCGGCGCCCGGCAGGCCGCGACCGGGCTCCTCGTCGGGTCCGGGCTGTCGGTGGGCCTCCAGCTGCTGCTCGGCACGTGGGACGCCGTCTGGCGGTCCGGCGCCGTCGGCTGGGCCGTCGCCGCGGCGGTCGCGGTCGCGCCGTTCCTCGTGACGCGCGGGCTCGTCGGTCCGGACGCCTCCCCCGAGCCGACCGGCCGGCCCCGCCGGCTGTGGGCGCTCGGACCGTTCCTCGCCGTCACCGTGATGCTGCTGGCCAACCCGGCCTTCACGGCGTCGCAGGCCGACGTGCCGCTCGACGTCGCGGGCCTCGTGCTCCTGGGCGCCTCCGCGCTGGGCGCGTGGCCCCTGCTGCGTCCCGACGTGTGGCCCGCCGCCGTGCGCGTCGGTGCCGCGGTGCTGCTCGCGGTCGGCACGGGCGTGAGCCTGTGGACCTCGGGACCCGTCGCGCTCGTCGCGCTCGCCGTCACGCAGGTCGTGGCCGGGCTCGTGGTCGCGACCGTCCTGAGCACGCGCCGCCCGGCCCCGCCCGGGATCCCCCGCACGGCGATCAGCACGGGCTTCGCGGGGCTGGGCGTCGTGCTGCCGCTCCTGCTCTACATGCTCGACTACGACGTGCCGCTGCCGGTCGACAACGCGTGGGTCGTGGTCCTCACGGCCGCGGTCGTCGGGGTCGCGGGGCTGCGCCGACGCACGCCCGAGGTCGCCGCGCAGGTCGACGACCCGCCGCTCGACGACGAGAAGGTTCCCGCCCGCGTGAACGCCGCGCGCCTGCTCCTCATCCCGGGCGTCGTGCTGGCCCTGGTCGGCGCGCTCGCGGGCCACCGCGGCTGGAGCACGACCGGCGCGACCGTCCCCGCGGAGGCCGCCGACGGCCCGCTCACCGTCGTCGACTGGAACCTGCACTACGGGGTGTCCCCGCTGACGGCCGTCGACCTCGAGGGTGTCGCGCGCACGATCGAGGCCGCCGACCCCGACGTCGTCACGCTCCAGGAGGTCGAGCGCGGCTGGATCTTCGGCGGGGGCGCCGACATGGCCACGTGGCTCGCGCACCGCCTCGACATGACGATCCGCTTCGCCCCGGCGGCCGACCGGCAGTTCGGCAACGCCGTCCTGGCGCGCTCCGGCCTGACCGACGTGGCCGTCCACCCGCTGCCCTACGGCGACGGCCCGCAGCAGCGGTCCGCGCTGTCCGTGACCCTCACGACCGCGTCCGGCACCCCGGTGCGCGTCACGTCGGTCCACCTGCAGCACCGCGCGTCGAACACCCCGACGCGGCTCGACCAGCTCGACGCGCTGCTCGCCGCCGAGCCCGTCGCGGGCGCCGCGATCCTCGCGGGCGACCTCAACGCCGAGCCCGGCTCGCCCGAGCTCGGCCTCCTCACCGACGCCGGGTGGGTCAGCGCCGTCGACGAGGCGGGCGAACCGGACGCGCACACCGAGCCGAGCACGGACCCCGCGCACCGCATCGACTGGGTGCTCGGTCAGGGCGTCACGTTCACCGCCGCGACCGTGGGCACGTCGACGCTCTCCGACCACCTGCCGGTGACCGCGACGTTCACACCCTGACGGCCCGGCCGCCCACCGCCCGCTCCGCGCTCAGTCCGTACCCACCTCGGCCCGAGCACTGCGCTCCGCTCCCGGCGCGTGCCGCCGCACGGCCCGCACCGTCCGCTCCGCTCCGCGCTCAGTCCGTACCCACGTCGGCCCGAGCACTGCGCTCCGCTCCCGGCGCGTGCCGCCGCACGGCCCGCACCGTCCGCTCCGCTCCGCGCTCAGTCCGTACCCACGTCGGCCTGAGCACTGCGCTCCGCTCCCGGCGCGCGCCGCCGCACGGCCCGCACCGTCCGCTCCGCTCCGCGCGCAGTCCGTACCCACGTCGGCCCGAGCCCAGCGCTCCGCGCCCGGCGCGCGCCGCCGCCCGGCCCGCACCATCCGCGCCGCTCCGCGCTCAGTCCGTTCCCACCTCGGCCCGAGCACTGCGCTCCGCTCCCCGCGCGTGCCGCCCCACGGCCCCCACCGTCCGCTCCGCGCCGCGCGCAGTCCGTACCCGGCTCGGCCCGAGCCCTGCGCGCCGCTCCCGGCGCGCGCGGCCGCACGGCCCGCACCATCCGCTCCGCTCCGCGCTCAGTCCGTACCCACGTCGGCCCGAGCACTGCGCTCCGCTCCCGGCGCGCGCCGCCGCACGGCCCGCACCATCCGCTCCGCTCCGCGCTCAGTCCGCGGAACGGTGGAGCATGCGCGCGACCTCGCCGATCGTCCCGGACATGGACGGGTAGACCGTCGAGGCGTCGGCGACCTGGTCGGCCGTGAGGCGGTGCGTCACCGCGAGCGTGAGCGGGAAGATCGACTCGCTCGCGCGCGGGCCGACCACGACGGCACCCAGGATCGTGCCGGTCCCCTCGGCGGCGAAGATCTTCACGAACCCGTCGCGCACGCCGAGCATCTTCGCGCGCGGGTTGCGGGCCAGTGGCAGGGTGCTGACGGTGTAGTGCACGCCGAGCTCGGTGAGCCGCGCCTCGGTCGAGCCGACGGTCGCGATCTCGGGCGCGGTGAAGATGTTCGCGGACACCCCACGCACCGACAGCGGCTTCACCGCGTCGCCGAGCGCGTGCGACATCGCGATGCGCCCCTGCGTCGCCGCGACGGACGCGAGCGGGAAGACGCCCGTCACGTCGCCCGCCGCGTAGACGCCGCGCACGGACGTCCGGGACACCTTGTCGACCTCGACGTGGCCCGACGGCGTGAGACGCACGCCGGCCTCCTCGAGGCCGAGACCCGCGGTCGTGGGGATCGACCCGACGGCGAACAGCACGTGCGACGCCTCGATGACGCGCCCGTCGGCCAGCGAGACCTCGACCCGGTCGCCGACCCGGCGCGCACCGGCGGCGCGCGAGCGCGACAGCACGGTCATGCCGCGCGCCTTGAAGACGTCCTCGAGCAGCTGGGCGGCGTCGGCGTCCTCGCCCGGCAGGACGCGGTCGCGCGACGACACGAGCGTGACGTCCGCCCCGAGCGACGTGTAGGCACCCGCGAACTCGGCGCCGGTCACGCCGGACCCGACGACGACGAGCTTCTCGGGCAGCTCCTGCAGGTCGTAGAGCTGCGTCCACGTGAGGATGCGCTCGCCGTCGGGGACGGCCTCGGGCAGGACGCGCGGCGTGGCACCCGTGGACACGAGCACGACGTCGGCGTCGAGCACCTCCTCCTCGCCGTCGGCCGTGGTCGCGACGACGCGCGACGGGCCGTCGAGCCGGCCGTGGCCGAGCACCGTGCGCACGCCCTCGCGGTCCAGGCGGCCGCGGATGTCGGCGGACTGCGCGGCCGCGAGCGCCTTGACGCGCGCGTTGACCGCGGCGAGGTCGATGCTGTGCCGCACGAGCGAGCCGACGCCGGACTCGGCGACCGTCCCGGGCGCCGAGATGCCGTCGAGGCGGATGCCGAGCTCGGGCGCGCGGTCGGCGATCGTCATCCACTCCGCGGTGGCGATGAGGGTCTTCGACGGCACGACGTCGGTCAGCACCGCGGCGCCCCCGAGCCCCGCACGCTCGACGACGGTGACGTCGGCGCCCAGGCGGCGCGCGACGAGCGCGGCCTCGTAGCCGCCGGGTCCGCCGCCGACGACGACGACGCGGGGCGCTCGGGAACGGTCGGTGTCCTGCGACGGGGTGCTCACGGGTGCCCATTCTGCCTGCCCGGCCCGTGCGCGGGCGTCCGCACGCCGCCGCCTGGCCCGCACGCACGTCGTCGCAGCGCGCGGCCGAGGCGTCCTGCGTCGGACCCGTCGGTGCGGGCTAGCCTTCGAGCATGAGCGACCTCACCGACGTGCCCGACCTCGACGACCCCGCGACCGACCCGTTCGAGGTGGCCCGCGCGGCCGCCGCGCACCTCGCGAGCGTGACGGGCGTCGCGAAGCACGACGTGGCGCTAGTCCTCGGCTCGGGCTGGGGCGGCGCGGCGGACCTGCTGGGCGAGACGGTCGCCGAGCTGCCGAGCACCGAGGTCCCGGGTTTCAGCGCGGCGGCGGTCGTCGGCCACGTCGGCACGATCCGGTCGATCCGCATCGCGGGCACCCCCGACGACGCCCCGAAGCACGCGCTCGTGCTCGGGTCGCGCACGCACCTCTACGAGGGCCGGGGCGTGCGGCGCGTCGTGCACGGCGTGCGCACGGCGGCGGCCGCGGGTGCGTCGGTGCTGGTGCTGACGAACGGCTGTGGCGGGCTCAACACGGCGTGGGCGCCGGGCACGCCCGTCCTCATCAAGGACCACATCAACCTCACGGCGACGTCCCCGCTCGAGGGCGCGACGTTCGTCGACCTCACCGACCTGTACTCGGCGCGGCTGCGCGACGTCGCCCGCACGGTCGACCCGACGCTCGACGAGGGCGTGTACGTGCAGTTCCGCGGCCCGCACTACGAGACGCCCGCCGAGGTCGCGATGGCCGGCCGGATCGGCGGCGACCTGGTCGGCATGTCGACGACGCTCGAGGCGATCGCCGCCCGGCAGGCCGGGCTCGAGGTCCTGGGCGTGTCCCTCGTGACGAACTTCGGCGCGGGCATCAGCGACCAGCCGCTGTCGCACGCCGAGGTCCTCGAGGCGGGCGCGGCCGCGGGTCCGCGGATCAGCGCGCTGCTCGCGGAAGTCGTCCGGCGCGTCTGACGCCCGCGGCCCGACCACGCACGACCACGCACGACCCCGACGCCCGCGGCCGCCGCACGACCGGCCGCGGGCGTCCGTGCACGTCAGGGACGTCGGCACACGGGCGCGCCACGCCACCGGGACCTTCGGCGGGACCTTCCGCGGCGCTTTCAGTACGTTGGCCCCATGACCGGCGACGTGGTGTGGGCGGACCTCGAGGCGCAGGTGCAGGCGTGGATCGACGACGATCCCGACCCGCGGACGGCGCAGGAGCTGCGCGACCTGCTGACGACGGCCCGCACCGGACCTGTCGGCCTGGCCCCGGGGCAGGAGCCCGATCCGACGCAGCGGCAGGCGCTCGACGCCCGACGCGTCGCCCGCAACGAGCTCGCCGACCGCTTCCAGGGGCTGCTGCAGTTCGGCACGGCCGGTCTCCGCGGGCGCCTCGCGGGCGGTCCGCACCGCATGAACCGCGCGGTCGTCATCCGCGCCGCGTCGGGCATCGCGGACTTCCTGCTGGGCGAGCTCGACGGCGTGACCCCGCCGCCGCGCGTGGTCGTCGGCTACGACGCGCGTCACAACTCGCGCCAGTTCGCGCTCGACACCGCGGGCGTGCTCACCGCGGTCGGCATCGAGGTGCTGCTGCTCCCCGAGGAGCTCCCGACGCCCGTGCTCGCGTTCGCGGTGCGCCACCTCGACGCCGACGCCGGAATCATGGTCACCGCGTCGCACAACCCGCCGCAGGACAACGGCTACAAGGTCTACCTGGGCGGTCGCGTCGTCACCGACGGCGGGCAGGGCGCGCAGATCGTCCCGCCCACGGACACGGCGATCGCCGCCGAGATCGCGCGCGTCCCGTCGGTCGCGTCGGTGCCGCGTGCCGACCACGGCTGGACCGTGCTCGGGCCCGAGGTGCTCGACGCCTACGTCGGCGCGGTCGTGGGGCTCGCCGACCGGTCCCCCGAGGCGCGCGCCGCCGCCAAGAAGCTGCGCGTCGTCCTCACGCCGCTGCACGGCGTCGGGGGGAAGGTCGCGCAGCGCGTGCTCGCCGCGGCCGGCTTCACCGACGTGCTGCTCGTGCCCGAGCAGGAGTTCCCCGACCCGGACTTCCCGTCCGTCGCGTTCCCGAACCCCGAGGAGCCCGGCGCGATCGACCTCGCGATCGGCATGGCGGGCGACGAGAACGCCGACCTCGTGCTCGCGCTCGACCCCGACGCGGACCGGTGCGCCGTCGCGGTGCAGGACCTGCGCACCCGCTCCTACCGCGGCCCCGACACCGCGGGCGCCGAGGGCTGGCGCATGCTGCACGGCGACGAGACGGGTGCGCTCCTCGGGGACCTCGCCGCGCGTCGCGCCGCCGCCGCGGGCACCGACCACGCCGTCCTCGCGAGCTCGATCGTGTCGTCACGCCTGCTCGGCGAGATCGCCACGAGCGCCGGGCTGCGGCACGCGCAGACGCTCACGGGGTTCAAGTGGATCTCGCGCGTCGACGGGCTCGTGTTCGGCTACGAGGAGGCGCTCGGCTACTGCGTCGACCCGGCGCACGTGCGCGACAAGGACGGCATCTCGGCTGCGCTCACCGTCGCGGGGCTCGCGGCGTCGCTCAAGGCGCAGGGCCGCACGCTCGTCGACGCGCTCGACGACCTCGCGCGCACGCACGGCCTGCACCTCACCGACCAGGTGTCGGCACGGTTCGCGGACCTCGCGGACATCGCCGCGACCGTGCAGCGGCTGCGCGAGGCACCGCCGCAGCGCATCGCCGGGGTGCACGTGACGTCCGTGGTCGACCTGGCCGCCGGCACCGACGACGACCGCGACGGCCTGCCCCCGACCGAGGGCCTGCGCCTCTTCACGTCCGACGGGACGCGCGTCGTCGTGCGCCCCAGCGGCACCGAGCCCAAGGTGAAGTGCTACCTCGAGGTCGTCGAGCCCGTCCCGGCGGACGCCGACCACGAGGCCGTGGGCCACGCGCGGCGTGCGGCGCGCACACGCCTCGACGCGGTCGCGGCCGACGTCCGCTCGGTGCTCGGGCTGTAGCTCCCCGGGGCGCGGCCCTCGACCCGCCCGCACTCCCGCTCGCCGGCCCGGGGTCCGGGCGCCCCGGGCGCGGCCGTCGACCGAACGGTGCTGCGGCCGTCGCGTGCGAGGTCAGCGCGTCTGCGCGCAGCCGACCTCATGCACCGCGCGCGCCACGTCGGGCGTCGGCGCGGTGCCCTGCAGCCCGAACGTCGCGGTCTCGCCGGCACGCAGCGTGCCGTTGTACGACATGTTCTCCGCGGTCACGCTCGAGCCGGACGTGCCGAGCTGCGCGTTCCAGACGGCGGTCACGTTCTTGCCCGCCGGCAGGGTCCACGACACGGCCCAGCCGCTCACGCCCGCCGACCCGGCGGTCACGACGAGCTCGGCCTGGTACCAGGCGCGCCCTTCGCTCTCCCACGTCGTCGTCACACGGTAGGTCGCGGTGCACCCGCCGGCCGTGACCGGCTCGGGCGGGGCGACGCCGCCGTTCGTGCCCCCGCCGTTCGCGGGCGGCGTCGACGGGGTCCCCGCACCACCCGCGCCGGCCGGCGGTGCGGTCGGCGGCCGCGTCGCCTGCGGCGTCGGCTGCGGCGACGGTGACGTCCCGGGCTCGGGCGACGCCGTGACCGGCGGCTGCGCGGGAGCGAGCAGCGGGTCGGAGAACCTGAGCGCGTCCGCCGGCAGGGGCGCCGGCACCGCGTTGACGTCGGCGCGCGGCTGCTGCCCGTCGCACACGCGCGCGGGCTCGTACGCGACGTAGCCGCCCGCGTCGCACGTGAAGCCCACGACGGCGTCCCCGCCGACGACGACCGACCCGCTGAGCCGCGCGGACGAGCGCACGACGGCCATGTCCTTCACGACGGCGTCCCCGCCGACGACGGCGCCGCTCTCGATCCAGGCACGGCCCTCGACGCGCGCGGCCCCGGTGACCCGCGCGTCACCGCGGACGACGGCGTGCGGACCGACCCACGCGGTCGCGTCGACGCGTGCGGCGTCGTCGACCCAGCCGCCCCCGTTGGGGTGCCGGTGCCCGCCGGCCGCGGCGGGCTGCGTCGCCTCGTCGACCACCGTCGCACCGGCGAGCCGGAGCTCGTACGGGTACCGGGGCACGTCGCCGAACCCGCTCGCGGAGTCCACGACGTGCGGCTGCGCGGGCGTGCCCGTCACGACCAGGTACACCTCGCCCTCGCCGTCACGCAGCGAGAACTGGAGCTCGGCGTCGTCGCCCTCGGTGACCGGGCTGTAGCGCGGCGACTCGCCGCCGAGCGCGACGAACCCGACCGACCACCCGGCGTCGGGCGCGGCGCTGTTGCCCCGCAGGCGCACGTGGACGGTGCGCGCTCCCGGCTCGGGCTGGAGGCGGACGACGTTGTAGCCGTAGTCGGAGGGCGCGAACGCGTCGGGCACGCGGTAGTGGCCCGGGTCGTCGGCGACCGCCTCGACGGGCGTGGTCCGGCCCGCGAGCAGCACGGGGTCGAGCGCCGCGACCGCGTCGGCGAGCTCGCGGGACGGCCCGAGGTCCCAGGCGACCGTCCGCATCGCGTACTCGGCGACGCGACGGTTGAGCGCCGACTGCGTGAGGCCGGCGACCCCGCGGTAGGCCTCGAGCGCCGTCCGCGTGCCGTCGCCGCCCCGCCAGATGCGGGACACGACCCGGTCGTCGTCGCGCTCCGCGAGGTACTGCAGCAGCAGCCACCCGCCGTCGCCGAGCCGCGGGCTCGACCACGGCAGCGACGGGCTGCGGACCAGGTCGGCGGGGTCACCGATGCCGTCGGCCGCGCTCACGGTCGCGAGGTAGGCCGCGCTCGCGGCCGCGAACGTCCCCGCGGAGTCGCCCGCGACGCCGCCGTCGGGCGACTCGCTGCGCGCGAAGTCGAGGACCATCTCGGCGAAGCCTCGCGCGAGGTCCCACGAGGGGGCCGGCGCGTCCGACCCGCCGCCGCCCGCGAGCGCGGGCACGGTCGCCCGGACCAGGCCGACGCCGCTCTCGACCGCACCGCTCACGGTCCGGGTCTGCGCCGACAGCCCGCCGTGCGCGGCGGGCACGGGCTGCTCGCGGCCTGACCCCGGCCCCTGGGTCCAGGTGCCGTCGACGACGACCACGACCTTCGACTCCGCGATCGCCCCGTCGGGCGCGGCGACCGCGAGCTCGTCGACGGTCGTGTCGTAGAGCGCGTCGAGCGCCGCGACGGTCCGTGCGGGGTCGAAGCGCAGGTCGAGCGTGGCGTGCGTGGGGTCGGCGCCGGGCAGGTCGCCCCACGCCAGGACGACGGACTCGCCCTGCCGGACGTGGCCGTCCTCCCAGGCCCGGTCCCAGCCGTCCGGGACGACGACGGGCGCGGTGTCGTCGGCGTGCGAGAGCGCGACGGCGACGACTCCCCCTGCGACGAGGACCGGCACGACGAGGGCGGCGACGACCGCGGCGCGTCGGATCCGTGCCATCCCGGCGCGTCCTCCCGTCGATCGCCTCGCCGCGCGGGCAGCGCGACGTGACCGCGCCGGATCGCGCGGCCCGCCCCACTGTCCCGGGGCGGCGAGGCAGGAGTCAATCGACGGGCGTCCCGCATCCGGGTGAATCGGCCGCTCCGGACACCCCCGCGGAGCGCGCGGCAGGCGAGGACCCGGACCGTCCGGGCAGGTCAGGGGTCGGCCGGACGGTCCGGGACGGCGTCAGTAGCCGGCGTCGGCCTCGAGGCCCGCGAGCACGGCGGCGGTGCCCGACAGGCCGAGGCGGGTGGCGCCCGCGTCGACCATCGCGACGGCGTCGGCGGCCGTGCGGATGCCGCCCGACGCCTTGACGCCGAGGCGCCCGCCGACGGTCTGCGCCATGAGGGCGACCGCGTGCACGGTCGCGCCGCCCGCCGGGTGGAAGCCCGTCGACGTCTTCACGAAGTCGGCCCCGGCGCGCTCGGCGGCCTGGCACACGGCGACGATCTGGTCGTCGGTCAGCGCGGCGGACTCGATGATGACCTTGAGCACGACGTCGCCGGGCGTCGCGGCACGGACCGCCGCGATGTCGGCCTCGACCGCGTCGTACCGACCCTCGCGCGCCGCGCCGACGTCGATGACCATGTCGACCTCGTCGGCGCCGTCCCGCACGGAGCGTGCAGCCTCGGCGGCCTTGACGTCGCTGTGGTGCTTGCCCGACGGGAACCCGCACACCGTCGCGACGTGCAGCCCGGGCGCCGCGGACGTGTCGACCGGCAGGAACGACGGCGAGATGCAGATCGAGTACACCCCGAGCCGGGCGGCCTCCTCGACCAGGGCCTGCACGTCGGCGACGGTCGCCTCCGGCTTGAGGAGCGTGTGGTCGACGAGCCGGGCCAGCCCGGCGGCGTCGTGCGTCGTGGTCATGCGCGGTGCCTTCCTCCCCGGGCGGCGGCGTAGGCCGGCCGGATCACGGTGTCGATGAGTGCGTCGCGGTCGTCGTGGTGGGCGAACGCGTAGGCGGCCGCGGTCACGGCCACGTCCTGGAGGTCGTCGAGCGTCCAGCCGGCCTGCTGCACGAGCAGCGTGAGCTCGCGGGAGAGGGTGGTGCCGGACTGCAGACGGTTGTCGGTGTTGACGGTGACCTTGAAGCCGAGGCGCTTGAGGCGCGTCACGGGGTGCTCGGCGACCGTCTCGGCGATGCCGGTCTGGAGGTTCGACGACGGGCAGAGCTCGAGCGGTACGCGACGGTCGCGCACCCACTGCGCGAGCGGCCCGAGGCGGTCGCCGAGGTCGTCGGTCGCGATGTCCTCGACGAGGCGCGCGCCGTGCCCGATCCGGCACGCCTGCGCGACGTGCAGCGCCTGCGCCACCGACTCGAGGCCCGACCCCTCCCCCGCGTGCACGGTCGCGGGGACGTGCGCCTCGGCGAGCGCGCGGAACGCGGACGCGTGCTGCGACGGAGGGAAGCCCTCCTCGGGCCCGGCGATGTCGAAGCCGACGACGCCGTCGCCGCGACGGGCGATCGCGAGCGCGGCGATCTCGTCCGCGCGGTCCGCCTGGCGCATCGCGGACAGGATCGTGCCGACGCGGATGGTCCGGCCCTGCGCGGCGGCCTCGGCGACACCCTCCGCGAAGCCCTGCTGGACCGCGTCGACGACCTGCTCGAGGGTCAGCCCGGCGCGCTGGTGCTGCTCGGGCGCGTACCGGGACTCGGCGTACACGACGCCGTCCGCGGCCAGGTCGACCGCGGCCTCGCGCGCGACGCGCCGCAGCCCGTCGACGGTCTGCATGACGGCGACGGTGTGCTCGAACGTCTCGAGGTACCGCTCGAGGCTGCCCGAGTCGGCCGACTCGACGAACCACCGCCCGAGCGCCTCGGGGTCGGTCGTCGGCAGCTCGTGGCCCACCTCCGCCGCAAGCTCGACGATCGTCGCCGGCCGCAGGCCGCCGTCGAGGTGGTCGTGCAGCAGGACCTTGGGGAGCGCGGCGATCAGGGCGACGGCCGGGTCCGCGGCGTCAGGACCAGCGGGCCGATCGTCGACGACGGGCGGTGCCGGGACGACGCCCCCGTCAGGAGGGGGTGCGGCGGGGGACGTCATGGTTCCACCGTACCGGCGCCACCCGGTGCCGGACCGCGTCGCTCGGTACAGCCCGTCACCCTGCTTCCGGGTCCTGGTCGTCGTCGAGCGCGACCTCGGTGTCCTGTTCGACGACGTCGGCCTCGTCGGCGCGTCCCTCTCGGTCCGCCCGTGCGAAGCCGGGCCTGTACTCCTCCGGGCCGTCGTCGGCCTCGGCCACGTCATCGGTCAGGCGTCGCGGGCCGTCCCCGGTCACTGGCTCCAGACCGGCGTCGCGCCACGCGTCTTGTCCTGGGACGGCACTCATCGCGTTCCTCCTCGGCGGTCGGAAGTGCTCTCGGTCATCGTCCTCCGCCGATGCTCCCGGCGCACGCGCCATCACGCGTCAGGCGGTGCCCGTCTGCGCCTGCCGACGCGGTGCGACCGCGGAGACGGCGACCGCGAGGCCGGCGGTGACGAGAGTGAGCCCACCCAGGAGCCCCAGGTGGCGGAGGTCGACCACGCCGCCCGTCACAGCCGGGGACACGCCGAGCGCCGCCCCGACGAGAGTCGTGAGAACGTCGCGGGACCGCGCGCCGACGACCGCGACGACGGCGCCCACGAGCGCCAGGGGCCCGAGCGCCCACGCCACCGGAGCGAGGAAGACGGTGACGAGCGAGACGACCACGGCCGCCGCGCCGAGCACGGCGACGGGTCGGTCCGACCGCCAGGTGGCGACCCAGAGGAGGGCCGACGTCACGGGCGCGAGGAGGAGAAGCGGCAGGAGACGGTCGTCGAGCGGCAGTGCCTGGACGAGGGCGACGCCGAGAAGTGCTCCGGTGGCGGCCAACCGTGCGGCGGTCACCGCACCGTCCCGCTGCTGGGTGGGCATGCTCGGATCCTGCCCGTCGATCTCCCCGTCACGCAACTTCCAGGGTATTGCGCCCGGCGTTTCACGTCGCTACGGTCGGCACGCACAATGACATTGGTCATTGGTATTGACACGGACTTGGGGTGAAAAGTGCCATAATCTAGATTCCGACGAGGCGTGCTCGCTGCCGCGTGCGCCGCGACCGTAGGACTTGCCACGATCTCGACACCCGCCGGCGCGGCGGCCGCGGTCCCCGAGGAAGTCGACGCCCACCTGCGCGCGTGGTGGACGACCTATGACGTGCCGGCCGACGTGCAGGGCCACCTGCTCGCGGCGCTGAGCGCCGGGGAGACGTGGGACTCGCTCGCGGGTGCCGCACCGACCTCCCGCGAGGTCCTCCAGGGCAAGCGGTCGACGACGACGGTGCTGACCTTCGCGGACGGCTCGATCACGGTCACCGAGGTGCAGAAGCCCGACCGCACACCAGCAGCGTCGATCCGGACCGTCGCCGTCGACGGTTGCCGGACGACCGTCGGCGGTTCGGGCTACCGCAACTACTACGACTGCCAGGCGCACGCCGACACGGGCGTCATCGCGATGGGCTTCTACATCTCCTACACCCTCGCGCAGGGCGGGCCCGACCAGATCATCGAGGTGCACAGCCCGTACCTCGCGACCACGGGAGGCACCGCCTCCCCGAACCCGCCGACCCTGGCCATCCGCAAGAAGCTGCAGAACTCGTCCGGCTCGGCGTGGGCGAACGCCACCACGCAGTTCACGGGCTACGGCTCCGGCGGGTCCAAGTCGGTGGACTTCCGAGCGCTCGTCGGCAACGACACGGCGTGGACCCGGTGGGAGGCGAAGCCGTGACCGCGCGGCGCAGGGCCGCCCGCGTCGCGCTGCTCGTCGCGATCGGGCTCGGAGTGATCTCGCCCGCGCAGGCGGCCGAGGGCACGACGGGCGACTTCACCGACGTCCGGGCGTACTGGAGCACGTACGGCGTCACGCAGGAGGTGCAGGACGAGCTGATCGAGAAGTTCGTCCGCACGGGGAAGGTCGACGCTCTGGACGGGGCTGCCGCGCCGGTGGCGACGTCGACGATCACGCGGTCGGGCGCGACCGAGCGGGTCGAGACGTTCAACGACGGCTCCATCCGCGTCTCTTCCTTCGAGAAGCCGAGCTCGCTCGGACGGACGACCGGTGTCAAGCCGCTCGCCGCGACGAATCTCAGCGGTTGCTCCGTGACGAGCGGATCCGGCTTCGTGACCTACAAGAACTGCCTCGTGTCGTCGGGCGACGGGTTCCGCTACATGTCGTTCCGAGCCACGTACGAGAAGTACTCCGGCGCCTACGCAAAGATTCTTTCGACGGGATCGCCGAGTACGTCGTCCAATTACGGCACGATGACATATCCGACGCGGTCGCTGTACCGCCCCAACTCGACGGCGACGCAGGACGCCGTGGCGAAGTACGTGTCCGAGTGGACGAGCTACAACGGTGCCTCGTCCGAGACGTGCTACACGTCCCTGTGGCTCACGAAGTCCGGCCAGGCGTCCGTCGGTACGTCCTGACCGTCGCCGCGCACGACGGTGCCCCGTGGCGCGAGCCTCCGGGGCACCGTCGTGTGCGTGCAGGTGGCAGATCGTCAACCGGTGATGCGGCCGAGGACGATCCTCCGATCGGGAGCCCGCCGACCTTCCGGCTCGACGACGAGGGCGGTGTCGAGTGCAGCGCGCGCCCGGTCGAACCGATCGGGCGTGTCGGTGTGCATGGTGACGAGCGGCTGGCCCGCTCGCACCGCGTCCCCCTGCCGGACGTGCAGCTCGACGCCCGCGCCCGCCTGCACCGGGTCCTCCTTACGGGCGCGCCCCGCGCCGAGCCGCCACGCCGCGATCCCGACCGCGTACGCGTCCACGGTCGTGACTATCCCGTCGGTCGCCGCGACGACCTGCTCGGTCTCGCGCGCGACCGGCAGCGGCGCGTCCGCGTCGCCCCCCTGCGCGCGGATCATGCGGCGCCACACGTCCATCGCGCGCCCGTCGGCCAGGGCCGCCGCAGGGTCGGCGTCGCGACGTCCCGCGGCATCGAGCATCTCTCGCGCGAGGGAGAGCGTCAGCTCGACGACGTCGGCCGGGCCCCCACCCGCCAGCACCTCGAGCGACTCGCGGACCTCGAGAGCGTTGCCCGCGGTCAGCCCCAAGGGCGTCGACATGTCGGTGAGCAGCGCCACCGTCGTGACACCGGCGTCCGAGCCGAGCTCGACCATCGTCTGCGCAAGCTCGCGCGCCCGGGTCTCGTCCTTCATGAACGCGCCCGACCCGACCTTGACGTCGAGTACCAGCGAACCCGTGCCCTCGGCGATCTTCTTGCTCATGATCGACGACGCGATGAGCGGGATCGCCTCGACCGTGCCCGTCACGTCGCGCAGCGCGTAGAGCTTGCGGTCGGCGGGCGCGAGGCCGGAACCAGCCTGGCAGATGACCGCGCCGACCTCCTCGAGCTGTCGCATCATCTCGTCGTTGGACAGCGCCGCGCGCCACCCGGGGATCGACTCGAGCTTGTCGAGCGTGCCGCCCGTGTGGCCGAGGCCACGGCCCGACAGTTGCGGGACGGCGACGTCGAACACCGCGACCAGCGGGGCGAGGGGCAGCGTGATCTTGTCGCCCACGCCGCCCGTCGAGTGCTTGTCGGACGTCGGACGGGACAGCGACGAGAAGTCGAGCCGCTCGCCGCTCGCGATCATCGCGGCCGTCCAGCGCGCGATCTCCACCCGGTCCATGCCGTTGAGCAGGATCGCCATGGCGAGCGACGACATCTGCTCGTCCGCCACGACGCCGCGTGTGTATGCGTCCACGACCCAGTCGATCTGCGCGCCGGTCAGCCGACGCCCGTCGCGCTTGGCGACGATGACGTCGACGGCGTCGAACGCCTCGGTGGTGCTGCTCATGCGTAGGCCTTCCCTGCGTCTCGCGCGGCGCGCGTCACGCCCGCTCCTCCAGGTCCTCCGGACCGAACGCGTCCGGCAGGACCTCGGTCATCGGCTTGATGCCCGACACCGTCTCGACCAGCAGCCGCGCCCCGCCGTGCTCCCACAGCAGTTGCCGGCAGCGCCCGCACGGCATGAGCACGTTCCCGTGCCCGTCGACGCAGGTGAAGGCGACGAGCCGCCCGCCGCCGGACAGGTGCAGGCTGGACACGAGGGCGCACTCGGCACAGAGCGTCAGGCCGTACGACGCATTCTCCACGTTGCAGCCGACGACGACCCGGCCGTCCTCGACGAGCGCGGCAGCGCCCACGGGAAACGCCGAGTAAGGGACGTAGGCGCGCCCCATCGCCTCGGTCGCGGCCCCGCGCAGTGCCGCCCAGTCGACTCCCCCCGCAGACTGCTCCGTCACGTCGGTTCCTCCGTCCAGCAGGGCTGCACCGCGGCAGGGCCCTCGATCGTCACTTGCCGTAAGGGATGCCCTCGGCGGCCGGGGCACGTACCCGGCCGACGAGTCCAGCGACCGCGAAGATCGTCGCGACGTAGGGCAACATCGCCAGGAGCTGCGGCGGCACCGGAGTCCCCACGAGCGAGAGGTTGGTCCCGAGCGCGTCTGCGAAGCCGAACAGGAGAGCTGCGACGAGCGCTCCGCGCGGGTTCCACCGGCCGAGGATCATCGCGGCAAGCGCGATGTATCCCTTCCCGCCGGTCATCTCCTTGGTGAAGGCGAGGCCGAGCGCGACGGTGAACGCCGCACCCCCGAGTCCGGCGACGGCGCCGCCCAGCACGGTGTTGCGCCAGCGCGTCCGGTTCACGTCGATGCCGACCGTGTCGGCCGCCTTCGGGTGCTCGCCTACTGATCGCATGCGCAGACCCCAACGGCTGCGGAAGAGCATGACCTGCAGCAGGACGACGATGACGAACATCAGGTAGACGAGGGCGCTCTGGCGGAAGAGGACCGGGCCCACCACAGGGATCTCGCTGAGGAGCGGTATCGGGAGCACGGGAAGGCGCGGCGGCGAGTTGAGCAACGGGATGTTGTCCGACAGCACGGCTGAGAACAGGAAGCCCGTCAGTCCGATCACCAGGCCGTTGAGGACCACCCCGACGATGATCTGGTTGACGCGGTAGCGGATCGAGAAGAACGCGAGCAGGACGGAGACCAGCGCCCCGGCGACGGGTGCCGCGACCAGTCCCGCGTACGCGTTGGACGTCATCGACGCCACGACCGCAGCGAGGAACGCGCCCGCGAGGAGCTGACCCTCGATCGCGATGTTGATGATGCCCGATCGTTCGCACAGGAGCCCGGCGAGCGACCCGAACACGAGCGGGATCGACAGGACGAGCCCGCCGACGAGCAGGCTCGTCAAGGTGATCGGCGCGACCTTGCCGGCGTCCGCCCAGGTGAGGAACGAGAGGACGATGCACAGGCCGAACACGACCGGGACCCACACGCCGACGCGACGGCGCGCACGCGTGCGGACGGCGACGAACGCCGCCAGGCCGAGTGCCACCAGCGAGAGGACGACCGCCGTGAGACGCGACGGCACCGTGACCGGAGCGATCTGCCAGGCGTCGGACGGCGTGGAGATCACGAACGTCGACTCGGCGCTGCCCGACGTGAAGACCCCGAACGCGAGCAGGGAAGCGAGTCCCATCACGGCATAGGTGATCGGTGCCTTCCAGCTGACCCGCGAACGGACTGCCGGAGCGACGTCGCCGACGAGTCCGCCGGGTTCCGGAGCGGTCAGGACGCTCACGCGGCCACCTCCTTCGGAGCGAGGACGGCGGTCCGACGGGCGCGCCGTTCGTCAGGGCTGGGCAGCCGGAAGATCGCCCGTACGAGCGGCGGGGCCGCGATGAGCAGCACGATCACCGCCTGGACGACCATCACGATGTCGATGGGCGTCCCGCTGACCGTCTGCATCAGCGGCGACCCCGCCCGCAGCGCCCCGAACAGGAGTGCCGCGAGCACGGTACCCACCGGCTTGGAGCGACCGAGCAGGGCGACCGTGATGGCGTCGAACCCGATCGTCCCCGCGACGCCGTCCTGCAGCACGCCCTCAGTACCGAGAACCTGCGTGACGCCGCCCATCCCGGCGAGGGCCCCGGCGATCAGCATCACCGAGACGTACACGGAGTTGATCCTGATGCCCGCGGTCCGGGCGGCATGCGGGTTGAGGCCTACCGCGCGGTACCGGAACCCCGCCGTCGAGCGCTCCATGAACCACCAGACGCCGACCGCGGTGACCAGTGCGAGCACGAAGCCCCAGTGGAGCCGGAACGGAGGCCCGAAGATCGACGGGAACATCGCGGTGGGCTCGATCTTGGGGCTGATCGGGTTGGTGCCCGGTCGCTTGAAGGCGTCCGTGGTGAGCAGGTACGCCATGAGGAAGACCGCGATCGAGTTGAGCATGATCGTGACGATGACCTCGTTCGCACCCGTGCGCGCCTTCAGGACGCCCGCGATGCCGGCCCAGGCGGCGCCGGCGGCGACACCGAACGCGATCGCCACCACCAGGTGCAGGCCTGCGGGCAGGTGGAAGGTGAACCCGGCGAACGCAGCGAAGGTCGCACCGAGGATGACCTGCCCTTGAGCACCGATGTTGAACAGCCCGGCCCGGAAGCCGATCCCGAGGCCGAGGCCGGCGAAGATGAGGGGCACCGATGCGGTCAGCGTCTCCGTGAACGGGCGCACCTGCCGCTCCGGCGTGCTGGCCTGCGGGTCGAAGACCGCGCCGCGGAAGAGCGAGGAGTACGCGCCGTAGACGGCGTCCCACACCGCCGTGAAGAAGTCGGCGGGCCGGGCGAAGAAGTAGCCGGCAGCCTTCTGCACGTCGGGGTCAGCCGCCGCGATGAGCACCGCGGCGAGCACGAGCGCAACGACGATGGCGAGGACGACGACCGTCGCATCGCTCGAGAGGATGTCGCGAGTGATCCTCGTCGCCCGGGACTCCTCGACGTGCTCGGCACGGTCGGTGCCCACGGAGGCCTCGGTCATCAGGACACCACTCCTTCGCCGCCGGCCTCGAGGTCGGCACCTCCGAGCGCCGTGTGGTGCTCGGTCACCTGCTCACGCGCTTCTTCCAGCGGGACGCCGGCCATCATGAGGCCGAGCACGTCCCGGTCGGTCTTCCCGTCGACGACGCCGACGACCCGTCCGCGGTACATGACAGCGATGCGGTCGGCGAGCGCCAGCACCTCGTCGAGCTCGGACGACACGATGACGACTGCGGTGCCGACGTCCCGCTCCGCGACGATGCGCTTGTGCACGAACTCGATTGACCCGACGTCGAGACCACGGGTCGGCTGCGAGGCGACGAGAAGCCGTAGCGGGCGGGACAGCTCACGCGCCAGGACGACCTTCTGCTGGTTGCCGCCCGACAAGGTCCGGACGGGCGCCTCGACGGACGACGTGCGCACGTCGAACTCGCGCACCTGCCGCTCGGCGTTGTCGCGGACCACCTTCGCGTCGACGGCGCCACGTCGGGCGAAGGGCGACCTGTCGTGCAGGTCGAGGATCAGGTTCTCCGCGATCGAGAAGTCGCCGACGACGCCGTCGGTGGTGCGGTCCTCGGGGACGAACCCCACGCCCAGGTCGAGGACCTCCTTGATGCTGCGCCCGGCGAGCGGCCTGCCGTCGAGCTCGACCGTGCCGCCCGTGGGCTTCAGCATCCCGAGCAGCACCTCGGCGAGCTCCGTCTGACCGTTCCCCTGCACACCAGCGACCGCGAGGATCTCACCGCCGTCCACCGTCAGGTCGACCCGGTCGAGGACCGGCACGTCGTTCGGGTCGAGCACAGTGAGCTCCCGGACGACCAGACGGCGACCCGAGGTCTGCGCCGGCTCCTTGTGGACGCCCAGGGTGACAGACCGACCGACCATCATCGACGCGAGCTCCTGCTCGGTCGACGTCGGGCTGGCCGCCCCGACGACCGCGCCCCGACGGATCACCGTGATGCGGTCGGCGATCGCCCGCACCTCACGCAGCTTGTGCGTGATGAAGACGATGGAGGTTCCCGCTTCCTTGAGCTGACGCATGATTGCGATCAGCTCGTCGGTCTCCTGCGGTGTGAGGACCGCCGTCGGCTCGTCGAGGATGAGGACGCGCGCGTCGCGGGAGAGCGCCTTGATGATCTCGACGCGCTGCTGGACGCCGACCGGCAGGTCCTCGACGAGAGCATCGGGGTCGACCTGGAAGCCGAAGCGGTCGGAGATCTCACGCACCAGCTCGCGTGCACGTCCAGCGTCGATCAGCCGGCCGCCACGCATCGGCTCGTGGCCGAGGACGACGTTCTCCGCCACCGTGAACACGTCGACGAGCATGAAGTGCTGGTGGACCATGCCGATGCCCGCGGCCATCGCGTCACCTGGTCCCGTGAAGGCCACCGGCTGGTCGTCGAGCAGGATCTGCCCGCCGTCGGGCTCGTAGAGGCCGTAGAGCACGTTCATGAGAGTGCTCTTCCCGGCACCGTTCTCGCCGAGGAGCGCGTGGATCTCACCAGGGTTGACGGTCAGGTCGATGCTGTCGTTCGCGACGAGCGACCCGAACCTCTTGGTGATGCCCCGGAGCTCGAGCTTCATGCGTGGTCCTCCTTCGACGGGCCGTCCTGGCCTCACTGTGGCACCGCGACATCCGTCGCGCACGGACCGATGAGACGGCGCGGCGCTGTCCGGCCCAGGCGCTCGACGACGCGCCTGGGCCGGACAGCGGTGGATCAGTTCTGCGAGGGAGACTCGACTGTGAGGTCACCGTCGACGATCTGCTGCTTCAGCTCGTCGATCTTCGTGACCACGTCCGCCGGGACGCTGCTCTCCAGGTCGTGGAACGGGGCGAGACCCACCCCCTCGTTGGCGAGGGTGCCCACGTAGGGCTCGGCGTCGAACTCGCCCTCGGCCGTGGCCGAGATGGTGTCAAAGACCGACTGGCCGATCTGCTTGAGGACCGACGTCAGGATGATGTCCTTGTACTGCGCGTACTTGGGCTGCTCCCAGAAGTCGGAGTCGACCCCGATGACCAGGACGCCCCCCGCGGCACGGGCAGCGGTCAGCGCGCCCTCCCCGACGGGGCCGGCCACGGGAAGGATCACGTCAGCGCCCTGCGCGATGAGGGCATTGGTTGCCTCCTCGCCCTTCGCGGTGATCTCGAACGTGTTCGTGAACGTGCCGTTCTGCGCGGTCTTGTCCCACCCGAGGACCTTCACCGCCGTGCCGTTGTCCTCGTTGTACTTCTGGACGCCGTCGTAGAAGCCGTCCATGAAGATCGTGACGGACGGGTACGGCTCGCCGCCGAACGTGCCGACGGCACCGGTCTTGGACATCGCGGCCGCGACGTACCCGGCGAGGTAGGCCGCCTCCTGGGTGTTGAACAGGAGGGGCTTGACGTTGTCGCGCGCCGGGTCGACACCGGAGTCGATCAGCGCGAAGTGCTGGTCGGGGTTCGCGTCCGCGGCCTCGGCTGTGGTGTCGGCCAGGTTGAACCCCACGGTGATGATCAGGTCGCAGGAGGCCTGGATCATCGAGTCGACGTTCGTCTTGTACTGGCCGGCGTCCGTCGACTCGGCCGTCGCCTGCTCGATGCCGAGCTCGTCGACGGCCCGCTCGAGGCCCTCGATGCCGGACTGGTTGAAGGAGTTGTCGTCGAACCCACCGAAGTCGGAGACCATGCAGCCCTTGAAGTCGGTCGCCGCGGCGGTGTCACCTCCGCCGGCGGTCTCGTTCGTGTCCTCGGGTGCGCTGCCACAGGCCGCGAGGGCGAGGGCGACGGCGCCGCCGAGCGCAGCCACACGGATGATCTTCTTCACGCGATTCTCCTGGTCTCGTCAGCCGACCGCCGGACGGCAGGTGGGCCGTCGCCGGGACGGTCGCGCCCGGCGTCGATGCTTCGGACAGTAGTGAGCGTCACGTGTCCCGCTTGTTACCAGGCGGTATCCGCCGAGGATCCGTTACCTAGTTGGAATGTCCGCCCAGGTGACGGACAAGGCGTCTCGACAGGAGAGACGGGCGACCCGGACATCGGACGCCCGTCCGACGACCTGCGGCGTCAGGGCCGCCCCGCGAGCAGCGCGGCCCTGGCCAGCAGCAGCGCCCCGGCCTCGACCGCGCGCTCGTCGACGCGGAGGTCGCCCTGGTGGATGTCGTACGTCCGGCCGCCGGGCGTGCGCGTGCCGAGCCGCGCCATCGCACCCGGCACCTTCGTCAGGTACCAGGCGAAGTCCTCGCCGCCGAGCGACTGCTCGGTGAGGAGCACCGCGTCCGGGCCCAGCACGTCGCGCGCCGCGGCCTCGAGCACGCCCGTCGAGCGCTCCTCGTTCTCGACCGGCGGCACCCCGCGGTGGTGGCGGACCTCCGCCTCGAGCCCGAGCGGCGCGACGACCTGCTCGACCGCCTGGTGGAACACGTCCGACGCCTTCTCCCACGCGCGGACGTCGAGGCAGCGCAGCGTGCCGCGCACCGTCCCGGACGCCGGGATCGCGTTGTGCGCCGTGCCCGCGTGCACCTCGCCCCACGTGAGGTTGACGCCCGAGCGCGGGTCCAGCCGACGGCCCAGGATCGCGGGCACCTGCGTGATGACCTGCCCGAGCCCGAAGACCAGGTCACCCGTCAGGTGCGGGCGCGACGTGTGCCCGCCCGAGCCCGTCAGCACGACCTGCACCTCGTCGCTCGCCGACGTGATCGGCCCGATGCGCGTCCCGACCTGGCCGACGTCGACCTTCGGGTCGCAGTGGATCCCGAAGATCTGCGCGACGCCGTCGAGCCCGCCCGCGTTGATGACGTCGATCGCACCGCCCGGCTGGACCTCCTCGGCGGGCTGGAAGACCAGCCGCACGCCGGTCGCGAGGTCGCCCGACGCCGCGAGCTCCGCGAGCGCGAGCCCCGCGCCCAGCACCGCGGCGGTGTGCACGTCGTGGCCGCACGCGTGCGCGACCCCGCGGTTCGTCGACGCCCAGGGCAGGCCGCACGCGTCGGCGACGGGCAGGCCGTCCAGGTCGGCGCGGAGCGCGATCCGCCGGCGCCCCGAGACGGCGGGCGACGGCCCGATGTCGCAGACGAGGCCGGACCCCGGCAGCAGGTGCGGGGACAGCCCCGCGAGGCGCAGGCGCTCCGCGACCACGCGCGTCGTCCGCTCCTCCGTGCGCCCGAGCTCCGGGTGCGCGTGCAGGTCGCGGCGGACCTCGACGAGCTCGTCGCGCAACGTGTCGAGCAGGGCCACGAGCCGCACCACCTGCGGGTCGGTCGACCGCGCGGGGACGTCGAGCGCCGGGACGAGCGTGGGGACGGAGGTGGACGTGTCGGGCACGCTCTCGACCTTAGCCCGCAGGGCGCGGACGGGCCTCGGCGTCCGCGGTGGCCGCGGCACGGACCGCGATCGGTGCCGCGTCGCAGGTCAGCCGCGCGCGGGCACCGCAGGCGCCGTCAGATCAGGTCGTCGCGGCCGCGGTCGCGCCAGCCGTCGACGGCCGACTTCACGGACTGCGCGTGCGCGCGCGTCGTGACGAGCACCGCGTCGGGGGTGTCGACGACGACCGCGTCGGGCAGGCCGACGACCGTCACGGTGCGCCCTCCGGCCGCGACGACGAGCGCGTCGGGGGCGTCGACGCGCAGCACGGTCGTGGCGTCACCGAGCGTAGGGTCCGCGAGGAGGCCGCCGAGGGACACGAAGTCGCCGATGTCGTCCCACGTGAAGTCGCCGGGCACGACGGCCACGCCGCCCGCGGCGGCCACGGGCTCGGCGATCGCGTGGTCGATCGCGATCTTCGTCAGGGTCGGCCACACCCGGCCGAGCACCTCGTCGCGGTCCGGGCCGTCCCAGGCCCGGGCGATCTCGACGAGCCCGTCGGCCAGCGTGGGCAGCTGCGTCGCGAGGTGGTCGAGCAGCACGCGCGCCCGCACGACGAACATGCCTGCGTTCCAGCGGTACTCCCCCGTCGCCAGGTAGGCCGTCGCGGTCTCCTCGTCGGGCTTCTCGGTGAAGCCGCGCACGTGGTGCACGGTCGGCGCGTCGGCGAGGCCCAGCGGCTGGCCCGACCGGACGTACCCGAACGCCGTCGACGGCCCCGTCGCGCGGATGCCGACCGTCACGACGTAGCCCGCGCGCGCCGCGACGACGCCCTCGCGCACCGCGCGCTCGAACGCCTCGGTGCCGCTGATGACGTGGTCGGCCGCGAACGACCCGAGCACGACGTCCTCGCCGTGCCGCTCGAGCAGGACGGCCGCCGCGAGCCCGATCGCGGCCATCGAGTCGCGCGGCGACGGCTCGGCGAGCAGCCGGTCGCCGTCGACGCCGCCGACGAGCGACGGCACCTGGGCGGCCACGGCGTCCGCGTGCCGGTGACCCGTCACGACCAGCACGCCGTCGTCGCCCACGAGCGGGAGGAGGCGGTCGACCGTCGCCTGCAGCAGCGTGCGGCCCGACCCCGTGAGGTCGTGCAGGAACTTGGGGTGCCCCGCGCGCGACAGCGGCCACAGCCGCGTGCCCGCGCCGCCGGCGGGGACGACCGCGTGGAAGCCCGGGATCGGACCCTGCGCGGGCACGGGCGAGGACGTGGACGCGGTCGACATGGCGCCCAGGCTAGCGGCGCCGGTCACCGGGCCCGCCGCGTGTGGAGTTGCTCACAAACGGGCGTCCGCGCGGGACCAAGGGCCCAGCCCGGCGGGGAGCGAGGGGGACGTGTCTATACAGTGAGACCGACAGGCACGGCGGGGTCAGGGACGTTCCCGCCGTGGCTCACCCCTGACTCGCCAGGAGGCCCCCCAGTGCCCGCAGCGCCTGCCAAAGCGCCGGCTGGAACGCTCTACCGAGGGCGCGAAGGCATGTGGTCGTGGGTCGCGCACCGCGTGACCGGCGTCGCCATCTTCTTCTTCCTGCTCGTGCACGTGCTCGACACGTCGCTCGTGCGGGTGTCGCCCGAGGCGTACAACGAGGTCATCGCCACCTACAAGAACCCGATCATGGGTCTGGGTGAGGCGGGGCTCGTCGCCGCGATCGTGTTCCACGCCTTCAACGGCATCCGGATCATCCTGGTCGACTTCTGGTCCAAGGGCACGAAGTACCAGCGCGTGATGCTCTGGGTCGTGCTCGGCCTGTTCGTCGTGACGATGGCCGGCTTCCTGCCCCGTCACCTCATGCACGTCTTCGGAGGTGAGTGATGAGCCTCGTCGCCGACCCCAAGGCCCCGCGTCCGCCCAAGGCGGGCCCCGGCCGTCGCACCACGCGCGGCAACACCGAGCTCTACGGCTGGGTCTTCATGCGCGCGTCGGGCGTCCTGCTCGTCGTGCTGATCTTCGGGCACCTGTTCGTCAACCTGGTCGCCGGTGAGGGCGTCACGGCGATCGACTTCGGGTTCGTCGCCGGCAAGTGGGCGTCGCCGTTCTGGCAGGTCTGGGACCTGCTCATGCTGTGGCTCGCGATGATCCACGGCACCAACGGCATGCGGACGATCGTCAACGACTACGCCGAGAAGGACACGACGCGCCTGGTCCTCAAGGGCCTCCTGTACTTCGCGTTCGTCCTCGTCGTCGTGCTCGGGACGCTGGTCATCTTCACGTTCGACCCCTGCCCGACGGGCAGCCCGGCGGACCTGCTCCCCTCGTTCTGCACGGCCTGACGCCGACGTCGGACCACCCCCACCCCCAGCTCGCCAGCAGGAAGGCATCGCCACCGATGCAGACCCACCAGTACGACGTCGTCATCGTCGGCGCGGGCGGCGCGGGCATGCGCGCGGCCCTCGAGTCGTCGACGCGCGTGCGGACCGCCGTCATCTCCAAGCTCTACCCGACGCGCTCCCACACGGGTGCCGCGCAGGGCGGCATGTGCGCCGCGCTCGCGAACGTCGAGGAGGACAACTGGGAGTGGCACACGTTCGACACCGTCAAGGGCGGTGACTACCTCGTCGACCAGGACGCCGCCGAGGTCATGGCCAAGGAGGCCATCGACGCGGTCCTCGACCTGGAGAAGATGGGCCTGCCGTTCAACCGGACGCCCGAGGGCAAGATCGACCAGCGCCGGTTCGGCGGCCACACCCGCAACCACGGCGAGGCGGCCGTCCGCCGGTCCTGCTACGCCGCGGACCGCACCGGGCACATGATCCTGCAGACGCTCTACCAGCAGTGCGTGAAGAACGACGTCGAGTTCTTCAACGAGTTCTACGTGCTCGACCTGCTCGTCGACCACGACCTCGCGGCGGGCCACGTGCCCGACGGCGAGGAGGTCAACGTCTCGGGCGTCGTCGCGTACGAGCTCGCGACCGGCGAGATCCACGTCTTCCGCGCCAAGTCGGTCGTCCTCGCGACCGGCGGCGCCGGCAAGATCTTCAAGACCACCTCGAACGCGCACACGCTGACCGGCGACGGCATGGCGCTCGCGTACCGCCGCGGCATCCCGCTCGAGGACATGGAGTTCTTCCAGTTCCACCCGACGGGCCTCGCGGGCCTCGGCATCCTGCTGTCGGAGGCCGCGCGCGGCGAGGGCGGCATCCTGCGCAACGCGCAGGGCGAGCGGTTCATGGAGCGCTACGCGCCCACCATCAAGGACCTCGCGCCGCGCGACATCGTCGCCCGGTCCATGGCCAACGAGGTCCGCGAGGGCCGCGGCGCCGGTCCGAACAAGGACTACGTGCTGCTCGACCTCACGCACCTCGAGCCCGCGCACATCGACGCGAAGCTCCCCGACATCACCGAGTTCGCGCGCACCTACCTGGGCGTCGAGCCGTACACCGAGCCCGTGCCCGTCTACCCGACCGCGCACTACGCGATGGGCGGCGTCCCGACGAACATCGAGGGCGAGGTCCTGCGCAACGCGACCGACGTCATCCGCGGCCTGTACGCCGCGGGCGAGGTCGCGTGCGTCTCCGTGCACGGGTCGAACCGTCTCGGCACCAACTCGCTGCTCGACATCAACGTCTTCGGCAAGCGCGCCGGCATCAGCGCCGCGCAGTACGCCGTCGGCGCGCAGTGGGTCGAGATCCCCGAGGACCCCGCCGCGACCGTCGAGGCCGAGCTCGAGACCATCCGCACCCGCGGCGACGGCGAGCGCGTGGCCGACATCCGCCGCGCGCTGCAGGAGACGATGGACGCCAACGCCCAGGTGTTCCGCACCGAGGAGTCGCTCGAGCAGGCGCTGTCCGACCTGCGCGCGCTGCGCAAGCGGTTCGCGTCCGTGAGCGTCCAGGACAAGAGCCGCACGTTCAACACCGACCTCCTCGAGGCCGTCGAGCTGGGCTTCCTGCTCGACATCGCCGAGACCGTCGTCGTCGGCGCGCTCAACCGCAAGGAGTCGCGGGGCGGGCACTTCCGGGAGGACTACCCGGACCGCGACGACAAGGGCTACATGCAGCACACGATGGCGTACCGCCGGCCGCTGGCCGCGAAGGGCCACCGCCTGTGGGGCAGCGACTCGGACGGCGACCACAAGGGGTCGTTCGCGCACACGACGGTCTTCGACGACTACCAGGTGGTGCTCGGGTCCAAGCCCGTCACCGTCACCCGCTACCAGCCGATGGAGCGCAAGTACTGATGACTGCCACGCTCGACGCCACCCCCGAGGTCGGGGCCGTGCCCTCGTTCGAGGTCACGCTCAAGGTCATGCGCTACCTGCCGACCGACGACGGCGCCACGCCGGTCCCCCACTGGGACGAGTTCCGCGTGCAGGCGCACGGCACCGACCGCGTGCTCGACGCCCTGCACAAGGTCAAGTGGGAGCAGGACGGCTCGCTCACGTTCCGCCGCTCGTGCGCGCACGGCGTGTGCGGCTCCGACGCGATGCGCATCAACGGCCGCAACCGCCTCGCCTGCAAGACGCTGCTCAAGGACCTCGACCCGTCCAAGCCGATCACCGTCGAGCCCATCAAGGGCCTGCCGGTCGTCAAGGACCTCGTCGTCGACATGGAGCCGTTCTTCGCGTCCTACCGCGAGATCATGCCGTTCCTCATCACGACCGGCACCGAGCCCACCAAGGAGCGTCGCCAGTCCGCCGAGCAGCGCGAGCGGTTCGACGACACCACCAAGTGCATCCTGTGCGCCGCGTGCACGTCGTCCTGCCCGGTGTTCTGGACCGACGGCCAGTACTTCGGCCCCGCCGCGATCGTCAACGCGCACCGCTTCATCTTCGACAGCCGTGACGAGGGCGGGGCGCAGCGCCTGGAGATCCTCAACGACAAGGAGGGCGTGTGGCGCTGCCGCACGACCTTCAACTGCACCGAGGCGTGCCCGCGCGGCATCGAGATCACGAAGGCGATCCAGGAAGTGAAGCGTGCGATGATCACGCGCGCCTTCTGACCTGCGCACCACCGGGACCGCGGGGAAGGCGAGTGAAGCGTGCGATGATCACGCGCGCCTTCTGACCTGCGCACCACCGGGACCGCGGGGAAGGCGAGTGAAGCGTGCGAAGAACACGCGCCCCTTCCGACCCGGCGCACCACCGAGGCTGCGGGGAGGCGCGTGAAGCGTGCGATGATCACGCGCGCCTTCTGACCCGGCGCACCACCGAGGCTGCGGGGAGGCGAGTGAAGCGTGCGATGATCACGCGCGCCTTCTGACCCGGCGCACCCACCGAGGCTGCGGGGAGGCGAGTGAAGCGTGCGACGATCATGCGCGCCTTCTGACGCACCAGCTCCACCGCGAGGCCGTCCCGTCGTCGGGGCGGCCTCGCGTCGTCCCCGGGACCTCCGGCCCCTCGACGCCCCCGGGGTGCGGTGCTTGGCTGGGCGCATGAACGCCGAGTGGCACGACGCGCACGTGCTGGGCCAGGGTGCGCCGATGGACGACCGCGTCGCGTGGCACCTCGCGCACGCGCAGGAGTGCGGCTGCCGCGACATCCCGCGCACGGTCCGCGAGGAGCTCGAGCGGCGCGGCGTCGAGGTCCCGGAGCGCGCGGCGCGCTGACGGGCTTGTCCCGTACGGTGTCGGTCGTGCTCACCCCCGACGCCACCGCCGCTCCCGGTCCCGGTCCCGACGCGACCGAGGTCGAGGTCCCGCTCGAGGGCGGCAACGTCGGCGGCGCGGTGCGCGTCGGCGACACCGTCCGCCGCCCGACCGGCCCGTGGACCCCCGCCGTGCACGAGCTGCTCGACTTCCTCGCGACGACGGACCTGCCGCACGTCCCGCGCGTGCTCGGCACCGACGACCAGGGCCGCGAGGTCCTCACCTACCTGCCGGGCCGTGTCGTGCCGATCGGCGTCGAGCCGCTCACCGACGGCCAGGTGCGGTCGGCGATGCGGTGGCTGCGGCACTTCCACGACGTCGTGGCCGGCTTCCCGCGCGACAGCCGGCGCTGGCGGTTCCTCGAGCGCGCGCTCGAGCCCGGCGAGATCGTCTGCCACCACGACGCGGCCATGTACAACATGTCCTTCGACGGCGACGAGCTCGCGGGCGTCTTCGACTGGGACGTCGCCGGTCCGGGGCACCCGATCGACGACCTCGCGATCTTCGCGTGGAACGCGCCGCTGCTGTTCCCCGACGGCGACCCGGCCGCCGCCGCGCACGGCCTGCGTGTGATGGCCGACGCGTACGGCGACGTCGCCCCGGCCGCGATCCTCGACCACGTGACCGTCCGCATGAGCGACGCGTCCGACCGGATCGAGGAGGGGCAGCGCCGCGGCGACCCCGGGATGCTGCGCCTCGGCGAGATCGGCGAGCCGGCCTCGACCCGCGCCCGGATCACCAGGCTGCGCCTCCACGCGCCCGCGATCCGCGCGCTGCTCTGAGCACGCCCGTCCACGTCGCGCGCCGTTCGCGTCGGCCCGCGTCCGGGCGCGTCCGAGCGCGTCCGGCCGCGCGCCGCGGTCGCCGGGGCTCCGGAGCCCTCGTCCGCCGTTCGCGTCAGTCCGTGCCCACCGGGCTCTCGACGTCCTCAGGCTTCTCCTGCGGCGGGTCCGCGGTCCACGCGGCGGCGAGCAGGACGATGCGCGCCAGCAGGTTGATCCAGATCAGCAGCGTGACGATGACGGCGAACGACGCGAGCACCGGGTTGCGCGTGGCGCTGCCCGCGACGACGGACGTGCCGAGCAGCCGGACGACGCCGATGCCCACGGCCGCGATGACGGCTCCCCAGCAGAGGTCCTTGAAGGCGGGCCGCTGCCCCGCGAGGAACCACACGACCAGCATGAACATCGCGGCGTCGACGACGAACGACACGAGCGCCGCCGCCACGGTGCCCGAGGTGTCCGGCCACCCGACCAGCGTGGTGAGCCAGTCGGACGCCGCGGTCGCCGCGGTCGTGAGCACGGCGGACACGAGGACCGCGAGCGCGATCCCGACGAACCCACCGAGCTCGCGCAGCTTCGAGAAGACCGCGTTGTCGCCCGTGACGCGCCCGAACATCGCGCGCACCCCGGTGCGCAGCGCCGCGGTCGCGGAGATCGCGCTCAGCACGAGGACGACCAGGGCCACGATGCCCGCGACCGTCAGCGCGGGGTTCAGCACGAGCGAGTCGGGGTCGATGAGCCCCGTGTTGGTCCCCGTGTCGATGAGCCCGGGCAGCGTGTCGTCGATCGCCGTGAGCACCTGCTGGCGGAGGTCGGCGTTGTCGCCGAGCACCGCCATGAAGATCGTGTAGCCGATGGTGAGCCCGGCGAACACCGAGAACAGCGCGGCGTACGCGATCCCGCCGGTGAGCAGCCCGCCCCCGGCAGCGCCGAAGCGGGCGTTCGCGCGCGCGGGACGCGTCTGCTGCCACCACGCGAGGACGGCCTTGGCACGCTCGACGAGCGACGGGCGCTTGCGCGGCAGCGACGCGTCCTCGGTCCGCTGCGCACGCGCCTGGGCGGCCCCCGAGCCGGCCGCCGGGCTGGTCACGTCCGTCGGCTCGCTCGTCATGCCTCGACCCTAGGTCGGGCGCACCGCTCCGGCATCCGCGTCGGACGCGTCGTCCGACGTCAGCAGGCCCACGGGTGCGGACCCGAGGTCGAGGGCGAAGTCCCGCACGGGACGCCAGACGCCGTCGTCGCCGTGCAGGTAGCTGTGGAACTCCGTGACCACGAACGCGGCCTCGAAGTCAGCGAGCCCGGCCGCGGCCGCGTCGAGCCGGTCGTCGGGCACCTCGTGCGCGACGGTGACGTGCGGGTGGTAGTCGAACCGGAGCTCCTGGTCGAGCACGCCGGTCCGGACCGACCGCTCGAGCGCCGCGCAGCCCTCGGCGCCGTCGGCGAGCTCGACGAACACCACCGGCGACACCGGGCGGAACGTCGCCGTCCCGCGCAGCCGCACGACGAACGGCGTGTGCCGCGCCGCGGCCTTCGTGAGGTGCTCCTCGACCTCCGCCATCTCCTCGGGCTCGACGACCGTCGGACCCAGCAGCGTGATGTGGGGCGGGATGAAGTCGGCGAGCGGGTCGCCGTAGCGGGACCGCGCGGCGCGCAGCTCGCTGCCCCACGGCTCGGGGACCGTGACGGCGACCCCGATGCGGAGCTGGTCGCCGGTGCGTTCCGGCAGCCTCATGCCCCGATCCCCACCCCGGCGTCGACCTCGTCGCGGACGACCCGGCGCGAACCCCGACGACGCAGCAGGCCGAACCGGTCGTAGAGGCGCTCGAGCGTCGGGGCCGCGATCTCCTGCGCCCGGTCGGCGCCGTCGGCGAGCACCGCGTCGAGGGACGCCGGGTCCGCGAGGTAGCCGTGCACACGCTCCTGGAAGGGCGTGAGGAACGCCAGCACGACCTCGGCGACGTCCTTCTTCAGGTCGCCGTAGCCCTTGCCCTCGTACTCCGCGACGAGCGCGTCCACGGGCCGGCCCGCGAGCGCCGAGTAGATCGTCAGCAGGTTGGAGATGCCCGGCTTGGCCGCCGGGTCGAAGCGGATCTCGCGCTCGGTGTCCGTGACCGCCGACTTGATGCGCTTCGCGATCACCTTCGGGTCGTCGAGCAGCTCGATCAGGCCGTTCGGGCTCTCGGCCGACTTGCTCATCTTCGACGTCGGGTCCTGCAGGTCGTAGATCTTCGCGGTCGCCTTGACGATGTGCGGCTCCGGCACGACGACCGTGTCCTTGCCGAACCGGTGGTTGAGCCGCTGCGCGAGGTCGCGGGACAGCTCGAGGTGCTGGCGCTGGTCCTCGCCGACAGGCACGAGGTTCGTGTCGTACAGCAGGATGTCCGCGGCCATGAGCACGGGGTACGTGAACAGCCCGACGGTCGTGCCCTCGGTCCCCTGCTTGCTCGACTTGTCCTTGAACTGCGTCATCCGGCCGGCCTCACCGAAGCCCGTCTGGCACGACAGCAGCCACGCGAGCTCCGCGTGCTCGGGGACGTGCGACTGCACGAAGAGGATCGACCGGGCCGGGTCGACACCCGCGGCGAGGAACTGCGCCGCCGTGCGGCGCGTCCGGTCCCGCAGGACCGCCGGGTCCGGGTTGACGGTCAGCGCGTGCAGGTCGACGACGCAGTAGATCGCGTCGTGGTCGTCCTGCAGCGCGACCCACTGCGTGAGGGCGCCCAGGTAGTTGCCGAGCTGGAGCGAGTCGGACGTCGGCTGCATCCCGGAGAAGATGCGCGAGCGGTGCGTGGCCATGCGGACCCTCAGTCCATTCTGTCGGTGCGCCGTGCCCGCCCAGGAGCGGGACGACGGGGTGCGTGCGGGGGGTGCGTCTGCGCGGGCGGCGGGACCGGTGAGGTGGACCTCGACCGGCCACGTCGGCGACCGCGCGCCGACGCGCTACGTCAGGTGGCTTCGTCGTCGAACGGTGCGCTCCGCCATCGCTCGCCCGGGTCGCCCGCGACCTTGACCCCGCCACCCTTCGAGGCAGCGGCCGCCGCAGCAGCGCCGCCGGCGGTCGCCGCGGTGGCACGGGCCGTCGGCGGGGTTCCAGCGGGACGACGTCCGGACGTCGACGGCAGGTCGTCGAGCAGGGCCTCGCGCACGATCCGGCGCGGGTCGTACTTGCGCGGGTCGAGCGCCGCCCAGTCGACGTCGCGGGCCTCCTCGCCGAGCTCCTCGTCGACGCGCGCCTTGGCGTCGGCGGCGAACTGGCGTGCGCGCCGGACCCAGTGGCCCAGCTGCTCCGCGTACCTCGGCAGGCGCTCGGGGCCGATCACGAAGGCCGCGACGAGGAAGAGCACGAGCAGCTCCCCGCCGTTGATTCCGAACACCGGGTCAGGGTACCCCGCGCGGACCGCCGGCAGGCCCCGGTCGGCGGCCCGCCCGGAGGCGTCTCAGCGGGCGTCGGCCTCGTCGAGCCGGACCCGCACGTCGCGCTCGTCGGAGCCCGTCCGCACGCGCAGCACGACCGTCTCCCCGGGTGTCCGGGCCCGGATCGCGACGATCAGCTCGTCCGGGTCCGTGACGGGCCGGCCGTCGATCGCGAGGATCACGTCGCCGCGCCGGATGCCCGCTCGCTCCGCGGGGCCGTCGGCCGACACCGCGGGCGTCCCGTCCCGGTCCTCCGTCGACACCTGCACACCCTCGCCCACGTACCGCTGGTCCAGCAGCACGCCGATGATCGGGTACGTCGCCCGGCCCGTCTCGATGAGCTGCTCGGCCGTGCGGCGCACCTGCTCCGACGGGATCGCGAAGCCCAGGCCGATGCTGCCGCCCGACGTCGACGGCGTGCCCGGCGGCTGCGCGATCGCCGAGTTGACGCCGATCACCTCGCCCTTGGCGTTGACGAGCGGGCCGCCCGAGTTCCCCGGGTTGATCGCCGCGTCCGTCTGGATCGCGTTGATGAACGCGGTGTCCTCCTCGTCGCCCGCCGACACCGGCCGGTTGAGCGCGCTGACGATGCCCGTCGTGACCGTGCCCGCGAGGCCCAGGGGCGCGCCGATCGCGACCACCGGGTCGCCCACGACGACCGCGTCCGAGTCACCGAGCAGCAGCGGCGTCAGCCCGGTCACGTCGACCTTGAGCACCGCGAGGTCGTACTCCGACGTCCGCCCGACGACCGTCGCGCTCTCCTCGCTGCCGTCGGCGAACGTCACCGTCATCGACGTCGCCGCGTCCGCGGCCTCGGCGACCACGTGGTTGTTCGTCACGAGGTAGCCGTCCGCACGCAGCACGAAGCCCGAGCCCGTCGCCGTGCCCTGCGGCCCGTCGACCTCGATCGACACGACACTGGGCAGGACCGTCGCCGCGATGCCCGCGACCGACTCGGGCGCGCGCGCGACGTCCGCCGCACCCGGGACCGTCGTCGGCAGGCCCGCGTCCGCGAGGTGGTCGTCCTCGCCGAGCCGCGCGCCGAGCAGACCGCCCAGGACGCCCGCGACGAGCGCGAGCACCACGAGCGGCACCACCCAGACGACCGACAGCGCCCGCCGACGACGCCGCGGGGCGACGACCTGCGGGGTTCCCGCGTGCCCCGCGTCGCCGCCCGGCACACCGAGCGGGACGTAGCCCGCGGCGGCGTCACCCCGCGCGTCGGGACGGTACGTGGGGGCGGGGGCTCCGAGGGGGTGCTCCGCGGCGGCCGTCCCGAGGTCGACGCGCGACGCTGCCGCGGCCTTCCGGGCGGCGCGGCGGCTGACGCGTACGAACCGCGGGTCGGTGCGGGGGTCGGGCTGCGGGAACGGCGCACGGTCCGGGAACCCGGTCGAGGCGCCGCCCGGCCCGCTGCCGGGGCCCGCCTGGCCGTAGCGCGGGTCGGGGCCGGGCTGGCCGTAGCGCGGGTCGGCACCGGCCCGGCCGTGGCGCGGATCGGTGCCGTGGGCGGCGTGCGACGTCCCCGTCGCCGCGCCACCGGAGGTCTCCGGCGACGAGGCGGGCGGAACCGGCGCCGCGGTCGGCGCCAGGCGCGGCGCGGGGTCGGGCGGCAGGACGCGCCGCCCCGACGGGCTGGCGAACGGGTTCTCGAACGTCTCGGGTGCGGCCGGGGTCGCAGGCGTGCTCGCGGGCGCCTGCGGCTCCGCCGTGGCGTCGGCGGGTCGAGGCGTCGCACCCGGGGCGGCTGCCGGCTCGGTCGGTCGGCTCGCCTCGTCGGGGGTCGTCATGGGGTCTGCAGGGCTCCCGTCACCGTCTGCCAGCCGCGCGTGATGCGCGCGGGCACCCCGTCGTCGTAGGCGCCTCCGGGAAAGGCTGCCACGAGCGGCGCCAGGACGTCGTGCCCGTCGGCGCCGACGACCTGCACGACGGTCGCGTCGGCCTGCCACGCGAGGTGCGACGGCTCGGACGCGAGCACGTACACGGCACGCCCACCGAGGTCGTGCACGCGCGCACCGGCGATCGCGTCGGTGTCGAGCCGGCCCTGCTGCTCGGTCACGACGAGCGTCCCGGCCGGACCGGTCACGTCGACCTCGAGCACGGACCCGCCCTGCGCCCAGCGCAGGCCCGTGACGGACCAGCCGTCGGGCAGGTCGGTCGGGAACGACCAGGCGTGCGCGCGCAGCCACGACGTCGTCGCGGGGTCGACCTGACCGGCGCGGACGGCGTCGTCGAGCACGGGACGCCCGTCAGCCGTGCCCGGCCCGGAGGCGGGCTGCGCGAGCAGCGCGAGGTCGGCTCCGGGGTGGCTCACGGGCACGATCTCGGGGCGCTCGCCGAGCACGAAGAGCATCGCGGCGACGGCACCGAGCCCGGCGACCGACCCGACGGCGAGGCGCGTGGGGTGGCGGCGGGACGTGAGGTCGGGGCGCAGGCCCGCGGTCGAGCGGCCCGTCCACGAGCGCGGCACGAGGCCGGCCGATGCGAGCGCGAACCGGTCGGGCGGCGCCGCGAACGGGTCACGCGGCGGCTGCGGCCGGCGCGCGTCGGCGGCGTCCGGGTCCGGCGCGAGCGACAGGAGGCGGGCCGTCAGGTCGGGCGCGGGCGCGACGTCGTCCGCCGCGGACGCGAGGGCCCGGCGCGCGGCGCGGGCCGCGGCGAGCTCGGTCGCGCACTGCGCGCACAGCGCGACGTGCGCGAGCGCTCGCTCCGTCTGGGCGACCGAGAGCTGGCCGTCGACGAGCGCGCTGATCCGGGACCCGAGGTGGCTCACCCCACGCTCCCCCGGCCCGTGCCGACCGCGTGCAGCGTGGGCTCGACGGCCGCGTCCGACGCGGTGACGCGCGCGGCGGCCTGCGTGCCCTGCACCTCGGGCGCTCGGTGCCCCAGCGAGTCGCGCAGCCGCGCCCGGGCGCGGTGGATGCGCGAGCGCACCGTGCCGAGCTTGATGCCGAGCGTGACCGCGATCTCCTCGTACGACAGTCCCTCGATGTCGCACAGCACGACCGCGGCGCGGTACTCGGGCGGCAGCTCGTCGAGCGCGCGCTGCACGTCGTGGTCGAGGTTGCCGTGCTCGTACGCGCGCTCCGGGCTGCCGAGGCTGTCGACCGACGCGTAGCGGTCGGAGTCGTCGCCCATCGCGTCCATGCGGACCCGCTGCTTGCGGCGCGCCTGGTCGAGGAACAGGTTCGTCGTGATGCGGTGCAGCCAGCCCTCGAACGTGCCGGGCGTGTACGTGTTGAGCGACCGGAACACGCGCACGAAGGTCTCCTGCGTGAGGTCCTCCGCGTCGTGCCGGTTGCCGGTGAGGCGGTACGCGAGGCGGTAGACACGCGCCGAGTGGTCCCGGACGATCTGCTCCCACGTCGGCGGCTGCCAGGCGGCCGGGGGCGTGGTCATCGGGTCGGGCTCCTTCGGGGTCTGCGGACGGGGCACCAGTCTCCCAGGTCGCGCGGCGGTCTTCGAATCGTGACGTGCGTCCTGGTGGAACGCGTCGACGGCCCGGAAAGTTCCGCGGCCGGCCCGCCCGCCTCCCTCGGGGGCCGCGCGTGCACCGATAGGCTGGCCGCATCCCACGCCCCACTGCACCGCCCCGGGAGGCTGCCATCTCCACCGACAAGGCCCAGAGCTGGGTCTACTGCGAGGAGTTCCTCCCCGAGGACGACGTGCTCCTGCGCGCCCGCGAGCGTGCGGCGCAGCTCGGCTGCACGCCCGTGCTGCCGGGGTCGGGGGCCGCGCTGTCGGTGCTCGCGGCGGCGGCGCAGGCCCGTGCGGTCGTCGAGGTCGGCACCGGGGCGGGTGTCGGGTCGCTGTACCTGCTGCGCGGCATGCCCGCGGACGGCGTCCTCACGACGATCGACCTCGAGGTCGAGCACCAGCGGGCCGCCAAGGAGGCCTTCGCCGAGGAGGGTGTCCGGGGCACGCGCACGCGCACGATCTCGGGCCGGGCGCTCGACGTCCTGCCGCGCCTCACCGACGGCGGCTACGACCTGGTGTTCGTCGACGCCGACAAGGAGTCCTACCCGGGCTACGTCGAGCAGGCCGTGCGCCTGCTCCGGCCCGGCGGCGTGCTCGCCGTCGACAACGCGCTCTGGCACGACCGCGTGGCCGACCCGGCCCGGCGCGACGAGACCACGACGACCATCCGCGAGGTCGGCCGCGTCGTGCGCGCGGACGACCGGCTGCTGCCCGCGCTCCTGCCCACGGGTGACGGCCTGCTGGTCGCGGTCCGCCGCTGAGCGGTCCGCCTCGCGCGTCGCACCGCGGTCGGTGTCCGCGGCACGACGGCCTGCCCGCCACGCGGGCGTGACCGTCAGCGCAGCTCGGCGAGGAACTCCAGCAGCAGGCGCGCGCCGTAGCCGGTTGCGCCCTCGGTGACCTCGTGCTTGTCCGCGCTCGCGCGGGCAGGCCCGGCGATGTCGAGGTGCGCCCAGCGCCGGTCGCCGACGAAGTGCTGGAGGAACAGCGCGGCCGTGATCGACCCGCCGCCGATCCGGCGGTCGGAGGGCACGTGCCGCAGGTCGGCGACGTCGGACGACACCGCCTCCTCGTACTCGGCGACCAGCGGCATCGGCCACGCGAGCTCGCCCGACGTCTCCCCCGCGGCGGCCAGGGCCGCGACGAGCGCGTCGTCGGTGCCGTAGAGCGCGGCGTGCTGCTTGCCGAGGCCGAGCGTCGCGGCGCCGGTGAGCGTGGCGACGTCGACGAGCACGTCCGGGTCGAGGTGCGCGTCCGCCCAGGCGAGCGCGTCCGCGAGGACGAGGCGCCCCTCGGCGTCGGTGTTCGCGATCTCGACGGTCGTGCCGCCGAACAGCGTGAGCACGTCACCGGGCCGGTACGACGCGGCGCCGACGTGGTTCTCGGCGAGCGGCAGCACCGCGGTGACACGGTGGGCGACACCGGACTCGGCGGCGCCGAGCACGGTGGCGAGCGCGACGGCGGCGCCCGTCATGTCGGTCTTCATCGGGACCATGGCCTCGCGCGGCTTGATCGAGAGGCCACCCGTGTCGTAGGTGATGCCCTTGCCGACGACGACGACGTGCTGCGCGTCGGGACCCGCGGTGGCGGGCCGGTAGGACACGGTGACGAGCCGCGGCGGGGACGCCGAGCCGGCGCCGACCGCGAGGATCCCGCCGAAGCCCTCGGCGGCGAGCTCGCGCGGGGCGCGCACGGTGACCTCGAGCCCGGCGGTGCGGGCGAGCCGGCGCGCCTGGTCGGCGAACCACGCGGGGTTCTTGGTGCTCGACGGGGTCGCGGCCAGGTCGCGCACGAGCCACGTCGCGCGCGCGGCGGTCCGCCCCGCGTCGATCGCCGCGGCGACGCGCGTGCCGTCCCTGCCGAGCAGGACGAGCGGCGCCGGTGCGAGGTCGGGCTTGCCGGTCGCGACCGTCGGCGTGCGGTACGCGGCGAGCAGGTAGCCCTCGGTGAGGGCGCGGGCCGCGGCGGCCTCGTCGGACGAGGACTGGCCGGCGTAGGCGCCGACCGTCGTGACGACGCGGCGCAGCCCGCGGGTGGCCCGCGCGAGAGCGGCCCCGGCACGACGGACGTCGCGCGGGGAGCCGTCGCCGACGCCCACGACGACCAGGCGCGGGGGCAGCCCGGCCCAGGGCAGGGTGACCGCGGACCCGACGGGTCGCGGGAGCTGCAGGACGTACGCCTCGCCGGCGGCGCCCGTGAGGCGGACCCGCTCGGCGATCTCCGCGAGGTCGACGCCGTAGCGTGCCGCGGCGTCGGCGGTGCCCTCGCGGGCCTCGACGCCCTCGTCGCCGGGTCCCGGTGGGGCGACCGGGACAGCGACGGCGTCGACCGAGCCGTCGGTCAGCAGCGGGCTCGTCGCGAGCCCGCCACCGACCGACGTCACCTCGGGCGGCGTCCGGCCGATGGAAGCGGTGAAACCTGTCGTCGGCCTCGCCATGTCGTGCGGTCCGTCGTCAGGAGACGACGGACGTGAGGGCCTCGCCCAGCTCGGCGGCCTCGGTCGCGTTGAGCTCGACCACCAGCCGTCCACCGCCCTCGAGCGGGACGCGCATCACGATGCCGCGCCCCTCCTTCGTCACCTCGAGCGGTCCGTCGCCGGTCCTCGGCTTCATCGCGGCCATACGGGGGGCCTCTCCTTCGCTCGTGCGTCCCGGCCGGGTGCTCGTGCGCGGAGCGCGCGACGAGAGGCCCGCTTGGCCGGTGGTCCGCCGACCATCTTAGTTCACCCGAGGGTCCCCCACCTCGACCGATGCGACCCGGACCGCCCGATCGGCTCCGCGTCGGACGCCGGTCCAGGTGCACCGGTCACGGCGGCCAGCCCTGCGGTGGGGTCAGCCGCCACATGTTCCAGACCCAGACGAGCTGCAGCGCGAGCATGAGCACGAGCACGCCGGTGAACCAGAGCCGCCTCGCCGCCGCAGGTCGGGTCACGACGCCGGCCGTGACAGCGCCCAACGGGAAGGCGAGCACGAGGAACCGCGCGAGGCTGCTGCCGGGCTCGATGACCGCCGCGATGTAGAGCAGGTACGCCGCGGGCCAGGCGTGCAGCTCGTTGCCGAGACGCCACGCCGCGGGCACCAGGAGGACCGCGACCACCAGCGCGAAGCCCGCGACGAGCACCCACGGCGCCCACTCGCCGAACCAGAACCGCGACACGTACCCCCAGGCCCCGAAGGGCTGGACCTCGCGCAGCCCGCGCCACGACTCCTGCGTCTGCAGGTACCCGTCGGGCACGCCCGTGACCCAGCCGCAGATCAGCGGCCACGCGACGCCCGAGACGCCCGCGGCCACCGCGAGCGCGGCCAGACCACCCACGTCACGCGCACCGAGGTGGTCCTCGCCGCGCCGGCTGCGCCACCAGCGCACCGCCGCGTGCACCACGATCACCGCGGCCATCGGCAGCGCGACCGCGCGCGTGAAGCCGAGCGCGATCACCACGACAGACATCGCGAGGTAGCGCCGCTCCACGAGCAGCAGCAGCGCGGCGGCGACGAGCAGCAGCGCGAGCGACTCGGTGTACGCGACCTGGAGCACGACCGCCGTCGGGAACGCCGTGACGAGCGCGACCGTCGCCAGCGGCAGGCCGGGACGTGCGGCGACGGCGCGCGGCGCACCGCGCTCGACGAGCCGGTGGATCACGACGGCGGCAGCCGCGCCGAGGACGAGCGCCGTGAGCGGGGCGACCACGTACCAGGGACCCGTGGTCAGCACCATGAGCCCGCGGACGAGCATCGGGAACAGCGGGAAGAACGCCCAGACGTTCTGCTGCACCAGCCCGTCCTCGCCGACGGGCAGCGTGTCCGGGTAGCCCTGCTCGGCCGCCTGCCGGTACCAGCTCGCGTCCCACATCAAGCCCGTGAACTGCAGGTACGACGGCTGCGCGGGCGTCCAGTAGTTCTCGACCTGCGCCTGCGCGGTGACGACGAGCGCGACCGCGCTGAACGCCCGCCCGGCGAGGTACACGGCGAGCGTCTGCACCCACCACGGCCAGCCGCGCGGGTCGAACCACGCACGCGGGACCGCAGGGGCCCGCACGTCGGCGGCATCCGTGGCGACCGGCCCCGCCGCGTCCGCGGGAGGAGGCGCAGCCGCGTCCGTGGTGACGGGCGCGGACCCGTCCCGGGAGAGCGGCGTGGCCGCGTCCTGCGCCGCGGGCGTCGCCCCCTCGTCCGTCGACTCCGCGGCCGTGCGGTCGCCGCTCATGCCAGCCCTCGCACGGCCCGGGCGGGGGCCGCGTCGCCGCGCAGGACCGCCACCATGTCCACGGTCCGCCGCGTCGCGGCGACGTCGTGCGCCCGGAAGACGCGTGCCCCGAGCCATGCCGCGACCGACGTCGCCGCGAGCGTGCCCTCGAGCCGGTCGTCGACGGGCAGGTCGAGGCTCTCGCCGACGAAGTCCTTGCGGGACAGCGCCATGAGGACGGGGAACCCCGTCGCGACGAGCGCCGCCGTGCGGCGCAGCAGGTGCACGGAGTGCCAGGTGTTCTTGCCGAAGTCGTGCGTCGGGTCGACGAGCACCGATGCGGGGTCGACGCCGAGCGCCACGGCCCGGCGGGCGCCGGCGGTCACGGTCGCCAGCACGTCGTCGAGCACGCCGTCGAGCCCGTCGCCGGGGTACGCGACGCGGAACGGGTCGGTCCGCGGTCGCGCGCCGCCCGTGTGCGAGCACACGACGCCCAGCCCGCGCTCGGCGGCGACCTCGACGAGGTGCGGGTCGTGGCCCGCCCACGTGTCGTTCACCAGGTCGACGCCCTCGTCGGCCGCGGCGCGCGCGACGTCGGCTCGCCAGGTGTCGATGCTCACGAGCAGGTCGGGGTGGCGGGCGCGCACGCGGGCGACGAGCGGGACGACGCGGGCGACCTCCTCGGCCGCGTCGACGTGCGGGCCGCGCCCTGCGCGGACACCGCCCAGGTCGACGATGCCGGCGCCCTCCTCGGCCGCGCGCGCGACGGCAGCGTCCGCGGACGCGTCGTCGTGGCGCGCGGCGGCGTAGAACGAGTCGGGCGTCCGGTTGACGACGGCCATGACGACGGGCCGGTCCGCGCCGACGACGCGGCCGCGCAGCCGCAGCGGTGCCCCCGCCGGCGGGACCCCGTCGACCGCGGCGGTGGGCGCCGGTGCGACCGGGCCGGTGGGTGGCGCGGCCCCGCCGGTCACCCCGCGGCCTCGGGCGACGACTCCGCCTCCGCGGTCGCGCGCGCGGCGGCCTCCTCCTGGGCGCGCAGCTCCGCACCGCGTTCCCGGACGATGTCGACGGCCTCCTCGGCGTCGTCGACGACCTTGAGCAGCTCGAGGTCCACGGCGGAGATCATGCCGCGTTCGAGGACCGGCCCGCTCACCCAGTCCAGGAGGCCCTGCCAGTAGGAGCGGCCGACGAGGACGATCGGGAAGCTCGTGACCTTGTGCGTCTGCACGAGCGTGAGCGCCTCGAACAGCTCGTCGAAGGTGCCGAAGCCGCCGGGCAGCACGACGAAGCCCTCGGAGTACTTGACGAACATCGTCTTGCGGGCGAAGAAGTAGCGGAAGTTCACGCCGAGGTCGACGTACGGGTTCATGCCCTGCTCGAACGGGAGCTCGATGCCGAGCCCGACGGACAGGCCGCCTTCCTCGAACGCGCCGCGGTTCGCGGCCTCCATGATCCCCGGGCCGCCGCCGGTGATGACGGCGTACCCTGCGCCCGCGAGCAGGCGCCCGACCTCCACGCCCAGCCGGTACTCGGCGCTGCCGACGGGGGTCCGGGCCGACCCGAACACGCTCACCGCGGGCCCGACCTCGGCGAGCGCGCCGAAGCCCTCGACGAACTCGCTCTGGATGCGCATGACGCGCCACGGGTCGCCGTGCAGCCAGGACGCGCCGTCGCCGCGGCTCAGCAGGCGCTGGTCGGACGTGCTGGAGGGGATCTGCCGGCCGCGCAGGATCACCGGTCCCTTGCGGTATCCCTGGCCGGGTGCGGGCTGACCGTCGTCGCTCATGGGGTGACTCTAGGCGTGGGCCCTGGGGGTTCGCGGCCCGGACCGGCCACCGTCACCGGACCGTCGCCGCAGCGATGCCGGTCCGTCGCCCGGTGCCTCGTCCGGGCCGGTCGGCGGCGCCGTCGTCAGGCGGTGAGCCAGGCGCGCAGCGCGGCGTGCGAGACCTCGATCTGGTCCACGGGGCAGTGCTCGTCGACCTTGTGCGCGAGCAGCGGGTCGCCGGGGCCGAAGTTGACGGCGGGGACGCCGAGCGCGGAGAACCGCGCGACGTCGGTCCAGCCGAGCTTCGCCGCGGGCGCGCCACCCGTGACGGCCAGCACGACCTCGGCGAACGCGGCGGCGGCCGGGTGGTCGAGGCCGGGACGCGCGCCGGGCGCGGCGTCGGTGACGACGACGTCGTAGCCGTCGAGCAGGTCGCGCACGTGCTGCGCGGCCTCCTCCACGCTGCGCGACGGCGCGAACCGGTAGTTCACGGTGACGACGCACGCGTCGGGGATGACGTTGGCCGCCGTGCCGCCCGTGATCAGCACCGCGTTGAGGCCCTCGCGGTACACGAGCCCGTCGACCTCGACCGACGCGGCCTCGTACGCCTCGAGCCGCCGCAGCACCTCGCCCGCGGCATGGATCGCGTTGCGGCCCGTCCACGCGCGCGCCGAGTGCGCGGCGACACCGGTCAGCCGGACCTCGGCCCGGAGCGTGCCGTTGCAGCCGCCCTCGAGGCCGCCCGCGGTCGGCTCGCACAGCACCGCAAAGTCGCACGCGAGCCACTCCGGGTGGGTCCGGACGAGCCGGCCGAGGCCGTTGAGGTCGGCGTCGACCTCCTCGTGGTCGTAGAACACCCACGTGACGTCGTGCGTCGGCGCGTCGAGCTCGGCCGCGAGCGCGAGCTGCACCGCGACGCCCGCCTTCATGTCGACGGTGCCGCGGCCCCAGACGACCCGGTCGGCGCCCTCGCCCTCGACCCGCGTCGGCACGTTGTCGACGATCGGCACGGTGTCGATGTGGCCCGCGACGACGACGCGCGTCGGCCGTCCGAGGGCGGTCCGCGCGACGACCGCGTCGCCGTCGCGCAGCACCTCGAGGTGCGGGTACGCGCGCAGCGCCGACTCGACGGCGTCCGCGAGCGCGGTCTCGTCGCCGCTCTCCGACGGGACGTCGCACACCGCGCGCGTCAGGGTCAGCAGGTCGGCGCGCAGGTCGAGGGCGGCAGGCGTCGTGGCGGTCACACGGCGACCCTAGCCGCCGTGCATGACGCGCTCCGGTCCGTCCCGGCCCGTCGCGGGGGCTACCGGACGGTAAGCGCCTGCACGTTGTCTAGGGTTGTCCGCATGACAGCACGCACGGCCTGGGGCTTCGGCCTGGCCACGGTCGCCGGCGACGGCACGACGCTCGACACCTGGTACCCCGCGCCCGCGCTCGGCGAGCCGCCGGCCGACGCGACGGCCCCCGCGGAGCTCGTCGCGGGCGAGCGCGTCGACGACGCGCGCGGCGTGCGCGTGCAGGTCGTGCGGACCGTCGTCGACCTCGACTCCCCGCCGGCCGACACCGCCGACGCGTACCTGCGCCTGCACCTGCTGTCGCACCGCCTCGTGCAGCCCCACGGGCAGAACCTCGACGGCATCTTCGGCGTGCTGCCGAACGTCGTGTGGACCGACCGCGGGCCGTGCGCCGTCGACGGGTTCGAGACGACGCGCGCCCGCCTGCGCGCCGCGACGGGCGTCCCGGTGACCGTCCTCGGCGTCGACAAGTTCCCGCGCATGGTCGACTACGTCGTCCCGTCGGGGGTGCGCATCGCCGACGCCGACCGCGTCCGCCTGGGCGCGCACCTCGCGAGCGGCACGACCGTCATGCACGAGGGGTTCGTCAACTTCAACGCCGGGACGCTCGGCACGTCGATGGTCGAGGGCCGCATCTCCGGGGGCGTCGTCGTGGGCGACGGCTCCGACGTGGGCGGCGGCGCGTCGATCATGGGCACGCTGTCCGGCGGCGGCCGCGTCGTCGTGTCGGTCGGGCGGCGCAGCCTGCTCGGCGCGAACTCGGGCCTCGGCATCCCGCTCGGCGACGACTGCGTCGTCGAGGCCGGGCTGTACGTCACCGCGGGCACCAAGGTCACGTTGCTCGGGTGGGGTGCCGACGGCACCCCCGACCCGGCCGCCGAGCCGCGCGTCGTCAAGGCCCGCGAGCTCGCCGGCGCGCACGGCGTGCTGTTCCGGCGCAACTCGCTCACGGGCGGGGTCGAGGCCGTCGCACGCGCGGGCGCGGGCGTCGAGCTCAACGCCGCCCTGCACGCGAACTGACGCCGTGGCCCGCCGACGCCCCCGGCGGCACCGCGGACGACGTGCCGGCTGCCTGGCCGTCGCGCTCGTCGTCGCCCTCGGCGGCGGCGTCGCCGCGGTCGTCACCGTGCTGCGCCTGCAGGACGAGGCCCCGCCCGTCGTGCAGCGGTGCGCCGCGACCGTCGACGGCACCACGTGGTTCCTCTCGCCCGAGCAGGCGGACAACGCGGCGCTCATCGCCGCGACCGCGGTCCGCCGCGGCCTGCCCGCCCGCGCGGTGACGATCGGTCTCGCCACCGCGCTGCAGGAGTCGAAGCTCGTCAACGTCGACTACGGCGACCGCGACTCGCTCGGCCTGTTCCAGCAGCGGCCGTCGCAGGGCTGGGGCACGCCCGAGCAGGTGCAGGACCCCGTCTACGCGACCGGGATCTTCTACGACCACCTGGTCCAGGTCGCCGGGTACGAGGAGCTGCCGATCACCGAGGCGGCCCAGGCCGTGCAGCGGTCCGGCTACCCCGACGCGTACGCGCAGCACGAGGTCCGCGCCCGCGCCTACGCCTCCGCGCTCACCGGCTGGTCCCCCGCCGCGCTCTCGTGCACGCTGCGCGATCCCGACCCCGGGACCGGCGCCGTCGCCGCGGTGACCGCGCGGCTGCACCGTGACCTCGGCGAGCTGCCCCTGACGGCGGAGCCGCGCGAGGGCGGCGGCACGACCGTCGTCGTCGACGTCGCGCCGCTCGCCGCGTCCGACCCGGCGAACGCCGACCGGTTCACCTGGGCCGTGGCGCAGTGGGCCGTCGCCGTCGCCGCACCGCTGGGACTCACGCACGTCGAGGCCGGCGGTCAGGCGTGGGACCGCACCGAGGCGTCGTGGACGGCCGCGACGGCCGCCGACTCCCCCGCGACAGGCCAGGTCCGGCTCACGCTCGGACCCTGATGCCGACCATGCCCGACGGCGGACCGGGCGCATCGGTCCGCCCGGGTCGTCGACGCGCGGGTGGGCCGGAGGGCCGAGAAGGGCCCGGCACGTCGAGCGTGCCGGGCCCCTCCGTCGGGCGGTGCTGTCGCGTCAGCGATCCGCGACGGGCGTGTAGTCGCGCTCGACGGCGCCCGTGTAGACCTGCCGCGGGCGGCCGATCTTCGTCTGCGGGTCGTTGATCATCTCGCGCCACTGGGCGATCCAGCCGGGCATGCGGCCCAGCGCGAACAGCGGCGTGAACATCGACTCCGAGAAGCCCATCGCCTTGTAGATGAGGCCCGTGTAGAAGTCGACGTTCGGGTAGAGCTTGCGCGACACGAAGTAGTCGTCGTTGAGCGCGATCTCCTCGAGGCCGCGGGCCAGGTCGAGCAGCTCGTCGTTCTTGCCGAGCGCCGAGAGGACCGCGTCGGCGCTCTCCTTCACGATCGCGGCGCGCGGGTCGTAGTTCTTGTAGACGCGGTGGCCGAAGCCCATGAGGCGGACGCCGGGCTCCTTGTCCTTCACGCGCTTCATGAACGCGGTCGCGTCGCCGCCGTTCGCCTTGATCTCGTCGAGCATCTTGAGCACGGCCTCGTTCGCGCCGCCGTGCAGCGGGCCCGACAGCGCGTTGATGCCCGCGGCGACCGACGCGTACAGGTTCGCGTTCGACGAGCCGACGATGCGCACCGTCGACGTCGAGCAGTTCTGCTCGTGGTCGGCGTGCAGGATGAGCAGCTTGTCGAGCGCCTGCACGACGACCGGGTCCGGCTCGTACTGCTGGTACGGCACCGCGAACGTCATGCGGAGGAAGTCCTCGACGTACCCGCGCGAGTAGTCGGGGTAGAGCAGCGGCTCGCCCTTCGACGTGCGGTGCACGTAGGACGTGATGGTGCGCGTCTTCGCGAGGATGAGGACCGTCGCGAGCTCGACGGCCTCGGGGTCGTGCGGGTCGAGCGACTCCGGGTAGAACGTCGACAGCGCGTTGAGCGCCGACGACATGACGGCCATCGGGTGCGCGTTGCGCGGGAACGTCCCCATGAACGTGCGGAAGTCCTCGTGCACCAGCGTGTGCCGGTTGACGCGCTCCTCGAACGCCTCGAGCTCCGACGGCGACGGCAGCTCGCCGTGGATGAGCAGGTAGGCGACCTCGAGGAACGACGACTGCTCGGCGAGCTGCTCGATCGGGTAGCCGCGGTAGCGCAGGATCCCCTCGTCGCCGTCGATGTACGTGATCTTCGACTCGCACGAGGCGGTGTTCATGAAGCCCGGGTCCACCGTGACCAGACCGGTGTCGCGCAGGAGCGAGGAGACGACGATCCCGTCGTTCCCCTCGGACGCGGTCACGACGGGCAGGTCGCGGGACTGGCCGTCGACGATCAGCTGGACCGGCGCGGTGACGACGTCCGACATGTGGTTCCTTCCTGCGACGACCCTGGCCCAGGGGATGCGCTGGGCGTCCGGCGGTCGGTTCGTGCGGCCTGCTCGGCCAGCTGCTCCGGCCCTCGTTGGCCAGCCTTGACGGTACCTGCGGCTAGCCTGCCGTGACCAATCCGTGACGGGACCAGGGTCCCGGTGTGACGGTCCTCACAGACCGTCCCTGACGTGGGTCATGCACCGGTGAGGCGAGCGGCCGCCTCCGCGATCCTCTCGTCCGACGCGGTCAGCGCGACCCGCACGTGCCCGGCCGCCGCCGCGCCGTAGAACGCGCCCGGCGCGACCAGGATCCCCTGCTCGGCCAGGTCGCCCACCGTCGACCAGCAGTCCTGACCTCCGCCGTCCGGACGCACCCACAGGTACAGCCCCGCGGACGAGCGGTCGACGACGTACCCGGCCTCCTCGAACGCACCGCGCAGCAGCCGGCGTCGCCGCCGGTACCGCTCGCGCTGCTCCGCGACGTGCTCGTCGTCGGCCAGGGCCGCAGTCGTCGCCGCCTGCACGGGCCCCGGGACGATCATGCCCGCGTGCTTGCGGAGCTCGAGCAGCCGGGCCACCAGCGCCGGGTCGCCCGCGACGAACGCCGCCCGGTAGCCCGCGAGGTTCGACTGCTTCGACAGCGAGTACACGGCGAGCAGCCCCGTGAGGTCGCCGCCCGTGACGCGCGGGTCGAGCACGCTCGGGACGCCCGACGACGCCCACGGCTCCTCCCAGGCGAGCTCGGCGTAGCACTCGTCCGACGCCACCACGACCGGCCGGCCGTCGCGCTCCGCCGCCGCACGCGCGGCGTCCACCACGCGACGCAGGTCCTCGACACCCAGCACCGAGCCGTCCGGGTTGCCGGGCGAGTTCAGCCAGACGAGCCGCACCGCACCGCCGCTCGACGGGTCCGCGAGCACGGCCGCCGGGTCGTCCGTCGGGACCGGCGTCGCACCCGCGAGCCGCGCACCCACGTCGTACGTCGGGTACGCCGTCGCCGGGTGCAGCACCACGTCGCCGTCGCCCAGGCCCAGCAGCGACGGGAGCAGCGCGACGAGCTCCTTCGAGCCGACCGTCGGGAGCACCGCCGCCGGGTCCAGGCCGGGCACGCCGCGGCGTCGTGCGAACCAGCGCACCACCGCGTCGCGCAGGTCGGGCGTGCCGTGCGTGAGCGGGTAGCCCGGCGAGTCCGCGGCCGCGGCGAGCGCGTCACGCACCACCGCGGGCGTCGGGTCCACCGGGGTTCCGACCGACAGGTCGACGATGCCGCCCGGGTACGCGCGCGCCCGCTCCGCGAACGGGGTGAGCGTGTCCCAGGGGAAGTCCGGCAGCGCGCCGGTGAGGAAGCCCACGCAGGTGGCGTCAGTCGCCGTGCACGCGGAGCGGCAGCGTCGCGATGATCGGGTGGTCCTTGTCGATCTCACCCATCTTCGCGGCACCGCCCGGCGAGCCCAGGTCGTCGAAGAACTCGACGTTCGCCTTGTAGTACTCGCTCCACTGCTCGGGGACGTCGTCCTCGTAGTAGATGGCCTCGACCGGGCAGACCGGCTCGCAGGCCCCGCAGTCCACGCACTCGTCCGGGTGGATGTACAGCGACCGCTTGCCCTCGTAGATGCAGTCCACGGGACATTCCTCGATGCACGCCTTGTCCTTGACGTCCACACAAGGCTCGGCGATGACATAGGTCACGGTGCGTCCTCCAACGCGCAGGGGGTCTGCCTAGTATCCCCCACATGCGAGCAGGCGTGAGGTCGTGTCCACGGCGGCGGGACCGGCGGTCGCCGTCGCCGACCTCGCGGGACGCCCTGACCGTCGCACGCAGGGCCCGGCAGGTCGCCGCGTGAGCCTCGACTGGCGCACGCTGCGGCCCGGGGAGCGCGTCGTCGTCCGGCGTCGGCGCGACGACGACCCCGCGCCCGGTGAGCCGCAGCTGACCGACGTCCTCGGCGACGTCGTGCGCTGCGACGACGACGGGCTCACCGTCCGCACGCGCGGCGGTGACGTCGACGTGCCCGGCGCCGACGTCGTGCTCGCCAAGCGCGTCCCTCCCCCGCCGCCGCGCCGCCCGCGCTGACCGGGCGGCGTGCGCGCGGCTGGGCTCACGGGCGGACCCGCAGACGACGGAACCCGCCGGGCCGGGGCCTCGACGGGTTCCGCGCGCGCGTGCCGGTCAGGTCACGGGCTGGCCGGCGGGGTCGCCGACGGCGGCGCACCGCACACGATCTTGTTCTGCGGCTTGTACCGCCACGAGTTCGTGTCCGTGTCCTTGAGCTCGCCGTTCAGGTACAGCTTGCGGGTCACCGTCACCGAGAAGCCCGGGTTGCCCGCCGACTGCGGCTCGCACGTCGCGGACTGCGAGTACACCGTCGTCGGCGACACGACCCCCGAGCGCGGGCTCGTCGTCGACTCGACCGTCCAGTACTTCGTGCCCCAGATCCGGACGTACACGCGGCCGCCCTCGACCCACGACTGCACCAGCGCGCCGTACGGCGTGTTGTTCTTCCAGCGCATGTCGAGCGTGCCCGTGAAGATCGTCGCCTCGCGGCCCTCCGGGTAGCGCGCGAACCACTCGCTGTGCGGCTTGTGCTCGATGTCCTCGAACCCCGCGAAGTGCGCCGCGTTGTACGTCGTCGTCGAGATCTGCGAGAGACCGCCGCCCCACGCGTCGACGTGCTCGCCGCTGACGATCGCGCCCGCCTGCACGAAGCCGTGCGCCGCGTCCACCGGGCCCAGTGCGTCCGTCAGGCTGAACGTCTCGTCCGGGCGGATCAGCGTGCCGCTGATCTTCGACGCACCGTTCGCGATGTTCTGCGTCCGGCGCGGCTCCGACGTCAGCGGGGTCGAGAACTCCGAGACGATCTCCTTGATGCCGAGCGCCTCGAGCTCCGCCGTCGACTCGGCCGGGTCGGCCTGCACCAGCTCGACCGTCGCCGACCGCGCGCTCGCCACGGCCGCGTCGGCGACCGCCGTCGCGAGCGACGCCGGGTCCAGCGTCGTGCCCGGCGTGCCCGGCACGATCACCGGCGCACCCGACGACAGGTCGAAGTGCGCGTCCTCCGACGCCGTCAGCAGGTCCGGCAGGTCCTCCAGGACCGCGGCGCTCAGCGCCTCGCCGTTCATCTGCAGCACGAGCTCGCCGTCCACCGGCACGAACGACGCGTTCGCCGTCACGACCGCCGGCTCGAGCGTCGCCGACCGGTCGCCCACGGTGACCGACACGGGACCCGACGCGACCTTCTTCGCGACCTCGAGCGCCGCGTCCGTCTTCTCCTGCGTGATCGCCGGCTCGACCGTCGTGGTCGGCAGCGCGAGCGGGCGGGCGGCGTCGAGCCAGCCCTCGTGCAGCACCTGCGTCGCACCCTCGACGTCCAGCTCCCAGCCGTCCGCCGCCTGCGTCGCGTTCGCCGTGCCGTCCGCGAAGACGATCGTCCCGTCGACCGGCGCGAGCACGAGCGACGAGCCCAGGTCCTCCAGCGCGGCGGACAGCGCCGCGTCGTCGACCTGCGTCACCGGCTGCCGGGCGCCCACGCCCACGATCTGGTCCCACAGCCGCAGCGGGTCCGCCAGGTCCACGCCCGTCATGCGGTCCACGGTCGCCTGCGGGTCGAACACCAGACCCGCCGTCGCCGGGTCCACCGTCGCCTGCACGTCCTGCGCCTCGACCGGGACCGGCTGCGTGGACGCGTCCGCGAGGGACTCCTGCAGCCGGGCCACCGCCTCCTGCGACGACAGGCCGCCCACGTCCACGCCCGCGACCGTCGCGCCACGCGGAACCCGGTCCGCGAGGGCGAACGACGCGCCCACGTACAGCCCGCCCAGCACGACGAGGATGCCGGCGATCACCAGCACCGGTCGCACCCAGCGGCGACGACCGTCCTCCGGCTCGAACACGTCGAGCGGCGACTCCGCGCGGTCGTCCTCGTCCTGCGGGACTGGCCCGGACGCGATGCGCGGTGCGAGCGGGTCCGGCCCGCGCGATCCGACCGGCGCGAACGCCCCACCGGGCGCGGCGGCAGCCGCGGGAGCTGCGCTCGCGGTCGCCGAACCCGCGGTCGCCGCACCCGCGGTCGCCGCACCCGCCGTCGCCGCACCCGCGGTCGCCGCACCGGTCGCAGCCGCTGCCGCCGCCGGGCCCGCAACGCCCGCTCCTGCCGGCGCCTCGCGCGTCCGGTCCGCGGGGGCCCCCGGGACCGCCGGAGTCGTCGGGGCTGCAGCGCCGGGGCGCGACGCGGTCGGCGCCGGGTCCGTCGAGGCGAGCGGTGCCGTCGGGGCGAGCGGTGCCGCCGGCGTCCCGTCCGCGGACGGCCGCGCCTGCGTCGGCGTCGTCGCGCCGGTCGGAGCCGCGGCAGCGCCCGTCGCGGAGACACGCGTCGGAGCCTGCTGACCGGAGCCCGCGGCGGTCACCGGGCCAGCGGCCGCATCGCGCGTCGGAGCCTGCTGGCCGGTGCGCGCCGGGGTGGTCGACGCTGCAGCCGCGGCCGCCGCAGCGCCCGCCGCGGGCGCACGTGTCGGCTCCTGCTCAGCGGGGTCGACGGGGTCACCGGAAGGCGTCGGCGCACCCGCCGGGGCGGACGTCGGCGACGCCGAGCCCTCGGCGGGAGACGGTGCCGCCCGGTCGGCGGCCGCGTCACGCCCGGGCGCGACGGGCGGCTGCGCCGCGGCACCGCCGGACGGCGAGGTCCCGGCCGAGCCGGACGGCTGCGCCACGGCACCGCCGGACGGCGAGGTCCCGGCCGAGCCGGACGGCTGCGCCACGGCACCGCCGGACGGCGAGGTCCCGGCCGAGCCGGACGGCTGCGCCACGGCACCGCCGGACGGCGAGGTCCCGGCCGAGCCGGACGGCTGCGCCACGGCACCGCCGGACGGCGAGGTCCCGGCCGAGCCGGACGGCTGCGCCACGGCACCGCCGGACGGCGAGGTCCCGGCCGAGCCGGACGGCTGCGCCACGGCACCGCCGGACGGCGAGGTCCCGGCCGAGCCGGACGGCTGCGCCACGGCACCGCCGGACGGCGAGGTCCCGGCCGAGCCGGACGGCTGCGCCACGGCACCGCCGGACGGCGAGGTCCCGGCCGAGCCGGACGGCTGCGCCACGGCACCGCCGGACGGCGAGGTCCCGGCCGAGCCGGACGGCTGCGCCACGGCACCGCCGGACGGCGAGGTCCCGGCCGAGCCGGACGGCTGCGCCACGGCACCGCCGGACGGCGAGGTCCCGGCCGAGCCGGACGGCTGCGCCACGGCACCGCCGGACGGCGAGGTCCCGGCCGAGCCGGACGGCTGCGCCACGGCACCGCCGGACGGCGAGGTCCCGGCCGAGCCGGACGGCTGCGCCACGGCACCGCCGGACGGCGAGGTCCCGGCCGAGCCGGACGGCTGCGCCACGGCACCGCCGGACGGCGAGGTCCCGGCCGAGCCGGACGGCTGCGCCACGGCACCGCCGGACGGCGAGGTCCCGGCCGAGCCGGACGGCTGCGCCACGGCACCGCCGGACGGCGAGGTCTCGGCCGAGCCGGACGGATGCGTCGCGGCGGGTCCCGTCGGCTCTGTCGCGGCCGGACCGGTGGGCCCAGCCGTGGCCGGACCGGACGGCTCGCCCGAGGTCGCGCGCCCGGCCGGGACGGTCGCCGCGCCCTGCGCGCCGTCGCTCACGCCCCCGGCAGCCGGGAGGACCGCCGTGTCGTCGGCGCCCGTCACGCGCGGCACCGCACGGGTCGCGGTGTCCACGTCCGCGTCGGCCTCGCTCGTCGCCGGCCCGTCTGCCGAGCCGTCTGCCGAGCCGGGCACCGCGTCGGGCGGCGCCGGCTGCGCGGATGCGGCCGGGTCTCCGGCAGGGGCGGCGCCCACCGTCGGGGTCGCGTCCGCGGCGAGGGCTTCGCTCGGACGGAGAGGCTCGGCGGGCGACGTGGCGCGCGCCGCGGCCGCCTGAGCACCCCACACGGGCCAGACGGTCGACGACGTGTCCGCCGTGTCCGCGGACGCCGCGTCTCCCGACGCCGTCTCCCCGCCAGCCGCGGGAGCCTCGCCCGCCACGGGAGTGGACGCCTCGTCGGACGTCGCCGGCGCGCTCGCGTCGGCGTCGGGAAGCGCCCGGTCACCGGCCGGAGGCGCGTCGGCGTCCGCCGTCGGCGCGGACGTCGAGGCCAGCTCGACGGGCACGTCCTTCGTCGTGGCGGCGTCAGCGGGGATGTGCGCGGTCGCGTCGGTCGTCGCCGCGGGCGCGGAGGGCGCCGCGATGGGATCGTCGTCCGACGTGACGTCGTCCGCGGGTGCCGCCGCAGTCGCGTCCGCCTCCGGCGACGCGCTCGACCTCGGCTCGACGGGCACGTCGTCCGACAGGTCAGAGCGAGAGGGAGCCGGCGCGGTGGCGTCGGCCCCCGGCACCGCGCCCGAGTCCGACTCGACGGGCACGTCGTCCGGCGCGTCGGCGCCAGCGAGGGCGGCCGCGGTCGCCTCGGCCGTCGGCGCGGCGTCCGAGCCGACCTCGACAGGCGCAGCGTCGGACGTGACGTGGTCCGCGGACGCGGTGGCGGTCGTGTCGGCTGCCGGCTCGGACGTCGAGGTCGCGTCGAGGGGCTCGTCCACCGACGTCGCGGCGTCAGCGGGGGTGGTCGCGGCGGCCACAGCGGTCGGGGCGTCGGCGGGGGTGCCGTCCACCGCGTCAGCGGGGGTGCCGTCCACCGCGTCGGCGGGAGCGCCGTCCACCGCGTCGGCGGGAGCGCCGGTCGCGCCGACGACGGGAGCGCCGGTCGCGGTGACGTCCGGCGCGGTGCCCGCCGACGCGTCCGCAGCGCCCTCGTCGCCGGGGGCGGTCACCGCGGTCGCGGAGCCGTCACGCTCGGCGGCATCGGGCTCCGCGGCCTGCTCGCTCCCGGTCTCGACGACGGCGTGGGCCTCCGTCGGGGCCTCGACCGCGTCCTCGCCGGCACGACGCGTGGCGTCGTCCGCGGTGGTCGCGTCGGCGTCGGCGGCGGGGGTCCCCGGCCGCTCGGAGTGGTCGCGGTCGGTCCGCTCGGTCATCCTGCTCCCCTGCTGGTGCGCATGGTTCGGCGCGTGGCTGCGCACTGACGCGCGCCCGCGCGAGTCTACGGTGCGCGCCTGAGGCGACGACGTGTTCGGTGCCGCGCGTCGGGGTTCTCACCCGGCGCGCACGACTCTCACGCACGTCCCCCACGGGTCGACGGTCGAGGCCCGCCGGTCGGTCGTCGCGACGTGGTCTCAGCGGACGGGTCGGACGCGTCCGCGCAGGTGGACGAGGCCCCCGGCACCCGCGCGTCCCTGCTCGGCGGCGAGCACGCTGCCGACGACGACGTCGTGGTCACCGGCGCGGTGCACGTCCGCGGTGCGGCAGTCGAACCACGCGGCCGCGCCGTCGAGCCACGCGGCGCCCGACACGGGGGCGGGCCGGTGCGGGACCCGGGCGAGCTGGTCGAACGCGGGCCGGCCGGCCGACGCGAGCCAGTCGGCCGTGGGGGCCTGGTCGTCGGCGAGGACGGAGACCGCCCACGTGTCGACCTCGTCGAGGGCGTCGCGCAGCCGGGCGTCGACGTGGACGCAGAACAGCAGCAGCGGGGGCTCGAGCGACACGGAGACGACAGAGCCGACGGTCGCGGCGTGGTCGGTGCCGCGCCAGCGCAGGGTCACGACGGCGACGCCCGCGGGCAGCCGGCCGACCGCGGCCCGGAAGTCGTCGGGGGCGACGGTCGGGGTGTCGGTCATCGCGAGGTGCCCGGCCGCGCACCGGACCCGTCGTCGGGCTCGCCGCCGACGACGCCGCCGTCGACGGGTCGGGCGTCACCCCCGCCCCGGCCTTCGTCGACCGTCTCGACGCCCTCGGTCACCGCGACCGGGCGAGGACGTTCGCCGCGCGGCTCGTCGCGGAACAGCGCGCGCGGAGCCAGGGCGACCAGGATCAGGACCCCGGCGGCGCCGACGACCCACACCCATCCGATGCCCTGCTGCGCGGGCACGAGCACGTCGCCGCCCGGTCCGGAGCGGGCCAGGGTCGTGACGCTGAGGAACATGCCGCCCGCGAGGCCCGCCACGGCGACACCCCCGCCCCACGCGCGGGAGAGGAGCGCGGCGCAGGCGACGAGCAGGAGGCACAGGACGACGCCCCACGGGGGCACGCTGCGGTGCATCGCGGTCCCGACGGCGCCGACGACGAGGCCGAGGACGAACGTGGACGCGGCCTTCGTGAGGACGTCGGTGCTCAGTGGCTGCACGGCGGTCAGGCTACCGGCCGGACGCCGGGCACCCCGGCGAGCACGTCGACGCGACCGGCGGCCACCCGGTAGCCCTCGACGGGGAGGACGGGTGCGAGGACGTCGTTGCTGAGGGCGTAGCAGCCGATCAGGCCGGGGGTCCCGTCGAGCGCGCGGACCGCGCGGACCTGGGTCGCGTGGGCGCGCATCGCGTCGAGCACGGCGGCGCGGACGGGCAGGACGTCGACCGCGAGGTCGAGCGTGTCGACCGCGACGGACGGGAGGGGGCCGTCGGGGTCGGGCAGCGTGAGGTCGCCGCGCTCGTCGCCGAGCGCGAGCGTCACGGAGCCGCCGGCCAGCGCGCGGTACGCGGCCCGCAGGTGGGCGCCGCGCTGGGCGGCCCACAGCACGGTCGGGTGCAGGTCGTCGGCCGCGACGAGCTCGACGGCGCGCAGGGTCACGCGGTGCGCGTGCACGTGGTCGGGGTGCCCGTAGCCGCCGTCGGGCTCGTAGGTGACGACGACGTCGGGCTGGCGCGCGCGCAGGACGTCGGCCAGCCGTGCGGCGGCCTCGTCGACCGGGACGCCGACGAAGGCGCGATCGGGCAGGTCGACGGCCGTTCCGGCGCGTCCGGTGCCGAGCCACGCCATGCCGGAGTCCTCGAACCGCTCCCCCGCGGGGCCGCCCGAGTCGAGGTAGACGTGGTCGGCGACGCCGAGCGAGGACAGCGCGGCCGCGAGCTCGCTCTCGCGGTGCGCGGCGAGCGCGGGCCCGTCGCCCTCGAGGTGCGCGAGCGCCTCGCCGATGACCTCGCCGCGCTCGCCGCGCGTGCACGTGACGACCGTGACGGGCCGCCCCGCGCGCGCCCAGGTGGCGAGCAGGGCGCCGGTCGACAGGGTCTCGTCGTCGGGGTGCGCGTGCACCGCGACGAGCCCGCCGACCGGCGCCACCGGCGTCAGGACTTCTTGTTGCGCGCGGTGATGCGGGCGCGCTCGGTCTGGTCGAGCACCACCTTGCGGATGCGCACGATCTCCGGCGTCACCTCGACGCACTCGTCCTCGCGCGCGAACTCCAGCGACTCCTCGAGCGTGAGCTTGCGCGGCGGCACGAGGTTCTCGAAGTTGTCCGCCGTGGAGGAGCGCATGTTGGTGAGCTTCTTCTCCTTGGTGATGTTGACGTCCATGTCCTCGTTGCGGGAGTTCTCGCCGACGATCTGGCCCTCGTAGACCTCGGACGTGGGCTCGACGAAGAACGAGCCGCGCTCCTGCAGGTTGATCATGGCGAACGGCGTCACGGCGCCCGCACGGTCGGCGACGAGCGAGCCCGACTGGCGGGTCTCGATGGCGCCGGCCCACGGCTCGTAGCCCTCGGAGATGGACGACGCGATGCCCGTGCCGCGCGTGTCGGTGAGGAACCGCGTGCGGAAGCCGATGAGGCCGCGCGCGGGCACCAGGAACTCCATGCGGACCCAGCCGGTGCCGTGGTTCGACATGGTCTCCATGCGGCCCTTGCGCTGCGCGAGGAGCTGCGTGACCGCGCCGAGGTACTCCTCGGGGACGTCGATCGTCATGCGCTCGACGGGCTCATGGACCTGGCCGTCGACCTTCTTCGTGACGACCTGCGGCTTGCCGACGGTGAGCTCGAAGCCCTCACGGCGCATCTGCTCGACGAGGATCGCGAGCGCGAGCTCGCCACGACCCTGGACCTCCCACGCGTCGGGGCGGTCCGTGGGGACGACGCGGAGCGACACGTTGCCGATGAGCTCCTTGTCGAGGCGGTCCTTGACCTGGCGGGCGGTGACCTTGTGCCCCTTGCCGCCCTTGCCCGCGAGGGGGCTCGTGTTGATGCCGATGGTCATCGAGATGGCCGGGTCGTCGACCGTGATGAGCGGGAGAGGGCGCGGGTCGTCGGGGTCGGTCAGCGTCTCGCCGATCGTGATGTCCTCGATGCCGGCGACGGCGACGATGTCGCCCGGCGCGGCGGAGTCCGTGGGGACGCGCTCGAGGGCCTTCGTCTCCAGGAGCTCGGTGATGCGCACGTTCTGGAGCGAGCCGTCGGACCGCGCCCACGCGACCGTCTGGCCCTTGCGCAGCGTGCCGTTGAAGATGCGGAGCAGCGCGAGGCGGCCGAGGAACGGGGAGGCGTCGAGGTTCGTGACGTGCGCCTGCAGCGGCGCGCCCTCGTCGAACGTCGGGGCGGGGATCTTCTCGAGGATCGTCGCGAACAGCGGCTCGAGGTTCTCCGAGTCCGGCAGGCCGCCGTCGGCGGGCTGGTTCAGCGACGCGCGACCGGCCTTCGCGGCGGCGTACACGACGGGGACGTCGAGGATCGCGTCGAGGTCGAGGTCCGGGACCTCCTCGTGCAGGTCGGACGCGAGGCCCAGCAGCAGGTCGGTCGCCTCGTGGACGACCTCCTCGATGCGGGCGTCGGGGCGGTCGACCTTGTTGACCACGAGGATGACGGGGAGCTTCGCGGCGAGCGCCTTGCGGAGCACGAAGCGGGTCTGCGGCAGCGGGCCCTCGGACGCGTCGACGAGCAGGACGACGCCGTCGACCATCGACAGGCCGCGCTCGACCTCGCCGCCGAAGTCGGCGTGGCCCGGGGTGTCGATGACGTTGATCGTGATGCCGTCGGGCTGACCCACCGCGGCCGCCGCGGGGCCGGCGTACCGGACCGCGGTGTTCTTCGCGAGGATCGTGATGCCCTTCTCGCGCTCCAGGTCGCCGGAGTCCATCGCGCGCTCGTCGACGTGGGCGTGCTCGCCGAAGGCGCCGGACTGCCACAGCATCGCGTCGACCAGGGTGGTCTTCCCGTGGTCGACGTGGGCCACGATCGCGACGTTGCGCAGGTCGGCGCGCACGCCGGTGACGGTCGTGGACTCAGGCATGGGTGTACTCGGCTTTCGCAGGTGGGGAGCGCGCCGGGACGTGGCGCCGGACGATTCTACCCGCCCGACCCCCGAGTCCGCCGTGGCGCCCGTCACCCTGCCGCCCGTCACCCCGCCGGGCGTCGCCCGCCCGCGGCCGCGATCCGGGCTCGGCGGTCGTCACGCGTCCGTGCGTGCCCAGTCCCACCACGACGTGAGGTCCGCGCGGCTCAGCGCGAGCGGCGGAACGGGCTCGAGCTGCGGGAGCCGGCCCTCGTCCTCCGGGTCCGCGTCGCGCGTCGCGACGACGACCGGCTGGCGCACGAGCGACAGCACGGCGGCCCCGTCCGCGAGCGTCGCGGCCACGGCGTCGAACGCGTCCGTCCGGGCCTCGGGGTCGACCATCGCGGTCAGCGCGTCGACCGCCGCGTCCGTCTCGGGCGACGTCCACCCCGTGACGTTCGTCGACCCCTGGGTGCGCCAGCGGGCCGCGGTCGCCGCCGCGCCCAGGTCCGACTGCGGCACGGGCAGCAGCGCGACGTCCCACGCGGACGGGGCGCCGCGCAGGTCGGCGACCATGCCGTCGGCCTGCTCGTAGCGGCGCACCGCGAACCCGGCCTCGGCGGCCTGCTCGGTCACGAGGTCGAGCACACCGAGCCGCACCGGGTCGGCGGTGTCGGTGAGGACGCGCACCACCACGGGTGTCGGGACCCCCGCGTCGGCGAGCGCACGCTCGGCGTCCGCGACGTCGGCCTCCGCGACCTCGACCTCCCCGACGTTCGCGCCCGCCGCGGGCAGGAGTGCGTCGGCCGGTGCGGCGTCCGCCCACAGCGGCTCCGCGACCGACGACACCACCGCGTCGCGCGGCACCGTCGCGAGGAACGCCTTCCGGACCGCGGCCGCCTTCGCGGCGTCCCCGTCGTAGGTCGCGGGGTCGAACGGGCCGCCGCCGGCCACCTGGAGCTGCAGCTGGAGCGTCGCGTCGCCGCCCGAGCGCGTCGTCACGTCCTCGACGTCCTCGAGCGCGTCCAGCACGTCGGCGGTGTCCGTCGGCGCGATCACGTCGACCTCGTCGTCGCGCAGCGCGGTCACCTGGTCGAGCGGGTGCAGCGCGGTGCGGAGCACGACGCGGTCGAACGCAGCCGGCCGCGCACCCTCGTACGACTCGTTCCGGACCAGGTCCACGCGCTCCTCTCCGACGACACGGTCGACGACGTACGGCCCCGTCGTGACGGCCGCGGTCGCGTCCTCCGCCAGCAGGTCCGCGGTGAGACCGGTCCGCCACGCGAGCGACAGCGACCGCAGGGCGCCCTTGTCCTCGCCCAGGATCGCGGCGCTGACCGCCGCCGCGGCCTCCGCGGGGTCGTCGATCCCCAGCACCGTGGCGCCGAGCACGTGCGCCGGGACGTTGACGTCGAGCGCGACCTCCCAGTCCGCGACCGGGACGTCGTAGACGAGCGTCACGCTCGTGCCCTCGACGATCGGCACCGCGGGCACGTGCACCAGCGCGGGCGACGTCGCGGCGAACGCGACACCCGCGTCGAGCGCGTCGCCGTTCGTCACCTCGCCCGACGCGTCGATCTCGGGCGTCACGTCGTCGTAGAGGCCGCTGCGGGCCGCCCACTCGAGGACCAGGTCGTCGGGGGTCACGGGGACGCCGTCCGACCACAGGGCCGTCGGGGAGATCGTGTAGCGGACCGTGAGCGGCGAGTCCGCGACCTTCTCGACCGTGCCGAACGACTCGTCGAACACCGCCGCGCCGACTTCGTCGACCGACACGAAGCCCGACTGCGCGAGCGAGCGGACCAGCGTGCTGCCGGGCGTCCGCCCGAGCGTCGTCCCCGCGTTGAGCGACCCGAACGCGCTGCCGACCGCGACGACGACCGTCCCCGCCCGCTCCGGGTCCGGCTCCGGCTGCGTGCAGCCGCCGAGCACGAGCCCGAGGACCACGACGAGCGCGGCACCCCCCACCGTCGACCTGCGCACGCCTGCGACCTCCCGGATCGTGTGCCGCACGGGACTCCCCCGGCGGACGTCTCGCCTGGACGGTCTCACACCGCCGCCACCTGCGGATATCGGTCGTCACCACCCGGAACTGAACTCTGCCGGACAACTCGGGTACGGGGGACTCTCGCCACGCGGCGTCGCGCCCGCGAAGGCGCTGCCAGGACGACGAAGGCCGTGCCCGAGGAGCACCCGGGCACGGCCTTCGTCGGAGCGGGAGCGTCAGAAGCCGCCCTCGGCGCCACCGCGCGGGTCGGACGCCTGGCCCTGGCCCTTCGACTGCTGCTTGCGCAGCTCGGCGGCGTCCGCACCCGTGCCGTGCGCGTACGCCTCGGCCTCGGCGTCGGCCTGGCGCAGCGCCGCCTCCGCCTCCTCGATGAGCCGGTCGCGCTCCTCACGGCGCACCTTCTGCTCGGCGGGGTTGGGCACGGGCACAGCGGCGAGCAGGCGCTTGGTGTAGTCCTGCTGCGGGTTGCGCAGGATCGCGTCGCGGTCGCCGACCTCGACGAGCAGGCCCTTGTTCATGACTGCGATGCGGCGCGACAGGATCTCGACGACCGCGAGGTCGTGGCTGATGAACAGGCACGCGAAGCCGTACTCGCGCTGCAGCTCCTGGAACAGCTCGAGGACGCGGGCCTGGACCGACACGTCGAGCGCCGACGTCGGCTCGTCGGCGATGAGCAGCTTGGGGCTCAGGGCGAGCGCGCGGGCGATGCCGACGCGCTGGCGCTGACCGCCGGAGAGCTCGTGCGGGTACCGGTTGCGCATCGACCGCTGCAGGTGCACGCGGTCCAGCAGGTCCTCGACGCGCTTGCTCAGCTCGGCGCCCTTGGCGATGCCGTGCAGCTTGAGCGGCTCGCCGATGGACTCGCCGATCGGCAGACGCGGATTGAGCGACGAGCCCGGGTCCTGGAAGACGATCGAGACGTCCTGGCGGACCTCGCGCAGCGTCTTCGGCTTCACGCCCGCGAGCTCGACGCCGTTGACCTTGAGCGACCCGCCCGCGACGGGCAGCAGGCCGACGGCGGCACGGCCGACGGTCGTCTTGCCCGAGCCGGACTCGCCGACGAGGCCGAGGACCTCGCCGCGCGCGATCGACAGGTCGACGCCGTTGATCGCCCGGAACGCGGGGATCCGACCGCGCGACGGGTACTCGATGATGAGGTCCTTCGCCTCGAGCGCGTAGCCCGTGGGCGTCGCCGCCGGTGCGGGCGCCTGGACGGGCGTCGCGGTCGTGGCGGAGGTCGAGGTGACGTCGTGCTCCGCGCCCGGCGCCTGGAACGTCGCCGAGCCCAGGTGCGGCACCGACTCGAGCAGCTGGATCGTGTACGGGTGGGTCGGCTGGTTGAAGATCGTGTCCGACAGGCCCGACTCGACGATGCGGCCGTTCTTCATGACGAGCACGCGGTCCGACAGGTCGGCCACGACACCCATGTCGTGCGTGATGAGCACGATGCCGGAGTCGATGCGACTGCGCAGGTCGCGCATGAGCTTGAGGATCTCGGCCTGGACGGTGACGTCGAGCGCCGTCGTCGGCTCGTCCGCGATGAGCAGCTTGGGGTCGCACGCGAGGGCCTGCGCGATCATGCCGCGCTGGCGCTGGCCGCCCGACAGCTGGTGCGGATACTTGTCGACCGCACGCTCCGGGTCCGGGATGTCGACGAGCTTGAGCAGCTCGATCGCGCGCTGCCGTGCGGCCTTCGGGCCCAGGTCGAAGTGCACGCGCAGGGTCTCGATGATCTGGAACCCGACGGTGTAGACGGGGTTCAGCGCGGTCATCGGCTCCTGGAAAATGACCGCGACCTCCTTGCCGCGCACCGAGCTGAGCTGCTTGTGCGTGAGGCCGAGGAGCTCGCGGCCCGCGAGCTTCGCGGAGCCGGTCGCGCGGCCGTTCGGCGGCAGCAGCCCGATGAGGGACATCGACGACTGCGTCTTGCCCGACCCGGACTCGCCGACGATGGCGAGGACCTCGCCTGGCCGGACGTCGTAGGTGACCTCCGTGGCGGCGGGGTACCACTCGCCGTCGACGAAGAACTCGACGGTCAGGTCACGGACCTCGAGGATGGGCGCCTTGCCGTCCGGCGTCGGGGCCGGGGCGTTCGCGAGGGTCTCGGTGCTCACTGGTCGAGCAGTTCCTTCCGTGCGGGGGCCGGGGCGGTCGCGCGGTGGCGCGCAGCCGGTCCGGAGCCGTCTGGGACGATGACCGCATGGTGGCGGACGTCGTGGAGTTCCGGCCGGGGTTCGGCCGATGGGTTGCCGGTGGTGTCGTGGTGCTGTGCCTGGTGGGCGCCGTGACGGGTCTGGTGGACGACGCGTCGACGACGCTCCCCTACCTGCCGCTGCTGGCGCTGGTCGCCGTCGGCGCCTGGGCCGCCTACTGGCGTCCCGCGGTGATCGTGACGCCCGCGGGCGTCGAGATCCGCAACGTGCTGCGGACCGTGGAGATCCCCTGGCCGGCGGTCCAGGAGATCGGCACCCAGTACGCGCTGACGCTGCGCACCGTGTACGGCTCCTACTCGGCCTGGGCGGCACCCGCACCGAGCGCCGTCCGCACCGGCCGCACGCAGGCGGGCGCCGACAAGAACCTGCCGAGCAGCACCTACGGCCCCGGCGGCGGCGTCCGCCCCGGCGACCTGGCCGGCACCGACTCCGGCGACGCGGCCGCGATCGTGCGGCAGCGCTGGGAGGAGGCCCGGGACGCCGGGCTCCTGGACGACCCGCGGTTCGAGCGCGAGCGACCGCGCGTGCGCTGGCACACCGGCACGATCGCCGCGCTGGCGATCCTGCTGGTGGCCAGCGTCGCGGCGCTCGCGCTCTGAACGGCGGGTCACGGGATCAGGCTCCGGCGGTCGCCGGGACGCCGGACTTGCGCTCGGCGCGACGCGACGCCCGGGCGAGGGCCCGACGCGTCGGGATGCGCCGCTGACGCGGGTCGAACGCGTCGCGCAGGCCGTCGCCGATGAAGTTGATGCAGAGTGCGATCGTCACGATGAACAGACCTGGCCACCAGAACAGCCACGGCCGCGTCGCGAACGCCGTCTGGTACTCGTTGATGAGGTTGCCCAGCGAGACGTCGGGGAACGCGATGCCGAAGCCGAGGTAGCTGAGCGCCGTCTCGAGCAGGATCGCCGCGGCCATGAGCAGCGTCGCGTTGACGATGATGACGCCGACCGCGTTCGGCAGGATGTGCTTGAACATGATCCGGCCGTTGCTCGCACCGGCCACGCGCGCCGCGTCGACGAACTCCCGCTCGCGCAACGACAGGAACTCGCCACGGACCAGACGGGCCATGGACGTCCAGCTGACCGCCGCGAGGGCGAGCGCCAGGGTCACGGGGTTGGCGCCGCCGACCCACGCACCGAGGATCGCGCCGACCATGATCACGGGGATCGTGATGACCATGTCCGTGAACCGCATGAGCAGGTTGTCCAGGCGGCCGCGGAAGAAGCCGGCCGAGGCGCCGATCGCGATGCCGATGGCCGACGCGAGCAGGCCGATGATCACCATGACGGTGAGCGACTGCTGCGTGCCGCGCATGACCAGCGCGAAGACGTCCATGCCGATGTTGTCCTGACCGAACGGGTGCTCGCCGATGGTGAGGCCGCCCGAGAAGGACAGCGTCGGGGCGCCGCCGGAGTTGACGATCGGCGACAGGTCGGACGGCGAGTACTTCCACCAGCCGGGGATGGGCCCCCAGCCGATCGACGTCGTGGCCAGGACGACGACGCACAGCAGGACGAACGCCGACGCCATGGCGCCGCGGTGGCGGAGGAACCGGCGCAGGACGATGCGGCCCTGCGAGAGCCCCTCGACCTCCTTGAGCTCGATCGCGTTCTCGACGACGTCGTGGTGCTCGGGACCGTCCAGCTGCTGGGGCGTGATGGGCGTGGGCGTGGTCATGCGTTCACCCGGATCCTGGGGTCGAGGGCGGCGTAGACGAAGTCCACGACGATGTTGGCGAGGACGAGCAGCGTCCCGACGACGAGGAAGTACCCCATGATCGGGTCGGCGTCTCTCGCCCCCAGCGAGTGGATGAAGAGCGAGCCCATGCCGCTCCACGAGAAGATCCGCTCGGTGATGATCGCGCCGCCGAACAGGGCCGCGATGTCGAGCGGGATGATCGTCGCGAGCGGGATCAGCGCGTTGCGGAACGCGTGCCGCACGGTGACCACCCGCTCCGGCAGGCCCTTGGCCCGCGCGGTGCGGATGTAGTCCTGGTTCATGACCTCGAGCAGGCTCGCGCGCGAGTACCGGGTGTACGACGCGAACGAGATGAGGATGAGCGCGATGGTCGGCAGGATCAGGTGCGTGAACCGGTCGAGCGACTCGACCCAGTAGTCGCCGTTGAGGCCGGGGGTCTGCGAGCCGATGGTCGCGATCGGGCGGCCGTTGATGTAGCTCGAGTCGCTGTAGGGCTTCCAGACCTGCATGATCCGGTCGACGAAGATCAGGCCGGCGACCACGAACGCGGTGATCGCGGCGTTGCGCATCGACTGGCCGTAGTCCGGGCCGCCGTACAGGCGCCCGACGACGAGGCCGACGACGACCGACAGCACGCCGAGGCCGAGGACCCAGAGGCCGTTGAAGCCCGGAACGACGAACAGGTACTGCAGCGGGAACCACAGCGCGACGCCGATGGCGACGACCGTGAGCGACGACAGCAGCGCCCGCCGGTTGTGCAGGCCGGTGGTCATCGCGGTGAGGCCGACGGCCGCACCGGCGCCGAGCACGGCGATGCCGACCATGCCGAGGCTCGGGTCGAGCAGCCAGCCGCTCTCGAGCACCGCGAAGATGACGAGGCCGGTCGAGAGCGCGGACGTCACGAACGTGATGAGCCGCCGTCGCAGGTCCCCGCCGATCAGCACCTGCCAGATCAACCCGGCCAGGACCGACAGGAACACGATCATCGCGGTGCTCAGCGTCGGGTCCGCGAGGAAGTCGTTGAAGCCGATGGCGCCCCACAGCTTGAGGAGCACCGCGACCCAGAAGGACGGCAGCGAATACAGCACGAACGACATGAACGTCACCGAGTAGTCGAACCCGGTGTACTGCCGCAGCGCCGAGGCGATGCCGACGGTGATGCCGAGGACGACGGCGAGCACCGTGGCGCCGCCGACGAGCTGGACCGTCGAGGGGATCGCGCTCGCGAGGAGGTCCGTGACCTCCTGGTTGGTGACCCAGCTCTGGCCGAGCGTCCCGCGCCCGATCAGGTAGCCGAGCACGCCGGCGAGCCACTTGAAGTAGCGGATGACCGGCGGCGTGTCGAGGTCGAGCGCCCGGATGCGGGCCTCGATCAGCTGCTCCTTGTTGGGAGCGCTGCTGGCGTACAGGTCCTCGAGGGGGTCCAGCGCGTACGCGAGGAGCATGTAGACGATGAACGTCGCCCCGAGAAGGACGATCGCCGAGGACAGCAGACGGCGACCGATGAAGGTCAACGTCGGCGCGGAGGCGCTGAGGCTTCGGCGCCGGGGGGCCTGCGCGGCCGGTGCGGCTGTGGCCGCTGCCGGAGCCGGCGCGAGGCTCTTCTCAGAGGTGACCATGGGGTCCTGACCTCGTTCGCGTGGGGATGGTGGCGAAGAACGATTCTACGAGGGCTCGGCGGCGTCGGTGGTGCCGCAGGTCCCACGTCGGTGTCTGCCCAGGTCAGCGACCATGCGGTCGGTGCCCGGGCGAACGACGAGGGTGCCGCGGCCTGGTGGCCGCGGCACCCCCTGTCGTGCGTGCTACAGCGAGCTGAGGGTCAGCCCTCGGTCTCCTCGGTCGCGGCCGGCGTCGCCGTCGGCGCGTCGAGCGAGTCGTCGGCGCTGATCTCCCACTCCCAGTAGTTCCAGAAGATCGTCGGCGACAGCGGGATCGTCGAGACGCCCTTCAGCACGGAGCGGTTCGCCACCACGCCGGGGAACTGGAAGATCGGGACACCGAACGCGTCGGCGAAGAGCTGCTTCTCGATGTTGGTCGTCAGCTCCTTCTCCTCGTCGCCCGAGGCCGTGGCCATGTCGACGTACCACTGGTCGACGTCGGCGTTGGAGTAGCCACCGAAGTTGTTCAGACCACCGGTGACGTAGTTGCCCTCGGAGTTCAGGGCGAACGTGTTGGTCGACTGCCAGCCGAACAGCGACGCGTCGTACGACGCCGTGTCGGACAGGCGCGAGCCCCACTGGTCGTCACCCTCGTCCACGACGGTGAAGCCGGCCTGGGCGGCGGAGGCAGCGATGAGCTGGTACTCGTTCGCGCGGCGGACGTTCGACTTGCCGTAGAGGAAGCGGACGCTGACCGGGGTCGCGACGCCGGCCTCGGCGAGCAGCGCCTGCGCGCCGGCGATGTCGACCTCGGCGAAGGCGTCGGAGCCGTTGTTGGCGATGACGTCGTCGTAGGTCGGCGAACCCGGGACCACCGTGAAGGAGTCACGCGTCTCGGCGTCCTCCTGCAGCGGCTTGATGAGCTTCTCGATGATCTCCTGGCGCGGGATCGTCTTGAGGAACGCCTCGCGGACCTTGCGGGCCTTCTCGGCGTCGCCGCCGTAGGTCGCCGGGTCGAACGGACCACCGTTGTTCATGATGGTGTCGACGTGCTCGAACGTGCCCTCGGGCGCGGTCGTGTAGTCGATGTTGTCGAGGCCCTCGAGGGTCTTGATGACGTCGACGGACGACTGCGGCTGGATGAGGTCGACCTCACCGTTCTGCAGGGCCGTGACGGACGCCAGCGGGTCCTCCGTGTAGCGGATCGTGATCGACGAGACCTTGGGCTTGGGACCCCACTCGTAGTCGTCACGCGCCTGGAGCGTCATGTACTGGTTCTCGACGTACTCCGACATGACGTACGCGCCGGACGACAGGTAGAGCGACTTGTCGTCGGGCAGCGAGGTGAAGTCGAACGAGGAGTTCCAGACCTTGGCGATCTTCGACAGGTCCTCGGTCTTGTTCTCCGAGAACGCGTCGATGATGGCCTGCTTGCCCTCCTCGGCGTCGTCGATGCCGAGCGCGAGCTTGGCGACGGCGTGCGCGGCGACGGGCGAGGGCTGGAAGGAGACCTCCCAGTCGGAGCGGGGCTCCGAGTAGACCAGCGTGACCGAGCGGCCGTCGTCCGAGATCTCGGGCGCGTCGTTGATCAGGGTCATGGCGACGGAGGAACCGTCGAAGTAGACGCCGGCGTCGATGGCGTCCTGGTTGGTGACGTTGCCCTCTTCGTCGTACTCCGGCTGGACGTTGTCGAAGTCGTCGTCCTGCGGGCCCCAGTACAGGAGGAGGTCGGCCGCGTCGACGGGGGTGCCGTCCGACCACTTCACGCCCTCGTTGATCGTGTACTTGATCGTCAGCGGGTCGTCGGAGACCTTCTCGTACGTGCCGACGTCCTCGTTCTTCACGAGGTTGAGGTCGCCGTCGTAGTAGTTGAACTGCGCGTTCGTCAGGTACAGAACGTTCGCGTTGGTCGTCGCGTTGCCGACCGACGTGAGGTTGTTCTGCGAGTAGAACGGCTGGTTCCAACCGACGCTGACCGAGGTGTCCTCCTCGATCTCCGAGCCCGTCTCAGGTCCGGAGCACGCTCCGAGCACCAGGGCGCCGACGGCGACCGGGGCCGCCATGGCGCTGATTCGCCTGATCTTCAATGTTCCTCCTGGGAAGGGGAGGACGTGCGGCGCCGCCGTGCGCCCGGGGTGACCGTGCGCCGGACGACGGATGGGTACACGTCCGCCGTGAGTTGGGCACACGCTAGTCAAGCAGCGTCGGACATATCGGGCACGTTGTGACTCGCGGCCCGATCGTTACCTGATTGATACTGGCTGGTACCGTCCACGATACGAGACACGTGGCCTGGGGAAACATCGGGGAAACATGTCCGATCCGGTGATCCCAGGCCCCTGAACGGGCAATTCGTTCCCGCGGGCTCCGGAAGTGTGCTACGGCGAGGTGTCTCACGTCGCCAGGTCAGACGTCTGACCGGCATGCCCCAAGATTCACCCGTGACCTCCCTCCTGCGACGCCTCGGCCGCACGCGCGCGTTCGCCCGCGTCGGGCGCACCGTCTCCGGCCTCGACCGCCGCATCCAGCAGGCCACCGACGGGCGCTGGAGCGTCCTCGGCCGGCCCACCCTCCCCCAGCTCGTCCTCACCACGACGGGCCGGCGCAGCGGTGAGCCGCGCGACGCCGTCCTCCTCTACGCGCGCGACGGCGAGCGGTTCGTCGTCATCGGGTCCAACTGGGGCCAGCAGCACCATCCCGCGTGGTCGCTCAACCTCCTCGCCGACGCCCGCGCACGCGTCGCCGTCGACGGGCGGACCGTCGACGTGGTCGCGCACCTGGCGTCGGACGCCGAGCGGGAGCGCCTGCTCGACGCGCTGCGCGCCGTCTGGCCGGGCTACGACGAGTACGCCGCCCGCTCGGGCCGCGACCTGCGCGTCTTCGTCCTCGCCCCCGTCGCCGGCTGACGAGGGGTCGGGCGGCCGCGCGCGACCCCGCCGCGCGTCACCCGCGGCGGAAGCCGCCCTCGGTGCTGAGGACCTGCCCCACCATCCAGCGGCCCTCGTCGCTGACGAGCCACGCGATGAGCCGCGCCGGGTCGTCCGGCTCGCCGAAGCGTCCGCCGGGGAACGCCGAGCCGGCCGCCGCCGGGTCCGACGCGACCAGGTCGTCGAGGTAGCCCGTGTTCACCGGGCCCGGGTTCACCGTGTTGAGCAGGATGCCGCGGTCGGCCAGGTCCGCCGCCACGGACGCCGTCACACCCGCGAGGGCGGCCTTCGACGCCGCGTACGCGATCTCGGTCCGCATCGGCCCGAGCTGCTGGCCGGACGTCATCCAGACGACGCGCCCACCGGTCCGCCCGTCGTGCTGCTCCGCGAACGCCTGCGTCGCCAGCAGCGTCGCGCGGGCGTTGACCCGCCAGTGCGCGTCCAGCATCGCGGCGTCCACGTCGGCGAGCGCGCCGTCTCCCCCGCTGCGGGCCTGGTTGCAGACCAGCACGTCGAGGTGGCCGAAGGCGGCGCGCGCCTGGGCGACCAGCGCGTCGGGGCCGTCGTCGGAGCCGAGGTCGATGCTCGCGTCCGCGAGCGAGGCGCCGGGGACGAGGTCGGCGCGCAGCGCGTCGAGGACGTCGGCGGTGCTGTCCGCACCCCAGGGCTGCACGGCGTCGTGCGGGGACCAGTGGTGGACGAAGAGGCTCGCGCCCATCCGCGCCAGCCGCGACGCGACCGCGAACCCGATGCCGCGTCGTCTGCTGACGCCCGTCACGACGGCGACCCGACCCTGGAGGCTGCTGCTCACGCGCGCCAGCCTAGGAGCGGGCGCACAGGTCCACGTGGCCGTGCACCGGTCAGGATCGAAGAAGCGGTCGCCACCAGGGCGTTCCTAGCATCGGTCGCACGGAACGACGCACCACGACCCGGAGGACGACGTGAACGCCGCCAGCACCGACGAGCAGGGCCAGAACTTCACCGCCGAGGAGCGCGCCGCGATGAAGGAGCGCGCCAAGGAGGTGCGGACCGCCAAGCGCAAGGGCTCGGACGCCGGGCTCGCGGACGTGCTCGAGAAGATCGCCGAGATGCCCGATGCCGACCGCGAGATCGCCGAGAGGATCCACGCGATCGTCGCGGAGGTCGCGCCGGACCTGCAGCCGAAGACCTGGTACGGCCAGCCGGCCTACGCCAAGAACGGCAAGGTCGTGCTGTTCTTCCAGGCGTCGTCGAAGTTCAAGACCCGCTACGCGACGCTCGGGTTCAACGAGGACGCCGCGCTCGACGACGGCGAGCTGTGGCCGACGGCGTTCGCGATCACCGCCGTCACGTCGGCGGTCGAGTCGACGATCCGCGACCTCGTGGCGCGCGCCGCGGGCTGACCGGACGCGGGGTGCGGGTCAGTACTCGTGCTTGAGGACGAAGAACGAGCCGCGGATCGTGCCGGCGAGCTTGGACCGCTGCCGCGCGAACTTGAAGCGGTCGGCGAGCTCGTCCGGCACGTCCATCCCGTCCGACAGCTTGAAGCCGACCGCACGCTTGCCGCCCTCGGCGAGCGTGTACAGGACGTTGACCGAGAGGCCCGACTCGTAGAAGACGTACGTCCACCGGACGCCGTCGACCTCGAAGGACGCCGCCTCGAGCGGCCGCGAGCCGATGACGAGATCGCGCTCCTCCTTCAGGATGCGATGCACGTACGCGACCGTGCCGGCGGCGTCCGACGCCGGCTCGGTCGTGAACACGTGGTCGTACTTCGTCCGGAAGTACCGGGCCTCGTTGGCGCGCAGGCCGGCGAGCGCGTCCGCGACGGGCGACGACTCCAGCCCGACCGTCGAGACGTCCTGGAAATCGACGACGTACGACACGTGCGCTCCCTCGTCTCGTCCCTGTCCCGGCGGGCGTCCGTCGCCCGTCGAGGCGTGCTCCCGCCATTGAAGCGGACGCGCCCGTCGCTGTCGCCGGGCGCCCGCCGGCCGTCCGGTGGCTGCGCGTCCCCTGGTCGGCGCTCCCGTCCCGCGCCACGATCTCCCTATGCCGCGCTACGCGATCGACGCCCCGACCCTGCTGTGGCTCGTCGACGACGACCGCCGCCTCGCCCCCGACGTCCAGCTCGTCGCTCCGAAGTCCGTGCTCGTCGACGGCCTCGACCTGCTGCTCGCGGCCGTCCGCGCGGGCGAGCGCGAGCGCGTCGACGCCCTGGACGCCCACACGCGCATGACGGAGACCACGATCCGGCTCCTCGGCGACCGCGTCTCCCGTCGTCGCGCGTGGGACCTGGCGCTGCAGCACGGCTGGTCCGGCGTCCGCACCGGCGAGTACGTCGCCGTCGCGCAGCTCCAGGCAGACGCCCTCGTCGCGAGCGACCCCGACCTGCGCGCCGCCGCGGACGGCCTGGTCCCGCTCGCGGACCCGACGGACCTCCTCGGCTGAGCGCGCGCCGCCGTCAGCGCAGCGCGGTGGCGCCGATGACGGACAGGAGCTGGAGCTTCTCGTACGTCTCCGAGCCCGGGACGGCCGTGTAGACGAGCAGCGAGTGCGACTGGCCGGGGTCGATCAGCGTCTGGCACGTGAGCTCGAGGGTCCCGAGCTCGGGGTGCACGAAGTGCTTCACCTCCGGTGGGCGGACGCCGACCTCCTGCCGGTCCCAGAGGGTGCGGAACTCCTCGCTGCGCGTCAGCAGGTCGTCCGCGAGCGCCGCGGCACGCGAGCCACGCCCGCGCACGGCCGAGACCTCCCGGAGCCCGGACACCCACAGGCGCGACAGGTGCGCGTGGTCCTCGGGCGCGTAGAGGAGGCGGCTCGTCGGGTCGGTGAACCAGCGGTAGCCGATGCTGCGCGCGGGCCCGGTGTAGCGCATGAGGTCGCCGGTGAGCGCGACGCCCAGCGGCGTCTGGCGCAGCGTCTCGCCGAGCTCCGTGACGATCTCGGCCGGGGTGTCCTCGAGCCGGTCGAAGATGCGCAGCAGTCCGGGGCTGACGTGCTCGCTCGGGGTCCCGCTGGGCGGCGGACGGTGGCCCGCGAGGCGGTAGAGGTGGTCGCGCTCGGCGACCGTCAGGTGCAGGCCCTGCGCGATCGACGCGATCATCTGCTCCGACGGCTGCGGGCCCGTCCCCCGTTCGAGCCGCGCGTAGTAGTCCGTCGACATGTGGCACAACGTGGCGACCTCCTCGCGGCGCAGGCCGTCCGTCCGCCGGCGTCGCCCGCGGGGCATGCCGACGTCCTCGGGCTGCAGCACCTCGCGTCGGTGCCGCAGGAACTGCGCCATGCCGGACCGGTCGATCGCCACGCGTCCTCCTCTGGTCGTCGTGACCGTTCTACCCGGCGGTGATCTGCGGAACCACTGACTGGCAGGTCCTGGATAGCGGCCGCGGTCCGGGCGAGGGTCGTGACATCCCCATCCACGAAGGAGCCCACCCATGGCACGCGCACCCCACGACGTCACCGTCCCCGACCTCACCGGCACCCGCGCGGTCCTCACCGGCGGGAGCGACGGCATCGGCCTGCGCATCGCGACCCGCCTCGCCGCCGCCGGCGCGCACCTCGTGCTGCCGGTCCGCAACGTCCGCAAGGGCGAGGCCGCGGTCGTGACGATCCGCGCGACGGTGCCGGACGCGACGGTGTCGCTGCACGCGATGGACCTCGACAGCCTGGAGTCCTTCTCCGCGTTCGGCGACGCGATGCGCAGCGAGGGCGACCCCGTCCACCTGCTCGTCAACAACGCCGGCGTCATGACCCCGCCCGACCGGCAGACCACCGCCGACGGGTTCGAGCTCCAGCTCGGCGTCAACCACCTCGGGCACGTCGCGCTCGTCTCGCACCTGCTCCCGCTGCTGCGCGAGGGACGTGCGCGTGTGACGTCGCAGGTCAGCATCGCCGCGCGACGCGGGAGCATCCACTGGGACGACCTCAGCTGGGAGCGCTCGTACGACGGCATGGCCGCGTACCGGCAGTCGAAGATCGCGTTGGGGCTGTTCGCGCTCGAGCTGCAGCGGCGCAGCGCCGCCGCCGGCTGGGGCATCACGAGCAACCTGTCCCACCCGGGCGTCGCACCCACCAGCCTGCTGTCCGCCCGCGCGGAGCTCGGACGCGGCGACGACACGCGTGCCGTCCGCGTCATCCGATGGCTGTCCGCGCGCGGCATCCTCGTCGGCACCCCTGAGACCGCCGCGCTCCCTGCCCTCTACGCCGCGACCTCGCCCGACGCGCAGCCCGGCCGGCTCTACGGCCCGCAGGGCCCGGGCAACGTCGGTGGCCGTCCCGGCGAGCAGGCCCTCTACCCGTCGCTGCGCAGCCAGGACGAGGCCCGCCGCGTCTGGCAGACGTCCCAGGAGCTGGTCCGCGAGACCTTCCCGGCGAGGTGACAGCGGGACGTCCCCGCGCACGAGGGAGCCCGTCAGCGATGGACCGGTCAGTGGTGCTCGTCGAGCGTGACGACGCTGAGTCCGTCGCCCGTGTAGTGCCGGGCGTAGATCAGGTGCTCGTCCGAGTCGACTCGCGAGACCAGGGTCCGGACGAGGTCCCGGTCTCTCGTGATGTCGACCGTGTCGGGATAGACGTGGTGAAGCACGAGGTCGGCGCCGTCGCAGAGCCTCTCGGCCTCCGCTCGGAGCAGCCAGGCCGGCGACCGATCGAGCGTCACTCCAGACGGGAGCCTCAATCGGCCGTCGCGCAGGAACCGGAACGCCACGGGCACCTCCGCACTCCCGACCCGGGTCAGACGTTGAAGCGGAACTCCACCACGTCGCCGTCGGCCATGACGTAGTCCTTGCCCTCGACGCGGGCCTTGCCAGCTGCGCGCGCGGCGGCGACCGAGCCGGCGGCGACGAGGTCGTCGAACGAGATGACCTCGGCCTTGATGAAGCCCTTCTGGAAGTCGGTGTGGATGACCCCGGCGGCCTGCGGCGCGGTCCAGCCCTGGCGGATCGTCCAGGCGCGGGCCTCCTTCGGGCCGGCCGTGAGGTAGGTCTGCAGTCCGAGGGTGTGGAAGCCGACGCGGGCGAGCTGGTCGAGACCCGCCTCGTCCTGGCCGTTCTCCGCGAGCATCTCGGCGGCCTCGTCGGGCTCGAGCTCGACCAGCTCGGACTCGAACTTCGCGTCGAGGAAGATCGCGTCGGCGGGCGCGACGAGCGCGCGCAGCTCGTCCTGCATCGCGGTGTCGGCGAGGCCGGCGTCGTCGGTGTTGAAGACGTAGATGAACGGCTTGGCCGTCATGAGCTGGAGCTGCGCGACGTGCTCGTCGTCGGCGAGGCCCGCGGCGAACAGCGTCTGGCCCTTCTCGAGGACCTCGTTCGCGGCGACGGCCGCCGCCAGGAGCGCGGGGTCGGCCTTCTTGCCCTTGACCTCCTTCTCGAGGCGCGGGATCGCCTTCTCGAGGGTCTGGAGGTCGGCGAGGATCAGCTCGGTGCTGATGATCTCGATGTCGTCCTTCGGGTTCACCGCGCCGGACACGTGCACGACGTCGGGGTCGGCGAACGCCCGCGTGACCTGGCAGATCGCGTCGGCCTCGCGGATGTTCGCGAGGAACTTGTTGCCCAGGCCCTCGCCCTCGCTCGCGCCCTTGACGATCCCGGCGATGTCCACGAACGACACCGTCGCGGGCAGGATGCGCTCGGAGCCGAACAGGTCGGCGAGCACCTGGAGGCGCGGGTCGGGCAGCGGCACGACGCCGACGTTCGGCTCGATCGTCGCGAACGGGTAGTTCGCCGCGAGGACCTGCGCCCGGGTCAGCGCGTTGAAGAGGGTGGACTTGCCGACGTTGGGCAGGCCGACGATGCCGATGGTGAGTGCCACGGGCGGCAAGTCTACGGGCGGTCACCGCACGGCGATGCCGCCCGAGGGCCGCCCGGCCGTGGGCCGCGACCCGGCGCCCCCGTCGCGGCGTGGCCCGGCCGCCCGACGCGGCGGCGTCAGGCGAACGCGACGAGCTGCTTGAGGAGGTCGGTCTGGCGTCGCTCGAGGATCCGCCCGCCGACGCGCACGCCCACGACGAGCGCGACCGTCCCGAGCGCGAGGCCGACGACGAGCGTGACCCATCCGAGCCATGTGATCCCCTGCCGCACGGCGATCAGCGCGAGCACCCCCTCGGGCAGGGACGCGGCGGCGACGGCGAGCGACCCGGCGAACTGCGACACCACGGCCGTCGTCCCGCCGTTCGACTTCGTCTGGAAAGGGTTCTCCCCTGCCTTCTGGACCGGGTAGACGACGAGCGCCGACGCGATGCTCGACGCGCCCCACGCGGTGAGCAGCACGCCGAACGAGACGCCGAGCAGCGCGGGCAGCGCGTCGGCGCGCCCGACGACGAGCGCGGGGGCGACGACGCAGACGAGCACGAGCGGCACGCCGAGCAGCGCCGCGGACAGCACGCGACCCAGTCGGTCCACCGAGCCGCGCAGGGGTGCGGCGACGTGCGTCCAGAACGCGGAGCCGTCGTACGCCACGTCGGCGGAGATCCCCCACCCCATGAAGTAGGCCGCGACCGGACCGAGGATGAGCAGCAGCTCACCGCCGGGCGACGAGAACCACAGGAAGATCGGCACGATCGGGATGAACACGAGCGACGCCGCGTACCGCGGGTCGCGCACCCAGTAGGTGAGGCAGCGCGCTGTCACGGCGCCGAGCGGTGTCGCGGGCAGCCGCGTGAACCAGCCGAGGTCGCGGCCCTTGCCGCCGACGTGCTCCTGGATCGGGTTGACCAGGCTGTGCGCGAGGCTGCGGTCCCACGCGACGGCGAGGACCAGGAGCGTCACGACGGCGACCGCGAGCCGACCGAGCGCGACGAGCCAGTCACCGTCGACGACGGCCGCGGGCACGCCCCAGGCAGCGCCCAGCGGCGACCACGCGAGGCCGTTCACCAAGCCGTCGAGCTGGGCGCCGTCGAACGCACCGCCGAGGCTCGACAGGATCGGGCCGATGAGGAAGATCGGCAGCAGCGCCACGATCGCGAGCACCTCGCGCACGCGTCGACGGGCGACCAGCGGTGCGACGAGCGTCGTCGTCGCGCGGCTGCCGACGACAGCGGTCACGAGGAACAGCAGCGCGGCCGGGATGGCGGCGACGAGCGCGGCGGGGTCACGCCACCACGCGCCGACGGTGCCCAGCGAGACGAGGGTCGTCATGACGCCGGGGACGCCGATGAGCCCGCCGATCGCGAGGCCCGCGACGAGCTGGCGGCGCGGGATCGCGAACGTCACGAACCGTGCCGGGTCGACGGTCGAGTCGACGCCGAACGCGACGAGCGGGACGACCCACCAGCCGAGCATCACGGCCGAGCCGGCGAGGACGACGACGGTGGGCAGCAGGTCGGGCGACGCGACGGACACCGTGACGATCCCCGCGACCGCGATCACGGTGACGAACAGCCCGTAGAGCAGGCCGACGACCAGGCCGATCACCTGCCACACGCTGCGCTTGAGCCCGTTGCGCAGCAGCGTGAGCTTCAGTCGGACGAGGTGCGCAACCACGCGAGCCCCTCCCCGCTGACGCGCCCGCCGACGAGGTCGACGAACCGGTCCTCCAGGCTGGCGTCGCCGCGCACGTCGTCGACGGTGCCCGCGGCGAGCACGTGCCCGCCGGCGATGATCGCGACGTGGTCGCACATGCGCTGGACCAGGTCCATGACGTGCGACGACACGATGACGGTGCCGCCCGAGCGGACGTACGACGCGAGGATGTCGCGGATGTTCGCCGCGGACACCGGGTCGACGGCCTCGAACGGCTCGTCGAGCACCAGCAGGCGCGGGACGTGGACGAGCGCGCAGGCCAGCGCGACCTTCTTCGTCATGCCCGCCGAGTAGTCGACGACGAGCGTGCCCGCGTCCTTCGTGAGGTCCATCGCGGCGAGCAGGTCGCGCGTGCGCTCCGCGGTCGTGTCGCGGTCGAGGCCGCGCAGCAGGCCCGCGTACGTGATGAGCTGCTCGCCCGTCAGGCGGTCGAAGAGCTTCACGCCGTCGGGCAGCACGCCGAGCATGGCCTTGACCTGCAGCGGCGACGCCCACAGGTCCTGCCCGTGGACGAGCACCGTGCCCGCGTCGGGCTGGAGCAGGCCGGTCGCCATCGACAGCGTCGTCGTCTTGCCTGCGCCGTTCGGGCCGACGAGCCCGTAGAACGAGCCCGCCGGCACGTCGAGGTCCACGCCGGCGACGGCGATCTTCTCGCCGAAGCGTCGCCACAGGCCGCGCAGCGCGAGCGCGGGCGCGGCGGACGTGGCGGGGTGGGCGGCGTCGGGCGCGGGCACCGGCACGGGGCCGGGGGCCGGGACCGACGCGGCGGACGGGGTCGGGGCGACGTCCTCGGGCGGCATCGGCCCAGCATAGGCAGCATGTCGGACCGTGCGGCGCGGGTCGGCGCCACGCCGGCGCACACCCGGGCCCGTGTCGGTGGCGGCTGAGAGGGTGCGGGTATGGACACGACCGCGCTGCTCGTCGGCCTCCTCGTCGGCCTCGTCGCCGGCGCGACCGTCGCGTGGCTGCTCGCGTCGTCGTCGGCTCGCCGCACGGCCGCCCGCCTGCACGCCGCCGAGGTCGAGGTCGCCCGCGCCCGTGCGGTGCTCGACGCGGAGCGCGCCGCGACCGCCGACCGCCTCGCCGCAGCGCAGGCCGACTCCGAGCGCGTCGCCGACCAGTTCCGTGCGCTCGCCGCCGACGCGCTCGCGACGAGCTCCGACCAGTTCCTCGCGCTCGCGCACCAGCGGTTCGCGGCCGACCACCAGACGCAGGTCGGCGAGCTCGCCCAGCGCGAGCAGGCCGTGCGCGCGCTCGTCGAGCCGCTGTCCCGCACGCTCGACCAGGTCCGCGCCGAGCTCGCCGAGGCCGAGAGGGCGCGCGTCGAGGGGCACGCGGCGCTCGGCGAGCAGGTCCGCGCCATGCGGGTGGCCTCCGAGCAGCTCCGCGGGGAGACGGCGCAGCTCGTCACCGCGCTGCGGTCGTCGCAGGTCCGCGGCCGGTGGGGCGAGGTGCAGCTGCGCCGCGTCGTCGAGGCCGCCGGGATGCTCGCGCACGTCGACTTCGTCGAGCAGGAGCAGGTGCGGACCGACGACGGGCTGCTGCGCCCCGACATGGTCGTGCGGCTCGCGGGCGGCAAGCACGTCGTCGTCGACGCGAAGGTCGCGTTCCTCGGCTTCCTCGAGGCGTCCCAGACGGACGACCCTGCTGTGCGCGCGGACCGGCTCGCCGCGCACGCTCGGCACGTCCGCAAGCACGTCGACGACCTCGCGTCGAAGCGGTACTGGGACCAGTTCGCGCCCGCGCCCGAGTTCGTCGTGATGTTCGTCCCCGCCGAGTCGTTCCTGCACGCCGCCGCCGACCAGGACCCGACGCTCGTCGAGTACGCGTTCGAGCGGAACGTCGTGCTCGCGACCCCCGTCACGCTGCTCACGCTGCTGCGGACCGTCGCCTACGCGTGGCGGCAGGACGCGCTCGCCAGCAACGCGCAGGCCGTCCTGTCGCTCGGCAAGGAGCTGCACGGCCGGCTCGCCACGATGGGCGCCCACCTGACGCGCCTCGGGCGGGCGATCGACTCCGCCGCGGGCGCCTACAACCAGGCCGTCGGCTCGCTCGAGACGCGCGTCCTGGTGAGCGCGCGCCGGTTCGCCGACCTGCACGTCGTCGACGGCGACCTCCCGACGCCGACGCCGGTCAACCCGCAGCTCTCCGTCGTGAGCGCACCCGAGCTCGTCGCGTCCGCCGAGGAGCAGATCGTGGCGCTCGACGACCGCGTGCTCGGTGACGGCGTCGAGCGGCGCGACGCGCGGGCCCTCGACGCGGAGCTCGCGCGTGCCGAGGACCGCCGCGCCGCGGGCGACGGGTCGACGACCGCCTGACGCTCGGGCGACCGCTGAGCCACGAAGCCGAACGGGTCGCGCGGCCGCTCGGGTCACGCCGCTCAGTCGTCGCGCCGGTCGGGCCCTGGGGCGTCCTTCCCGTGCGAGCGGGGGCGCAGCAGGCGCGACGGGCGCGGGGACGTCTCGGCGCGGGACCGGCGCGCGAGCAGCGAGGTGACCTCGCCGGTGACGTGCTCGGTGACGTGCCGCGTCAGCCGCGCGCGGGCCTCGAGGCGCTGCGCGCGGAGCAGCTCGTGGTGCTCGCGGCCGAGCGCGCGGGCCAGGGACACCACCATCCCGATCATCACGAGCGAGAACGGCAGGGCGATGAGGATGGCCGCCGTCTGCAGCGCGACCAGCCCCCCGGCGAGCAGCAGCGCGATCGCGAGCAGTCCACCGAGCGTCGCCCAGATCACGCGCACGGGCCGGCTCGGGTCGGGGTTGCCGCCGGACGACAGCATCGCCACGACGAGCGACCCGGAGTCGGCCGAGGTGATGAAGAACAGCCCGATCAGCACGATCGCGAGCACCGACAGCACGGATCCCCACGGCAGGCCGGCGAGCACGTCGAACAGCGCGTTCTCCGCGACGACCGTGCCGTCCGCACCTACGAGGCCGCCCGTGCCGAAGATCTCGCGGTAGATGGCCGCCCCGCCGAGCACCGAGAACCAGAGGAACGTCACGAGCGTCGGCACGAGCAGCACCCCGGCCACGAACTCGCGCACCGTCCGCCCGCGGGAGATGCGGGCGATGAACACGCCGACGAACGGCGCCCAGGACATCCACCAGCCCCAGTAGAACGTCGTCCACATGGCCTGCCACGCCTCGCCCTCCGGGCCCGCGTACGCGCTCACGTTGAAGGTCAGCGAGACGACCGACGAGAGGTAGACGCCGATCGACTGCACGAAGTCGCGCAGCAGGAACAGCGTCGGACCGAGCAGGAGGACGGCGACGAGCAGCACGCCCGCGAGCGCGACGTTGATGTTCGACAGCCACTTGAGGCCGCGGTCCAGGCCGCTGAGCACCGACCAGGTCGCGATCGCGGTGATGACCACGATGAGCACGACCTGGGTGGTCCGCCCGGACGACGCGACACCGACGTGCCGCAGGCCGGCCGAGATCTGCAGGACACCGAGGCCCAGCGAGGTCGCGACGCCGAACATCGTCCCGACGACGGCCGCGACGTCGATCGCGTCGCCCAGCGTGCCGCGGACCCGGTCGCCGAGGAGCGGCTCGAGCGCCCAGCGGATCGAGACGGGCCGCCCGCGCCGGTGCACGGCCCACGCGACGGCCAGGCCGACGACGACGTAGATCGCCCACGCGTGGACGCCCCAGTGCAGGTAGGTCTGCGCGAGCGCCGACTGGGCGAGCTGCGCCTGCGTGCCGGTCACCCCGGGCTTGGGGTTCGCGAAGTGGCTCAACGGCTCCGCGACGCCGTAGAAGACGAGGCCGATGCCCATCCCGGCGGCGAAGAGCATCGCGAACCACGTCCGCAGCCCGAACTCCGGCCGGTCGTCGTCCGTGCCGAGCGTGAGGTCACCCCACCGTCCGAGCCCGAGCCACAGCGCGAACGCCACGAAGCCCGCGACGAGCAGGACGTAGTACCACCCGAAGACGCCGATGACGTTCTCCTGCAGCACGCCGACCACGTCCTCCGCGGTGTCGGGGAACGCGATCGCGAGGGCGGCGACGCCGAGCACGATCCCGAGCGCGGGCCAGAAGACGCGGCGTTGGATGCCGGCGAGACCGCGGCCGTAGGACAGGGAGGTGCGCCGCGACGGGCTGGCGGGGGGCATCGTTCCACCCTCGCACACCCCGGTCGCGGGTTCAGGACGGGGGCCCGCCCACGCGCCCGGCCCCGGGCGGTGAGCGGCGCGGGCGCGCCGGTCGGCGCGGTCCGGACCTGCGACGGGTCAGGCGGGCTGGACGTCGAGGGAGCGGCGCCCCTCGCGGCGCGGGCGCTCCGGGGTCGCACCGGAGGCCTTGAGGTCGGCGCGCAGCTCGCGCGGGAGCGAGAACATGAGGTCCTCGGTCGCCGTGCGGACCTCCTCGACCTCGCCGTAGCCCAGGCCGGCCAGCAGCTCGAGGACGTCGCGGACCAGGATCTCGGGCACGGACGCGCCGGACGTGACGCCGACGGTCGTCGCGCCGTCGAACCAGGCCGGGTCGATCTCGGACGCCTTGTCGACGCGGTAGGACGCGCGTGCGCCGGCGTCGAGCGCGACCTCGACCAGGCGGACCGAGTTCGACGAGTTCGCGGACCCGACGGTGATGACGACGTCACAGTGCGGCGCGAGCTTCTTGACGGCGACCTGGCGGTTCTGCGTGGCGTAGCAGATGTCGTCGCTCGGCGGGTCCTGCAGGTGCGGGAACCGCTCGCGCAGCCGGCGGACGGTCTCCATCGTCTCGTCGACGGACAGCGTGGTCTGCGAGATCCACACGAGGCGCTCGGGGTCGCGCACGACGACGTCGTCGACGGCCTCCGGGGAGTTGACGACCTGGATGTGCTCGGGCGCCTCGCCCTGCGTGCCCTCGACCTCCTCGTGGCCCTCGTGGCCGATGAGCAGGATGTCGTAGTCCTCGGCCGCGAACCGCACGGCCTCCTTGTGCACCTTCGTCACCAGGGGGCACGTCGCGTCGATCGTCTGGAGCGAGCGGGCGGCGGCCGCGGCGTGCACGGCCGGGGAGACGCCGTGCGCGGAGAACACGACGCGCGCGCCCTCGGGGACCTCGTCGGTCTCGTCGACGAAGATCGCGCCGCGAGCGGCGAGCGTCTCGACGACGTACTTGTTGTGCACGATCTCCTTGCGGACGTACACGGGGGCGCCGTAGTGCTCGAGGGCCTTCTCGACGGCGACGACGGCCCGGTCGACGCCGGCGCAGTACCCGCGGGGCGCGGCGAGCAGCACGCGCTTGGTCGGGGGCACGCCGGGGGCCTGGTCGGTCGCAGAGGTCACGTCGCGAGTCTACGTTCGCACCGCGCGCGGACGACCCCGCGCGGGTGTGCGTTCGCGCACCTCCACGCGACGTCCACGGGCCTCGCACGCGTCGACCGGACCGCGACCCCCTCATGACGCCCGCGTCGGGGACGTGAGCGGGCGTCATGAGGGGGTCGACGGCGCGGGGCAGGTCTCGGCCGACGACTGAGGTTGTCCGCGGTGTGGGGCAGGCTGTGCGGGTGAGCACCGAACCCCAGGAGCCCGCCGCGCGGCTGCCGCTGCCGCTGCGCGCGGCCGAGACGACGCCCGAGCGCCCCTGGCCCGTCCGGCACCTCGCGCCGAAGATCGCGGACTACATCGCGCGGATGCCGCCTGTGTGGGTCGAGGGGCAGGTGCTCAACCTCAAGCGCTGGAACACCATGTACTTCCTCACGCTGCGGGACACCGACCTCGACATGTCGCTGTCGGTCACCGCGCCCGCCGGTGCGATCCGACGGCTGGGCGACGCGGCGGCCGACGGCGCACACGTCGTGGTGCACGCGAGCCCGCGGTTCCACGCCAAGAAGGGCGACCTGACGTTCCAGGCCGACGACGTGCGCCTCGTCGGGCTCGGCGAGCTGCTCGCGCGCATCGAGCACCTCAAGGGCGTGCTGGCCGCCGAAGGGCTGTTCGACCCCGCCCGCAAGCGGCCGCTGCCCTTCCTGCCTGCGGTCGTCGGGCTCGTGTGCGCGCAGCAGGGCGACGCGGAGCACGACGTCGTGTCGAACGCGCGGGCGCGCTGGCCCGGGGTGCGGTTCGAGATCCGGCGCGTGACGGTCCAGGGGCCGCGCGCGGTGCCCGAGGTGTCGGCGGCGATCGCGGACCTCGACGCGGACCCGCGCGTCGAGGTGGTCGTCGTGGCGCGCGGCGGCGGGTCGTTCGAGGACCTGCTGCCGTTCAGCAACGAGACGCTGGTCCGGGCGGCGGCGGCGTGCCGGACGCCGCTCGTCTCGGCGATCGGGCACCACATGGACGCGCCGCTGCTCGACCTGGTCGCGGACTTCCGCGCGTCGACGCCGACGGACGCCGCCAAGCGCGTCGTGCCCGACGTGAGCGAGGAGCGGGCACGCGTGCTGCAGCTGCGGCACCGGTCGCGCGGTGCGCTCGTGCACCGGCTCACCCGCGAGCAGGCGGGCCTCGACCACTGGCGCAGCCGGCCGGTGCTCGCGCAGCCGACCGCGCTCGTCGACGGGCACGAGGCGCGCGTGCACGTGCTGCGCGACGCCGCCCGGCGGGCGCTGCACACCGAGCTCGTGCACGGCCGTGCGGAGGTCGCGGGGCTGGCGGCTCAGGTCCGGGCGCTCTCCCCCGCGGCGACGCTCGAGCGCGGGTACGCCGTCGTGCAGCGCGCCGACGGCGCGGTCGTGCGCGACCCTGTCGACGTCGACCCCGGCGACCGGCTGCGCGTCCGCGTCGCGCAGGGCGAGATCGCCGCGGAGGTCGTCACGCCCTGACGACGTCGGGCGTCCGGTCGGTGACGGACGGACGGGTGGGTCGGCGGCGGGTGGTTGACTGTGCGTCGTGCCGACGACGCCCTCCCGCAGCACCCCCGACAGCCCTCCGCAGCAGGACGCCGACGTGGCGGCGCTGACCTACGAGGAGGCGCGCGACGAGCTCGTCGCAGTGGTCGCCCGGCTCGAGGCCGGCGGGGCGTCGCTCGAGGAGTCGCTGCGGCTCTGGGAGCGTGGCGAGGCGCTCGCCGCACGCTGCCAGCAGTGGCTCGACGGCGCCCGCGAGCGCCTGGCCGCGGTGCGCGCGGCCGACGAGCCGACGTCCGGGTCGCCCACGACCCCCACGAACGAGCAGGAGGACGACCGGTGAGCGAGCGGGCCCTGGTGATCGGCGAGGCACTCATCGACGCGGTGCGTCGACCGGACGGCTCGCGCGCGGAGCACCCCGGCGGCAGCCCGGCGAACGTGGCGCTGGGCCTCGGTCGGCTGGGGCGCGAGGTCGACCTGCTGACCTGGCTCGGGCTCGACGCGGAGGGGGACGCGGTGCGTCGGCACCTCGAGGCGTCGCACGTGCGCGTGCTGCAGGGCGACCGCTCCCCCGCACGCACGCCCGTCGCGACCGCGCATCTCGACGCGCAGGGGGTCGCGACGTACGAGTTCGACCTCGAGTGGGACCTGCCGTCCACGTGGGACGAGCTCGCGGGCGACCCGGTCGTCGTGCACACCGGGTCGATCGCGGCGGTGCTGCAGCCCGGCGGCGCGCGCGTCGCGCACGAGGTGTCGCGGCGTCAGGGGACCTCGACCATCACCTACGACCCGAACCTGCGGCCCGCGCTCATGGGCTCGCCCGCGCACGCGCAGCCGTACGTCGACGCGCTCGTGCGGCTGGCCGACGTGGTCAAGGTCAGCGACGAGGACCTCGCGTGGCTGCACCCGGGCGTCGCGCCCGCGGAGATCGCCGAGGAGTGGAGCCGGTCGGGCCCCGCGCTCGTGGTCGTGACGCACGGCGGCGAGGGCGCGTTCGCGAGCACGTCGGCGGGGGCCCGCATCACGGTGCCGGCGCCGAAGGTCCAGGTCGCGGACACCGTCGGCGCGGGCGACTCGTTCATGGGCGGCCTGATCGACGGGCTGTGGTCCGCCGGGCTGCTGGGCGCGGACCGTCGCGAGGCGCTCCGCGACGTGGACGCGGCGACGGTCGAGCGCGTGCTCGAGCGCTGCGCGCGCATCGCCGCGATCACCGTGTCGCGCCCGGGCGCGAACCCCCCGACGTCGGCCGAGCTCGACGCCTGACGGCGGCCCGTCGCGACCTCCGCCCGCCCGGTCCGCGGGCAGCGCGGCGCGCCGTCGCCGTCGTCGGTGGACCGGCGACGCCGTCGCGCCTGACCGTCAGGCGGTCTTCGTGCGCTCCCGGTCGCGCTGCTCGCGCGCGTGCGCCCGCTCGAGCGACGCCTTGCGGTCCTGCTCGTTCTGCTCGTCGATCGCCTTCGCCTCACGGTCGTCGAAGGTGAGGTTCTCGCCCGTCTCGGGGTCGAAGACGAGGATCTTCGACGCGTCGAACCAGAGCGTGGCCCGGTCGCCGTCGCGGACGCGGGAGTCCGACGCGAGCGCCACGACGAGCTGCGTGCGCAGCCCCTCGCCGTCGAGGTCCCGGTCGAGCTCCTCGAGCTTGCCGCGCACCGACTCGTGCGTCTCGAAGGGGATGTAGGCGAACAGGTCGGAGCCGAGCCACTCGGTGACGTCGACGTCCGCCTCGAAGGTGACACCGCCGGTGCGGCCCTGCCGCTGCGCGACGGTCCCGTCCTCGAAGTGCTCGGGCCGGATGCCGACGATGACGAGCTGGCGGCTGCCGATGCGCGCGCGCAGGTCGTCGGTGAGCGGCACGTCGGCGAACGGCAGGCTCAGGGTGTCGCCGGAGAGCTCACCGGGCACGAAGTTCATGGGCGGCGAGCCGATGAACCCGGCGACGAACAGGTTGACGGGGTGCTCGTAGAGGGCGCGCGGCGACGCGACCTGCTGCAGCTCGCCCTTGCGGAGGACGGCGACGCGGTCGCCGAGCGTCATGGCCTCGGTCTGGTCGTGCGTGACGTACACGGTGGTCGTGCCCATGCGGCGCTGCATGCGGGCGATCTCGGTGCGCATCTGGCCACGGAGCTTGGCGTCGAGGTTGGACAGCGGCTCGTCGAACAGGAACGCGCGCGCGTCGCGGACGATCGCGCGGCCCATCGCGACACGCTGCCGCTGGCCGCCGGACAGGTTCGCGGGCTTGCGCTCGAGGTGGTCCTGCAGCTCGAGGGTCTCGGCGGCGAACCTGACCTTCTCGCGGATCTGCGCCTCGGTGAACTGGCCCTTGGTGAGCCGCAGCGGGAACGCGATGTTCTCGGCGACGGTGAGGTGCGGGTAGAGCGCGTAGTTCTGGAACACCATCGCGAGCTGGCGGTCGCGCGGCGCCTTCTCGTTGACGCGCTCCCCGCCGATCTTCAGCTCGCCGTCGGTGATGTCCTCGAGCCCGACGATCATGCGCAGCAGCGTCGACTTCCCGCAGCCGGACGGGCCGACGAGGATGACGAACTCGCCGTCGGCGATGTCGAGGCTCACGCCCTTCACGGCGTGGAAGCCGTCGGGGTAGCGCTTCTGGATGTCGGTGAGGGTGATCGCAGCCATGGAGGTCTCCTTCGGGTCAGCCCTTGACCGCGCCCTGGGTCAGGCCCGCGACGATCTGGCGCTGGAACAGCAGCACGAGGATGACGACGGGGATCGTGACGATCACCGCCGCGGCGGAGATGGCACCGGTCGGCTCCTCGAACTGGGAGGCGCCGGTGAAGAACGCGAGGGCCGCGGGCACGGGACGCGCGCGGCTCGTCGAGGTGAGCGAGATGCCGTAGACGAAGTCGTTCCACGCGATGAAGAACGCGATGAGCGCGGTCGTGAACACGCCGGGTGCGGCGAGCGGCACGATCGCCTTGCGGAACGCCTGCCAGCTGGTCGCGCCGTCGACCTGCGCGGCCTGCTCGAGCTCCCACGGGATCTGCCGGAAGAACGCGGCGAGCGTCCAGATGGAGATCGGGAGCGTGAGGGACAGGTACGGGATGATGAGACCCGCCCACGTGTCGTACAGGCCGATGTTGCGCCACAGGTTGAACAGCGGTGTGACGATCGAGATGACGGGGAAGATCGAGACGCCCAGCGCGGTCGTGAGGATCAGCCGCTTGCCGGGGAAGTCGAGCCGCGCGATCGCGTAGGCGGCGAGCGTGGCCAGCACGACGGCGATCGCCGTGGCGATGAGCGAGATGCCGATCGAGTTGCGCAGCGCCGGCAGGAACAGGTCCCGCGCGGACCCGTCGGGCCCGAGGATCTCGTTGTAGTTCGTCCACGTCCACTGCGACGGGAGGAACGTCCCCGTGTTCAGCTCGCTGGGCAGCTTGAACGACGTCGCCATGATCGACAGCACGGGGAACAGCGCGTAGGTCAGGACCAGGACCGTGATGACGGCCCAGGCGACCTTCATGCGGGTGGTCAGGGCGCTCATCAGCTCTCCCCCCTCGCGCCGGCGAGATCGACCTTGAAGAGCTTGATCGCGATCCAGCAGATGCCGATCACGGCCAGGAACAGCAGCACCGAGATCGCGGACCCGAGGCCGATCTCGAGTCTCCCGATGGACGTCCGGTAGGCCAGCAGCGACAGCACGGTGGTGCCCGCGGAGCCGTTCGTCATGATGAAGACGTTGTCGAAGATGCGGAACGCGTCGAGGGCCCGGAACAGGACGGCGACCATGATCGCGGCCTTCATGTTCGGCAGCGTGACCCGGCGCAGGCGCTGCCACCATGTCGCGCCGTCGACCTCGGCGGCCTCGTCGAGCTCGCCGGGCACCTGCGCCAGACCGGCCAGGAGCAGCAGCGAGATGAACGGCGTGGTCTTCCAGATCTCCGAGGCGATGATGACGAAGATCGCGGTGCCGAACTCGGCGAACCAGTTGAGGTTCTCGTCGATCCCCGGCACCCAGTCGAACCAGGTGTTCACGTAGCCGGAGTTGATGTCGAACGCGTAGAACCACGCGAACGCGGAGACGACGGTGATGATCCCGTAGGGCACGAGGATCGCCGTGCGCAGCAGCCCGCGCAGCCGCTTGATCGCCCGGTGCATGACGAGCGCGAGCGCGAACCCGAGGACGAGCTCGACCGCCACCGTGATCACGGTGATGAGCACGGTCACGCCGAACGCCTGCCACCAGACCGCGTCGGAGAGCACGACGCCGTAGTTCGCGAGACCGACGAACGAGCGGTCGTCCGGTGCGGTGAGCCGGTACCGGAACAGCGAGTCGTACATCGCCTGCAGGATCGGGTACAGCGTGACCGCCAGCATGACGACGAACGCCGGACCTGCGAGGTACCAGCCGAGCCGCGCCTCGGCTCGTGCACGGTCGGACCGCAGCGCCTTCGCGGATCGCCCGGCCGTGCCGCGGATCTCCGCCGCTGCGGGGGCTGTCGCCTGGCTCGTCATGACCCCTCCCCTCTCACAGCAGCTGGTCGCCGCGGAGGACCGCGGTGATGAAGTCGGTGGACTTCTGCGGCGTCGTGTCGGGGTTCACCGACGACGGCGGGTGCCACGTCTCCTGCAGACCGGACGACACCTCGTTGTAGTAGGGCGTCTGCGGTCGCGGCGCGGCCTGCTCGAGCGACTGGCGGATGACGGGCGCCATCGGGAACGCCTCGATCACCTGCGGGTCGTCGAAGGCCGTCGTGTTGGACGGCGGGTTGCCGTTCTCGACGAAGTAGTAGACCTGGTTCTCGGGCTGCACGATGCACTCGGCCGCGGCGAACGCCTGGTCGACGTACCGGCTGAACGCGCCGACGCCGAGGTTGATCCCGCCGTACGGCGGCCGGGACTCCTGCGCCTCGTCGACCTGCGGGTACAGCGCCCACCCGATGTCGTCGAGCACCGACTGCTCGATCGCGCCGTCCTCGACGCCGGCCTTGGTCGCGGGCCAGACGAACGGCCAGTTGACCATGAACGAGCCGCGATCCCCCTGGAAGATCGTCATCGACGCGTTCTCGTCCTCGGTCGGCAGCGCCGGCCCGGCGAGGTCGTCCTTGCCGATGGTGCCGATGATCTCGGCCGCCGCGCGCCCCGCGTCGGAGTCGAGGCCGAGCGTGAGCTCGTCGGCCGGGGCCTCGGGGTTCTCGAGGATCTGCCCGCCGGCCGACTCGACGAGCGCGTTGATCCAGACGGTGAGCGACTCGGCCTTGGCGCCCTGCACGCTGAGGTACTTGTCCTGGGACTTGGAGGCCTCCATGACCTGCTGCCACGTCACGGGTGCCGTCGCCGGGTCGAGCCCTGCGGCCTGCGCGACCGACTTGCGGTACCAGAGCAGCTGCGTGTTCGCCCAGAACGGGACCGTGACGAGCTTGTCGCCCCAGGTCGCGCCGTCGAGCGCGCCCTGCACGACGTCCTGCGAGACGCGCTGCGCGACGTCGTCGGGGATCGGCGCGAGGAACCCGGGCTCGGCGAGCTCCGGGATGAACGGCGGGTCGAGGCTCATGAGGTCGATCGACGTGTCCTTCGCGGCGAGCCGTCGGGCGAGCTGCTCGCGCTGCGAGGCGGCGTCGCGGGGCAGGACCGACACCTCGAGGCGGTACTCACCGCCCGCCTGGTCGGTGCAGCGGCGGGCGATCTCCGCCTGCCCGCCGTCGTCCGGGTTGATGTACCACGTGAGCACGGGCGGCCCCGACTCGGCCGCGCACGCCGCGAGCGGCGCGAGCAGACCGACCGCCGCCACCATCACGAGCGCTCTCGTCCGGCGTCGCACGAGCCACCTCCCCCGTCGGCGCAGCGTCGCGCCATGACCTTGCCTACTCCTGTCGTCGCAGGTCCGCCACGGGAACGCGGGTCGCGGGGCACCGTCCGCGACCGCCTGGCGGTCATCCGCTGCCGCCCGGGCGGGTTGCTGCCACCATGTCGGTCGTGCCGAACGTGACGCCCGCCGAAGCCTGGTCCGCACTGCGTGAGGGGAACGCCCGCTTCGTGCGCGGCGAGATGGAGCACCCGTCGCAGGGAATCGACCGCCGCGCCGAGCTCTCGACCGCCCAGCACCCGTTCGCCGTGATCTTCGGCTGCTCGGACTCGCGGGTCGCGGCCGAGATCATCTTCGACCAGGGCCTGGGCGACGTGTTCGTGGTCCGGACCGCCGGGCACGTGCTCGACACGACCGTCATCGGGTCGATCGAGTACGGCGTCGAGGTGCTGGGCGCGTCGCTCGTCGTCGTCCTCGGTCACGACTCTTGCGGGGCCGTCGCCGCCGCGACCGCCGCGCTGCAGGACGGCTCGCTCCCGCGCGGGTTCGTGCGCGCCGTCGTCGACCGCGTCATCCCGTCGATCGTCAACCTCGCGGGCGAGGGCGGCATCGGCAACGTCGACGCCGCGACGCTCGGCCACGAGCACGTCCGGCACACCGTGCAGATGCTCCAGGGCTACTCGGTGTCCCTCGCCGAGGCGATCGCCGAGGGACGCTGCGCGATCGTCGGACTCGAGTACACGCTCGCCGACGGCCAGGTGCACCTGACGGAGTCCGTCGGCGACATCGGCTGACCGCCCGCGCAGGGCGCAGCGGAACCCCCGGGCCGCGCGTCAGAGCCAGGAGTCCTCGGGGCCCGGGCGCGCGTCCGGCTCCTCGTCGTGGACCGTGAGGCGCTCGCGCCAGTAGAGGCCGCCGTCCTGCCGCCGACCCACCAGACCGGCCTCGACGAGGTCGCGGCGCAGGCGGACGGGGTCGTCGGACACCTCGGCGAGTCGCGCGGTCAGGGCCCGCTCGGGTGCGGCCTCGCCCGGTGCGAGCAGCCGGGCCGCGAGGTGCTCCAGGACGAGCGTGCGGTCGTCGAGGCGGCGCGGGGTACGGACCAGGCGGCCGTGCTCGAGGAACCTCTCGGCGGGGCACGCGGGCGTCGGAGACGTCATGTGGCCATCGTCACGCGTCCGGTGCTCCGGCGCCGTGCGGCAGGATGGACCGCATGACTTCCGCACCTGTCACGGGCACGTCGTCGTCGCCCGAGTTCCGGATCGAGCACGACACGATGGGCGAGGTGCGGGTCCCCGCGGCCGCGCTGTACCGCGCGCAGACGCAGCGGGCCGTCGAGAACTTCCCGATCTCCGGCAGCACCCTCGAGCGCGGGCACATCGAGGCGCTCGCCCGGATCAAGAAGGCCGCCGCGCGCGCGAACGCCGAGCTCGGCGTGCTGCCGCAGGACGTCGCCGACGCGATCGTCGCCGCCGCCGACGAGGTCGCGTCGGGCGCGCACGACGAGCACTTCCCGGTCGACGTCTACCAGACGGGCTCGGGGACCTCGTCGAACATGAACACGAACGAGGTGCTCGCGACGCTCGCGACGCGCGGCCTCGGTGCGGACGTGCACCCGAACGACCACGTCAACGCGTCGCAGTCGTCGAACGACGTCTTCCCGACGTCCGTGCACGTCGCCGCGACCGCGGGCGTCGTGCGCGACCTCGTCCCCGCGCTCGAGCACCTCGCCGCCGCGCTGCAGGACAAGGCCGACGCGTGGGCGACCGTCGTGAAGTCGGGCCGCACGCACCTCATGGACGCCACGCCGGTGACGCTCGGCCAGGAGTTCGGCGGGTACGCCGCGGCCGTCCGGTACGGCGTCGAGCGGCTGCAGGCCGCGCTCCCCCGCGCCGCGGAGGTCCCGCTCGGCGGCACGGCCGTCGGCACCGGCATCAACACGCCCGCCGGCTTCCCGCAGCGGGTCATCGAGCTGCTCCGCGAGGACACCGGGCTGCCGCTGACCGAGGCGCGCGACCACTTCGAGGCGCAGTCGTCGCGCGACGGTCTCGTCGAGCTGTCCGGCGCGCTGCGCACGATCGCCGTGAGCCTCACGAAGATCTGCAACGACCTGCGCTGGATGGGCTCGGGCCCGAACACGGGCCTGGGCGAGCTGTTCATCCCCGACCTGCAGCCCGGGTCGTCGATCATGCCCGGCAAGGTCAACCCCGTCGTGCCCGAGGCCGTGCTCATGGTCGCCGCACGCGTCGTCGGCAACGACGCGACCGTCGCGTGGGCCGGTGCGTCGGGCTCGTTCGAGCTCAACGTGCAGATTCCCGTCATCGCGTCCGCGGTGCTCGAGTCGATCCGCCTGCTCGCCAACGCGAGCCGCGTGCTCGCCGACAAGACCGTCGCGGGCCTCGAGGCGAACGAGGAGCGGGCCCGCGCGTTCGCCGAGTCGTCCCCGTCGATCGTCACGCCGCTCAACCGCGTCATCGGGTACGAGGCCGCCGCGAAGATCGCGAAGCACGCCGTGAAGAAGGGCCTGACCATCCGGCAGGCCGTCGTCGACCTCGGCTACGTCGAGCGCGGCGAGGTCACCGAGGAGCAGCTCGACGCGGCCCTCGACGTCCTCAGCATGACGCGCCCGCCGCAGGCGTGACCCCGCGCCCGACCGGTCGACCGCACCGGCCGGGCGCACCCCGACGAGTCCGGCCGCCCGGTCGGGTCGATCCTGGTGACGACCCGCCGGGCGGTCGCGCGTCCCCGTGCCGCCGCCCGGCCCTGACCCCCGGGAGGCGCCCGTGCGCACCGTCTACGCCTACGTCCTCGTGTCCCTCGACGGCTTCCACGCGGCACCCGACGGCGGCCTCGACTGGTTCACGACCGACGACGAGCTCGAGCGGTACTCCGCCGCGCAGGGCGACGCGATCGACACGATCGTCATGGGGCGTCGCACGTTCGAGCTCATGGCGTCGTACTGGCCGACACCCGAGGCGTACCGGGACGACCCCGTCGTGGCGGGCTTCATGAACGACCTGCCGAAGGTCGTGCCGTCGCGGACCCTGAGCGCGCACCCGTGGGGGCCGACCGAGTTCGTCGCCGACGACGTCGTGGGGCGGCTGCGCGCGCTCAAGGAGCAGCCCGGCAAGGACGTCGCCGTCTTCGGCTCGTCGACGCTCGTGGCCTCACTGCTGCCGACCGGGGTCCTCGACGAGCTGCGCGTGGTCGTGCAGCCGGTCGTCCTGGGGGCGGGCCGGCGGTTCCTCGACGGCGCCGGCGGCACGACGCTCGAGCGGCTGTCCGTCCGCGCCTTCCCGGCGGGCAGCACGCTCCTGACCTTCCGCCCGGTGCCCGCCGCGGGCTGACGACAGCAGACGGCCGGGCCGGGCGTGGTGACACCCGACCCGGCCGTGCACCGGCGCAGCCGCCGCGTCAGGCCTCCGCGCGCGCCGGCTCCGGCGCGGGCTGCGCGGGGTGGTGCGCGGGCCGGACCGCGTGCATCGCGAGGCACGCGACGAGGCCGAGCGCCAGGACCGCGACCGTGAGCAGCAGCGTCTGCGCGACGGCCGTCGAGAAGCCGGCGTGCACGGCCTGCGTCGCGGCGTCGGTGATCTGCCGCGCGACGTCCGCCGGGACCGAGTCGGGGAGCTGCGGTGCGGCCGCTGCGCCCGCACCCGTCGAGAACTGGTCGGGGTCGACGCGCGAGAAGCCGTCGAGGAACGCCTGGCGGGCCTGCTCGGGCAGCGCCGCGGCCTCGTCCTGCGCGGCCGCGGGGATCGCGATGCCGAGGCGCGACGACAGCATCGCGACGACGGCCGCCGACCCGATGACGCCGCCGATCTGGCGGTTCGTGTTGAACGCGCCCGCGCCCGCGCCCGCGTTGCGCTGGTCGAGCCCTGCGGTGGCGGTCGCGGCCAGCGGCGAGAAGAGCATGCCGGTGCCGATGCCGAACACCGTCATGGGCAGGACGAGCTGCCAGACGGGCACCTCGGGACGGATGACGGCCGCGAGCCACGCGACGACGACCACGAGGATCGCGAAGCCCGTCGCGACGATCCACTTCGCCGGGACGCGGTCGGACATCCGTCCGGCGACGGGCGCGACGACGCCCGAGAGCAGCGAGCCGCCGAGGCCGATGAGGGCCGCGTGGAGCGGCGACAGGCCGAGGACCAGCTGGGCGAAGATCGTGAACGGGAAGAAGATGCCGGTCATCGCGAACGTCACCGCGAAACCGGCGACGTTGGACAGCGAGAAGTTGCGCACGTGGAACAGGCGCAGCGGCATGAGCGCGTCGTCGCCCAGGTGCCGCTGCCACAGCACGAACCCGACGAGGACGAGCACGCCCAGGCCGACGATCTCCCAGATCGTCACCGGCCCGACGACCGTGCCCCAGTCGTAGGTGTCGCCCTCCTGCAGGCCGAAGACGACGAGGAACATGCCGAGCACGGACAGCACGACGCCGAGCCCGTCGAAGGTCCGCGCGTGCGTGGGCAGCGCGGGCAGGCGGCGCAGCGCGAGCCACAGCGCGACGACGCCGACGGGGACGTTGACGTAGAAGATCCACTCCCAGCCGACGGTCTCGACGAGCAGGCCGCCGAGCACCGGGCCGGTGATCGTCGCGACGCCCGCGACGGCGCCCCAGACACCCATCGCGGCGCCGCGGCGCGCGGGCGGGAAGACGCGCGTGATCATCGACATCGTCTGCGGCGTCATCAGTGCGCCGCCGACGCCCTGCACGGCCCGGGCGGCGATGAGCATCCCGATCGAGCCGGACAGGCCGCACCACAGCGACGCGAGCGTGAACACGACGAGACCGACGACGAAGACGGGCTTGGGGCCGAACCGGTCACCCAGGCGTCCCGTGACGAGCAGCAGGACCGCGAACGTCAGCAGGTACGCGCTGTTGACCCAGCCGACCTCGGTGAACGACGCGTCGAGCTCGGTGACGAGGGTGGGGACGGCGATGTTCACGATCGTGGTGTCGATCATGATCATGAAGAAGCCGAGGCACAGCGGCGGGAGCACGCTCCACGGGCTGCGCCCGTGCAGGTCGACGAGCGCGCGGGGCTGCTCGGTGGTCATGGGTCCTCCGGGGACGGTCGGTGCGGGGTGGGTGCGGCGCGGGGTCGGTGGCGTGGCGTGCCCCGACCTGCGGGGTCAGCGGCTGGTCGCGGTCGCCGCGGGGCGGCGGTGCCGGGCCTCGAGGAAGGCGGCGGGGAACGGGTCGTCCCAGCCGAGGGCGTCGTCGTCGAGCTCGGCGACGGTGCGGTCGAGCCACTCGACCTCGTGGCGCAGGTGTGCGACGTCGTGCTCGACGTCGAGCAGGTGGCGGCGCGGCAGGCCCTGCGCGCGCACGCGGGTGTAGGCGGACTCGAGCTCGGCGAGGCGCTCGGCCTCGCGCTCGCGGCGCCGGACGAGCGCGTCGCGGACGACGTCGCGCGGCAGGTCCACCGCCTCGGCGAGGCCGACGGAGAAGACGGGGTGGACCGGGTGGTCGTCGCCCAGGAAGCTCGCGAGCCGCCGCTCGTACGCGCTGCGGCCGGCGTCGGTGAGCCGGTAGGTGGTGCGCTCGGGGCGGTTGCCGCTGCGCTCGGTGCCGAGCGCCTCGACGAGGCCGTCGCGGGCCAGCCGCTCGACCGCGTGGTAGACCGCGCCGGGGTTGACGCGCACGAGCCGGGTGTCGCGGCGCTCGACGAGCGTCTGGAAGACGTCGTAGGGGTGCCGCGGGTGCTCGCGCAGGAGGCCGAGGACGAGGACGGCGACGGCGGACAGCTCGGGCACGCGTGTCTCCTTCCTCCGGTCGAACTATTCCAGCCGGAATATACAGACGAGTAGCCTCCGTCGCGATCCCCGCGGGCCGCCGACCGACTCCTCACCCCCTGAGTTGCGCAAGGTCACAGGTCGGTCTCGGACTTGCGGAATCGCTCCCACACCCGCCGAACGGCTGCTTAGCATCGACGCATCCCGCGCCCGTCGCCCCGTCGGCGCGTGCTGACGACGAGGTCCCCGGAGGCTCGATTGGGCTGGACGCTGCGCGTGCTGCGGCACCGCGCCGCCGCGCAGAGCACACTGCTCGCCGCCGTGCTCGCCGTCGCGCTCGTGGGTGCGACGCTGCTCGGCACGTTCGCGCTGCTGCTGCACACGAGCGAGACGCGGGCGCTCGGCGAGGCCCTGGGCCGGTCGTCCGCGACCGACACCGACATCGACGTGGTGCTCACGCTCGGCCGCGAGACGCCGGCCGAGGCGCTCCCCGTCGCCGACGACTACCTCGACGACCTGCTCGGCGGCGTCGACGCCGACCGGGAGCGGTGGCTCACGTCCGCGCTCTACCACGTCGGCACGGGCAACCGGATCGGCCTGCCGATGGCGTACCTCGCCTCCGAGCCGACGATCCCCGAGCACGCGACGCTGGTCGCCGGCACGTGGCCCGACGTCGCCGTCGACGCCGAGGGACGCGTGCCCGTCGCCGTCCCGCGCACCGCGGCCGACGCGCTCGGCTGGACGGTCGGCACGGTCCTGCCGGGGCGCAGCTCCGAGACGCGTCAGGACCTGCCGATGGTCGTCGTCGGCGTGCACGAGCTCGACGGACCCGGTGCGCTGTGGACGCGCGACCTGCTCGACGGCGCGCAGTTCCACCCGGCGTGGCCGATCCCGGGCACCTTCGGCTTCAACACGGCCCCGCTCTACGGCCCGCTCGTCACGGTCCCCGAGGCCCTCGCGGCCGGACCGGTGCAGGTCGCGAACGTGCGCGTCGTCGCCGCGCCGCACCTCGCCGACGCGCCCACGGCCGACGTCGACGCGCTGCGCACCGCGCTCACCGACGGGCAGGCCACCCTGAGCGCGGCCGCCTCGCCCGTCTCCACGGGGGCGCGGCTCGCGACCTTCCTGCCCATGACGATCGACGAGGCCGTCGCCGGGCTCGCGGTCACGCGGATCACGCTCGTGGTCGTCGGCCTTCTGCTCGTCGTCCTCGCGGTGACCGTCCTGCTGCTCGCGGCACGCCTGCTCGCCGAGCGCCGGGCGGCCGAGCAGACGCTCATGGCGTCGCGCGGCGCCACCACCGGCCAGATCCTGCGCCTCGCCACGATCGAGGCCGCGGGCGTCGCCGCCGTCACCGCGCTCGCCGCGCCGTGGCTCGCGCGCCTCACCTACGACGCGATCACGCGCCTCGACGTGCTGCGCGCCGCCGGCCTGCACCAGGACCCCGGGACACCCGTCTCCCTGTGGCTGACCTGCGCGGTCGCCGCGCTCCTGCTCGCCGGCGTGCTCCTGCTGCCGCTGCTGCGGCGGCGCGGCAGCGTCGTCGAGGCCGAGCAGCAGCTCGTCCGGCAGGACCGTCGCGGCGGGCTCGCACGCTCGGGTGCGGACCTCGCGATCCTCGTGCTCGCCGGGCTCGGGATCTGGCAGCTCCAGGGCTATCGCTCCCCCGTGCTCGCCGGCACCGGACCCGCCCGGATCGACCCTGTGCTCGTCACCGCGCCCGCCCTGCTGCTGCTCGCCGGCGCCGTGCTCACGCTGCGGCTGCTGCCGCTCGTCGCCGGACTCGGCGAGCGCGTCGCGTCGCGCAGCCGCTCGCTGGTCGTGCCGCTCGGCGCGTGGGAGGTCGGCCGCCGGCCCGCGCGCGCGTCCGGTGCCGTGCTGCTGCTCACGCTCGCCGTCGCGGTCGCCTCGTTCGCGCAGGCGTTCCTCGGGACGTGGCGGACCTCGCAGCAGGAGCAGGCCGACCTCGCGACGGGGACCGACCTGCGCCTCGACCGGCTGCCCGGCGCCCCGCTCGAGCAGTCGACCCGGGTCTCCGCCCTCGAGGGCACGACCGCCGTCAGCGCCGTCACCGACCGCCAGGTGGCCGTCGGTGGCTCGATCGACACGCTGAGCGACGCGCGCCGGCCGTGGGCTCAGCTGCTCGCGGTCGACACGACGCACGCGGACGCGCTGCTGCGCGGTCGCATCGACGGCGGCTGGGCGGAGGTCACCGAACGGCTCGCCCCCGACGAGCCCGCCACCGGGGTCGCGCTGCCCGGTCAGGTCCGCGCCCTCCTCGTCGACGTCGGCACCGACGCCAAGCCGTCGGCCGACGTCGTCGCCTCCGTCACGCTCGTCCTGCAGGACGCCCTCGGGGTCCGCACCCCGCTCGCCGTGCCCGTCACGCCGCACGTCGGGGAGGACGTCGACGACCTCCGTGTCGAGCTGCCCGAGGCCATCGAGGGGCTGTCGCTCGTCGGCCTGGTCGTCGACCTCGAGTCCGGGCAGGACGAGGACGCACCCGAGGACCGCGCGAGCCGCGTCCGCGGCGAGGCGTCCGCGATGACGGTCTCGCTCTCCGACCTCCGCGTCGTCGCGCCCGGCGCGGACGGCAGCGCGACCGGCGCCGTCACGCCCGTCGCGCTCGACAGCGCGGCCTGGGACGCCCGGCCCCCCGTGCTCGGGTTCCCGGAGCCGCCCGGCGTCGCGGTCGTCGACGGAAGCCTGCGCCTCGGCGTCAGCATGATCCCCGAGCTCCTGCGCGCGGGCGGCCTCACCTTCGCGGGCGCGACGTTCGAGGCGCCCGAGGCCGTGCCGGCGGTCATCACGGACACGCTCGCGACCGCCACGACGGCCGAGGTCGGCGACGAGGTCGCGCTCGACCTCGGGGACGGCCGCGCACTGGCCGTCGAGGTCGAGCGGATCGTGCCGTACCTGCCCGGGCACCCGCGCGGGTCCGCGCTGCTGGTCGACCGCGACGTGCTCTCGCGCGCCACGCTCCTGTGGGGGTGGGCCGACCCGATGCTCGACGAGTGGTGGTTCGAGGTCCCGGACGACCGCGTCGCCGACGTCGCCGGGGAGATCGTGCGGACCGAGCTGGGCGACCCGACCACACGCGTCGACGCGCGCGCGGTCGCGACCGACGGCCCGCTCCGGGTGGGCGTCCAGGCCGCGCTGTGGGTCGTGACGATCGCGGCGCTCGCGCTCGCGTTCGCCGGGTTCGCGATGAGCGCCACCGTGTCCGTCCGCACCCGACGGCTCGAGCTCGCGCGGCTGCAGGCGCTCGGCGCGCCGCGCGGCGGCATCGTCCGCGCCGTGCTCGTCGAGCACGGGATCATCGGCGTCCTCGGCGTGGCCGCCGGGCTCGCGATCGGCGGGCTGCTCGCGGGCGTCGTCGGACCGCTGCTCACGGTGTCCGGCCAGGGCCGCCGGCCGGTGCCGCGCCCGCTCGTCCAGTGGGAGTGGCCCGCGCAGGCCGTGCTTGTCGCGGTCCTCGTCGCACTGGTCGCGCTCGCGGTCGCCACCACGACGAACGCCCTGGTGCGCCGGGCGTCCGGCACGCTGCTCCGGCTGGGGGACGAACGATGACGACCACCACGACGCGGCCCGGCACGCCCGCCGCGGCGCCGCCCCCCGACCAGCGGGGCGGCGCGCTGCGCGCCGCGACCGCCCTCGCACCGCTCGTCAGCAGACGGCGCAGCCGGGACGACGCCGGTCTGCTCACGCTCGCGGCCGTGCTGCTCGCCGTCACCGTGCTGCTGTCCGTCGCACTCCCACGCCTGCAGGCGCGGACCGCCGACGCGACCGTGCGGGGCGTCGTCGCCGAGGCCGGCACGGATGCCGACGTCGCGATCCGGCTGCCGAACCGCGACGACATCGGCGCGCGCGAGCCCGACCCGGACGAGGCGACGCTCCTCGCCAACTCCGCGTCGGTGGTCTGGGGCGAGACGCCCCGGACCATCCGCGCGGTCACGTCGGCGCCGGTGACCGGCGTCGAGACGATCACGCGGACGGCGCGCGTCGCTGGCGCCGGCCAGGTCATGCGGCTCGTGCACGTCGGCAGCAACGAGGTCGGTGTCCCGCTCGTCCGCTGGGTCGAGGGCACCGCGCCGGCGGCGTCGGTCTGGGCCGCTCCGGTCGAGGACACCGGCAGCACGGGACCCGCGATCATCGACAGGCCGGCGCCTGAGCGCGAGATCCAGGTCGGGCTCGCCGCGCGCACGGCCGAGGAGCTCGGTATCGACGTCGGCACCCGCTTCCCCCTGACGCTGCCCGCTCCGGGCCGCGTCGTCGCGCACGTCACCGGCCTCTTCGAGCCGATCGACGCGACGGCGGCGCAGTGGCAGACCTACGACGACCTGCTCGCACCGTTCCCGGCCGCGACGGGAAGCAAGGCCGAGAACCGCGTCGCCTACCTCCTGTCCGACGAGTCGCTGGCCGACGCGATGGCGGCGCTGCAGGTCACCGCGATCTCGCGGCTCGTGCGGCTGCCGGCCGAGCCCGAGGCGTTCTCCGAGCGGGGCGCCGCGACCGTCGCGCGCGACCTCTCGGTCCTGCTCGCCACGCCCGGCACCTATGCGACGCCCGACGGGCAGCCCGGCATCGAGACGGACCTGCCGGCCGTGCTCGACGACGCCGTCGACCGGCTCACCGCCGCCCGCGCGCAGGCCTCGGTGCTGCTCGTGGGTCTCGCGACCGTCGGCGCGCTCGCGCTCGTGCTCGCCGCACGGCTGCTCGTCGGGCGGCGCGAGGGTCTGCTGCTCGCCGAGCGCGCACGCGGCGCGTCCGTCGCGTCGGTCGTCGTGCGGGCGCTCACCGAGAGCGTCCCCGTCGGCCTGGTCGCCGCCGCGACCGGCGCCCTCGTGGCCGTCCTCGTGGTCCCCGGCACCGAGGGCAGCTGGCTCGTGGCCGGCCTGGTCGCGGTCGTCGCGATGGTGGCCCCGGCCGTGGCGTCGGCGCTCGTCGTCCGGCGCGCGTGGACCGGCGCACGCCAGCCCGCGAACCGCAGCGACCGCGAGCGGGTCGCCCGCCGGCAGGGCGCCCGGCGCGTGACCGCGGAGCTCGCGCTCGCGGCGATCGCCGCCGCCGCGGTCGTCTCGGTGCGCGGTCGCGGGCTCGTCCCGTCGAGCACGGGTGACGTCGACCTGCTGCTCGCCGCGGCCCCGGCCCTTCTCGCGGCCGCCGCGACCGTGCTGGCCGCACGCGTCCTGCCGCCCGTGCTCCGCGGGCTGTCGCGCGCCGCGACCCGGCGGCGCGGCCTGGTCGGCGTCGTCGCGTCCGCCCGCGCCGCGCGCGCGACCGGCACGCTCGTGCCGATCCTCACGCTCACGACGGCCGTCGCGCTCGTCGTGTTCAGCGGGACGACCGCCGTCACGGTCCGTGCGGGACAGCTGACCGCCGCCGACGTCGTCGTCGGCGCGACCGTCCGGCTCGACGGCTCGGTCTCGACCGAGGAGGTCGACCTGCTGCGCACGGCGCCCGGCGTCGATGCCGTCGCGTCGGCGTCCGAGCGGATCGGACGGTCCTTCGGGCAGTCGAGCGGCGTCAAGGCGCGCGTGCTCATGGTCGACGCGGTCGACATGGCCCGCGTGCTCGAGGCGCGCGGCGAGCCGTCCGACGGATGGGCGCGGCTCGCCGAACCCTCCACCGCAGGCCTCCCGGCGCTGCTGACGCCCGATCTCCTGCGGACCGCGCAGATCCTCGAGCCCGAGTTCATGGCCGCCGACGGGTTCGTGCCGATCGACGTCCAGGGCACCGTCGACGACGTGCCGCGCGTCGTGCCGCTCGACGACGAGGCGTTGGCCGAGCTGCAGGCGGGGGGCACGGACCCCGCGTTCGTGGTCGACCGTGCGCGCTACCAGGAGGTCGTCGGCTCTGCCGTCCCGCTCCAGACCGTGTGGGTGCAGGGAGAGGGAGCGGCCGCCGCCGTCCGGGACGCCGGGCTGGAGGACAAGGCCGGCGTCAAGGTGACCGTGCGCGAGCAGTGGCTGGATTCCGCCCGCTCGTCACCGGTCGGTGCGGGTCTCACGATCCTGCTGCTCGGGTCCGCGGCCGTCCTCGCGATGTACGCCGCGGTGGCCCTCGCGCTCACCGTCGTCGCGACGTCCCGCGAACGCGGGCGCACGCTCTCGGCGCTGCGCACGCAAGGCCTCGACGCCCGCACGGCCCGCGCCCTCACGCTCGGCGAGCTCGCCCCGCTCGCCGTGGTCTCCGTCCTGGCGGGCACCGCGATCGGTGTCGTCGTCCCGTGGGCGCTGACCGACGCGCTCGGGCTGGACCTGCTGACCGGCGCGCCCGGCACCGCCGAGCTCCGGCTCACGTGGGTGCCCGTCGCGGGTGCGGCCGCCGTCATCGCCGTGAGCCTGGTCGCCGCCGTGCTCGTCGAGTCGGCCGTGCGCCGGCGCGACCGGCTCGGCGAGGTGCTGCGGGTCGGTGAACGATGACCGCCCCACCGCGGCGCCACGCCGCCCCACCCGTCCCGTCCCCGCTCCTGCCCCGTCCCCCTCGGAGGTCCTCGTGAACGCCACGCCGACGGCACTCGCGCCGACGCTGGGCACGCTGGAGGAGCGCGCCCGGCAGCGCACCGGCGCGTTCGGGGAGGACGCGCTCATCGTGTGCGACTCCCTGGTCCGCATCTACCAGTCCGAGGGCGTCGAGGTGCAGGCGCTGCAGGGCCTCGACCTGCTCGTCGAGCAGGGCGAGCTCGTCGCGATCGTCGGCGCCTCGGGCTCGGGCAAGTCGACGCTGCTGTCCGTGCTGTCGGGCCTCGACGTGCCGACGGCCGGCCGGGTGCGCGTCGGGCCGTGGGACCTCATGTCGATGTCGGCCAAGCAGCGCGTCGCGTACCGGCGGTCGATGGTCGGGTTCGTCTGGCAGCAGACGGCCCGCAACATCGTCCCGTACCTGACCGCGGCGGAGAACGTGGAGTTCCCCCTCGCCCTGGCGGGTGCGCGGCGTCGGGTGCGGCGCGCGCGGGCAGCGGAGCTCCTCGACGTGCTCGGCGTCGGCTACTGCGCCGACCGCCGCCCGTCGCAGATGTCGGGCGGCGAGCAGCAGCGCGTCGCGATCGCAGTCGCGCTCGCCAACAGCCCCCAGGTGCTGTTCGCCGACGAGCCGACCGGCGAGCTCGACACCGCCACGTCGCACGACGTCCTCGAGGGGCTGCGGACGGTGAACCGCGAGCTCGGCACGACCGTGGTCGTCGTCACGCACGACTCGAGCGTCAGCGAGCACGTGCAGCGCACCGTCGCGATCCGCGACGGCCGGACCAGCTCCGAGGTCGTGCGGCGCACGCACACCGCCGACGACGGCACCGAGCACGTCGTCGCCGAGGAGTTCGCGGTCCTCGACCGCGCGGGCCGCGTCCAGCTCCCCCGCGAGTACCGCGAGGCGCTCGACCTGGTCGGCAAGGTCCGGCTCGCGCTCGAGTCGTCGCACGTGAGCGTGTGGCCCGACCGCCTGCCGCCGGACCGCCCGCAGGAGCCCCCGACGCGCACCGGTCGCCACCGCGCCGTCCCCGCCCACGAGGAGCAGCAGTGACCACCACGACCGCGGCCCTCCGGGGCGGCGCCGCACCGGCCGGCGTCCCCCTCGTCAGCGTCGAGCACGTCGGCCGCACGTACGGCACGGGGAGCGCCGCGGTGCACGCGCTCCAGGACGTGTCGTTCACGATCGCACCGGGCGAGCTCGTCGCCCTCGTCGGACGCTCGGGCTCCGGCAAGACGACGCTCCTCAACATCATCGGCGGGCTCGACAAGCCGGACGAGGGACGCGTGGTCGTCGACGGGCGCGAGGTGTCGTCGCTCGACGAGGGCGGCCTCGTCGAGCTGCGGCGCGACGTCGTGTCGTTCGTCTTCCAGACGTTCGGGCTCGTGCCCGTGCTGTCGGCGGCGGAGAACGTCGGCGTGCCCCTGCGGCTGCGCAAGCTGCCGACCGCGGACCGCGAGGCGCGCGTCGAGCTGCTGCTCGACCTCGTCGGGCTGGGCTCGCACGCGCAGCAGCGACCCGGCGAGATGTCGGGCGGTCAGCAGCAGCGCGTCGCGATCGCCCGCGCCCTCGCGAACTCGCCGCGCCTGCTGGTCGCCGACGAGCCGACCGGGCAGCTCGACACCGAGACCGGCACGGCCGTGATGGCGCTGCTGCGGGCCGTCGTCGAGGCCGAGGGCATGACGGCGATCGTCTCGACGCACGACCCGCTCATGATGTCGCTCGCCGACCGCGTGCTGCGGATCGCGGACGGGCGCCTCGTCGAGGGCTGACCCCGAACCGGGGCGGACGACCGCGCCAGGCAGCACGACGGCCCCCGACCAGCGCGGTCGGGGGCCGTCGTGCGTGCTCAGCGGGTCACGTCCACTGCGTGAGGACGCGGCCCTCCTTGTCGGTGAACCTGCCGATGATGAGGATCACGAGGTCGATGAGGGTCCAGATGCCGAGGCCGCCGAGGGTCACGAGCATGAGGACGCCGGTGCCGATCTTCCCGACGAAGAAGCGGTGCACACCGAGCGTGCCGAGGAAGAAGCAGAGCAGGACCGTGGGGAGCAGCAGCTTCGGGCTGGTGCCGGTCGCGACGGGAGCGGTCATGGGAGGGCCTCCTGGAGGGGTGGACGGCGCCGGCGACGCTGTCGGCGCCGCATCGGTCGAGCGCACAGTAGTGAGTCCCGACACCACGCGTGGCCGTTTCGCCAGGTGACTTCGCGCGACGTCCCCCGTCCGGGGCAGCGACGCACGCGACGGCCGGCCGCGGTCGTGCTGCGGCCGGCCGTCGTGGCTCGGAGGTCGGTCGGGCGTCGGTCAGACCTCGATGCCCTCCAGCAGCTCCGTGACGAGCGCGGCGACCGGCGACCGCTCGGAACGGGTGAGCGTCACGTGCGCGAACAGCGGGTGCCCCTTGAGCGCCTCGATCACGGCGGCGATCCCGTCGTGCCGCCCGACGCGCAGGTTGTCGCGCTGCGCGACGTCGTGCGTGAGGACGACGCGCGACGACTGGCCGATGCGCGACAGCACGGTGAGCAGCACGTTGCGCTCGAGGGACTGGGCCTCGTCGACGATGACGAACGCGTCGTGCAGCGAGCGCCCGCGGATGTGCGTGAGCGGCAGCACCTCGAGGATGTCGCGGTCCAGGACCTCCTCGACGACCTCCTTCGACACCAGCGCGCCGAGCGTGTCGAAGACCGCCTGCGCCCAGGGACTCATCTTCTCGGCCTCGCTGCCGGGCAGGTAGCCGAGCTCCTGGCCGCCGACGGCGTACAGCGGGCGGAACACCATGACCTTGCGGTGCTGACGCCGCTCGAGCACGGCCTCCAGACCGGCGCACAGCGCGAGCGCGGACTTGCCGGTGCCGGCGCGGCCGCCGAGCGAGACGATGCCGACCTCCTCGTCGAGCAGCAGGTCGATCGCGACGCGCTGCTCGGCGCTGCGGCCGTGCACCCCGAAGACGTCCTGGTCGCCGCGGACGAGCTGCACGTGCTTGTCGGCGGTGACGCGTCCGAGCGCCGACCCGCGCGGGCTGTGCAGCACGAGCCCGGTGTGGCAGGGCAGGTCGCGCGGCGCCGTGACGAGGCCCGACGAGTCGTAGTCGGCGACGTCCGCGAGCGCGAGCGACTCGTGCTCCCAGAGGTCGGCCATCTGCTGCTCGGTGAGGTCGAGCGCGTCCATCCCGGTCCAGCCGGAGTCGACCGCGAGCTCGGCGCGGTACTCCTCGGCGCGCAGGCCGACCGCAGAGGCCTTGACCCGCATGGGCAGGTCCTTCGAGACGACGGTGACGTCGCGGCCCTCGGCGGCCAGGTTCGCCGCGACGGCCAGGATGCGGGTGTCGTTGTCGCCGAGCCGGAAGCCCGCGGGCAGGGCGCTCGGGTCGGTGTGGTTGAGCTCGACGCAGAGCGTGCCGCCCTGGTCGGTCATGGGCAGGGGGTGGTCGAGCCGGCCGTGCTTGATGCGCAGGTCGTCGAGCATGCGCAGCGCGCTGCGGGCGAAGTAGCCGAGCTCGGCGTGGTGCCGCTTGGCCTCGAGCTCGGTGATGACGACGACCGGGAGGACGACGTCGTGCTCGGCGAAGCGCAGGATCGCCCGCGGGTCGGACAGGAGCACCGAGGTGTCGAGCACGTAGGTGATGCGCCCGGACGTGTCCGGGGCCTCGGTTCCGTGCGACGTGCCCGGGGTGTGCTGTGCGGTGCTGACCACGGCAGGCTCCCTCCGGCGCTAGGTGCGCCGAGACGGACGCTTCACGACGGCAGCCCGCTCGCGCGGGCGGAGGGGGCCGACGTTCGGCGGCGGGACGGGGGCGGCCGGCCCGGTGCGTGAGGGCCGGGACCGACCCTCCTCCCGGAGCGGATGCTCCATGGGCTGGCCTCCCGGGGACGGCGGTCGCCGTCCTCTACGCGGAAGGTAACCCCGCCCACCGACAGGAGACGCACGACACGCGACGGTGTCACGCATCGTTCACCGGGGCGCCACCGGCGGGTCGGGTCGGTGCGGCGCGTGGCCTCCGCCGTCCGTGTCGTCACGACGTCCGGATGCCCCCGGCGGGCGCACGCGTCCACCCGCATAACGACGTCGCTCCCCCGCGGACCGCACCCGCTCACCCGCGCAGCGTGCGGCTGGGCGGGACGCCGAAGGCCTGCCGGTACGCCGCCGCGAACCGGTCGGTCTTGACGAACCCCCACCGCAGCGCCACGTCGGCGACGGTGTCGCCGGCCGTCGGGTCGGCCGCCTGGAGGTCGCGGTGCGCGCCCTCGAGGCGCGCGCGCCGGAGGTACGCCATGGGCGTCACGCCGAGGTGCCGCTGGAACGCGCTCTGGAGCGCGCGTGCGCTCACGCCCGCGGCGTGCGCGATGTCCGTCACCGTGACGGGCAGCGACGCGTGGTCGTCGATGAACGCGACCGCGCGGCGCACCGTGGACGGCGCGGCGTACCCGGGCCCGCGCACGAGCGCGCTGTCGAGGGTGGTGTTCGGGAAGGTGGCGAGGGCGCCGGCGGCGACCAGGTCCGCGAGCGCGGCGGCGGCGATCGGGTTCGCGGCGCTCGGCGCGTCGTCGGCGAGCTGCCCGGCGACGAAGTGCGCGAGGCGCACCCACGCCCGGCCCGCGGCTGCGGACACGGGCTCGAGCCCGCCGAAACGCACGTCGCGCGCGTCGAGGGGCAGCCTCTCCGACGCGACCCGCCCGACCACCGACCGCGGCAGCCGCAGCACGAGCAGCTCGATGCCGTCCCAGGTGGCGGTCAGCGGGTCGTCGTCGGGGAACCGGAACACCGACCCGGCCCCGATGCGGACCTCGTCGCCGCCCACGTCGTAGCGCCCGGTGCCCACGACGCCGGTCGTCACGAGCAGGTAGTCGACGGGCGCGACCGTGCACTGCACGCCGGTCGAGAGGCGCACGGTGTCCGCGCCGAGGTCACCGGCGTTCGTCGCCCGGAGGTCGCACAGGAAGGTCGGCGAGGCGGTGGCGAGCGTCAGGCGCTGGTGGGGGCAGTACAGGTCCTTGAGGACCGAGTACGCGACGTCCGGCTGACGTGTGGACACCTTCAGGACATGGACCGGCATCGACGGCACCCCCCTGCGCTGCGCGCCATCGGCCCGCAGCGCGCTGCTCCGGACCGGCCTCCATCTTCGTCCGACCGCCCGGGTCGCGCACCCGGACAGTTGTCCGAGGCATCAGCCTGGGGCTCAGCGGCCGAGCCGGCGCTCCCGGGCCGCGTAGGAGCGGACCGCGCGCAGGAAGTCGACGCGTCGGAAGTCCGGCCAGTACGCCTCGCAGAAGTAGAACTCCGAGTGGACCGACTGCCACAGCAGGAACCCGCCGAGCCGCTGCTCGCCCGACGTGCGGATGACGAGGTCGGGGTCGGGCTGGCCCTTGGTGTAGAGGCGCTCGGCGATGTGCTCGACGTCGAACTGCTCGGCCAGCTCGTCGACGCTCGTGCCGGCCTCGGCGTGCTCCCGCAGGAACGAGCGGACGGCGTCCGCGATCTCGTGCCGGCCGCCGTAGCCGACGGCGACGTTGACGTGCAGGCCGTCGACGTGCGCGGTGGCGGCCTCGGCCTCCCGCAGCGCGGCCGCGGTGCTCGCGGGGAGCAGGCCGAGCGACCCGACGGCCTGCAGGCGCCAGCGCCCCGCGGCAGCGAGGTCACGGACGGCGTGCTCGATGACGTCGAGCAGCGGCTCGAGCTCGTCGGCGGGGCGGTTGAGGTTGTCGGTCGACAGCATCCAGAGCGTGACGACCTCGACGCCGACGTCCTCGCTCCAGCCCAGCAGGTCGGCGATCTTGGCGGCGCCCGCCTGGTGCCCGTGCCGCGTGGACTCGCCCATGCTGCGCGCCCAGCGGCGGTTGCCGTCGAGGATGACGCCGACGTGGCGGGGTGCCCGGTCGCGTGGCAGCGAGGCGGCGAGTCGCTTCTCGTACAGCGAGTACACCGGGTGGGGCAGGCGCACGCGGACCTCTCCTTGGCGGGCGACGGCGGGAACCCGCTCACGGTACCCGTCCGTCGTGTGCGCAGGAGACGGATCGGACAGGATGGACGCGACGTCGGGCGCGTCGACAGCGCTACCTACGGTGTCGTAACCTACGGGCTCGTAGGTTACGTCGGACGACGGAAGCGAGACCGCCGATGAGCTCCACCTCCGCGCAGCCCTCCGGGCTCCCCGGTGCGGTCGGCCAGGTGGCCGACGCGATCAAGCCCAAGCTGCGCGGGTGGATCCACGCAGGGGTCGCGCCGCTCGTCCTCGTGGCGTCGATCGTGCTCGTCGTCCTCTCCCCCACCCCGGCCGCGAAGTGGTCCACGGCCGTGTTCGGGCTCACCGCGGTCATGCTCTTCGGCACCAGCGCCGTCTACCACCGCGGGCGCTGGTCCCCGCGCGTGCAGGGCATCCTGCGGCGGCTCGACCACACGAACATCTTCCTCATCATCGCGGGCACGTACACGCCCCTCGCGGTGCTCCTGCTGCCCGAGCAGACCGCGCGCATCCTGCTGATCATCGTGTGGTCCGGCGCGCTCCTCGGCCTGCTCGCCCGCGTCCTGTGGCTGGGCGCGCCGCGCTGGGTCTACGTGCCCGTGTACGTCGCGCTCGGCTGGGTCGCGGTCGCGTTCCTGCCGCAGTTCTGGCGGTCCGGCGGTCCCGCGATCGTCTGGCTCGTGGCCGCCGGCGGTCTCGCGTACACCGCGGGCGCCGTCGTCTACGGGCTCAAGCGACCCAACCCCAGCCCGCGGTGGTTCGGGTTCCACGAGGTGTTCCACACGCTGACCGTCGTCGGGTACACGTGCCACTACGTCGCGGTGTCGATCGCGTCGTACGGGTCCGCATGACGCCCACGCCGGGCCCGTCGGACCCGTCCGGCGCGCAGCCCGCGGCCGCCGCGGCGGGCGGTCAGTCGCGCGGGACCACCGCGTAGCGGCGGTTGGCCAGCGACGGGTTCGTCTCGCGCACCTGCGCGAGCAGCGCACCGTCGACGTCGACCGTGCGCACGTCCGGAGCCTCGTCCAGCTCGAGCCCGACGACGCCGTCGGGACCCACCACGAGCGACCGTCCGGTGACGCCCTTGCCCGCCTGCCCGACGGCGACCACGGCCGCGGTGTTCTCGATCGCGCGGGCGACCGCGAGCGACCGCCAGTGCCACGCCTTGAGCTCGCCCGCCGCCCACGCGGCCGGGTAGACCAGCACCTGCGCACCCGCGTCGACCAGGCGCCGCGACGACTCGGGGAACCGCAGGTCGTAGCAGGTCAGCACCCCGAACCGGAGTCCCGCGACGTCGAGCACGAGCGGCGGCGCGTCGGCCGGCCCGGCCTCGAGCCGCTCGGACTCGCGGTGGCCGAACGCGTCGTACAGGTGCACCTTGCGGTAGACGCCGACGAGGTCGCCGGTGCCGTCGACGGCCACGACCGCGTTGACCGCGCGCGCGTCGGTCCCGGGCAGCGTCGTACCCGCGACCACCGCGACGCCCGACGCCGTGGCCCGCTCGCGCAGCAGCCGCACGAAGGGCCCGTCGAGCGGCTCGGCGTGCTCCGGCCCGACGCCGTGCGGCTGGAAGCCCGACGCGTACTCGGGCAGCACCAGCAGGTCGGCGCGCGCCCGCTCGGCGGTCGCGAACGCGTCGCGGACCATCTCGCGGTTCGCCGCGTGGTCGTCGCTGACGGCGACCTGCGCGACCGTCACGCGCACCGCCGGTCGGAGCGGCGGCTCCGGCCGCGTGCTCACCGGCCGCCGCCCGTGGCGCCCGGCCCGTCCGGGCGGTCGGACGCGTCCGGCGCGTCGGTCGCGCCGCCGTCACCCCGGGCCGTCGTGTCGTCGCCGGTCCCGTCGCCGGTCCCGTCGTCGTCGAGCCCGAGCTGCTTGGCGCGCCGGTCGACCTTGCGCAGCTGCTTGGTCAGCGACAGGAACAGCCCGATCGCCGCCACGGCGAGCAGGAACGTCACGACGAAGCCGAGGAACCCCGGCGACCCGCCGCCGGGTGCGGTGAGCTCGACGTCGCTCGGCGACGGGCTCGGCGCCGCCGCGAGCAGCGCCACGACCGCGCTCACGCGCCCACCACCCGCGCGATGCCCGCGAACAGGTCGTCCTCGGGCGTCGTCGTCGGCACGTGCGAGTGCGCGAGCTCGTACTCCTCGGTCGGCCACTGCGCGAGCTCGATCTCGCGCGGGATCGCGAAGAAGAAGCCGTCGGGGTCGATCTGGGTCGCGTGCGCGCGCAGCGCGGCGTCACGCTGCGGGAAGAAGTCCGCGACCGGCACGAACGTCGTCGCGGTGCGCTCGGGGATCTCGCGCGCCTGCCGCGAGTCGATCCAGTCGCCGAACGGCGACTCCCGGCCAGCCGCGACGAGCGCGTCGTGCATCGCCCGCATGCGCTTCATCGAGAACCCGTGGTTGTAGTACAGCTTGAGCGGCGTCCAGGGCTCGCCACGGTCGCGGTAGCGCTCCGGGTCGCCCGCCGCGTGGTACGCCTCGTACGCGACGCGGTGGCACATGATGTGGTCGGGGTGCGGGTAGCCGCCCGACGGGTCGTACGTCGTGATCACGTGCGGCCGGAACTCGCGGACCAGCTCGACGAGCGGCGCCGAGGCGACCTCGAGCGGCTGCAGCGCGAAGCACCCCTCCGGGAGCGGCGGCAGCGGGTCGCCCTCGGGCAGCCCCGAGTCGACGAAGCCCAGCCAGTGCTGGCGGACGCCGAGCGCCTCCGCGGCCGCGGCCATCTCCGCCGTCCGCACCGCCCGCATGCCCTCGATGCCGCCCTCGACCTCGCCGTACGACGGGTTGAGCACGTCGCCGCGCTCCCCGCCCGTGCACGTCACGACGAGCACGTCGACGCCGTGCGCCGCGTACATCGCGGTCGTGGCGGCGCCCTTGCTCGACTCGTCGTCAGGGTGGGCGTGCACCGCCATCAGGCGCAGCCGCTCTCCGGTCACGCGAGGCCTCCGTTCGGGACGTGCGGGGGGACGAGGGACAATGATCGCGCACACGACGCGCGCTGCCCCCGCCCGTCCCGTCGCCGAGGAGCCCTGTGAGCCAGTCCCCCGCCGTGCGCCCGCCCGCCGGGCGCTACGGACCCGAGCCTACGTCCCGGTCGACCACGCTCCGACGCGTCGGGCTCGGTGCGCTCGTGCTGGTCGCGGTCGTGGTGCTCGCGTGGGTGGGCATCGGCGTGGTGCGCGAGCCGGTGCAGTGGAAGGACGTCGGGTTCCGCGTCGACGGCCCGACGTCCACGCAGGTCACGTTCGAGGTCACCAAGGACCGGGACGCGACCGTCACGTGCCAGGTGCAGGCGCTGTCGGAGTCGTATGCGCAGGTCGGCGTGCGGTCGGTCGAGGTCGGGCCCGCGGACACCGCGACGCAGCGGGTCACGGTCACCGTGCAGACCGCCGAGCTCGCCGTGTCGGGCGTCGTGGCGGGCTGCACGCCGATCGACTGAGCCTGTCGTCCGAGCGGCCGTCCGACTCGTCGGCCGAGCGGGTCCTCCGAGCCGGTCGACCGAGCGTCACCGCAGTGGTCCGCACCGGGCGGACCGACCCCGTGCGCTATCCTGGTCGTTTCACACGCCGCCCCGGTCCGGCGTGACCGCTGGTCGACGCGACCGAGTGGGAACGGCGTGCACCTCATCACCGTGCCTCACGACGTGCGTGCCGACCTCGGCGCGGCACCCCGGGGCGAACCGCCGGTCACCGACCGGCACGCATGCATGGAAGGAGCGATCGTGACCGACACGACTGCGGCCACGTGGCTGACGCAGGAGGCCTACGACCGGCTCTCGGCCGAGCTCGACCGCCTCAAGGGCGAGGGTCGGAACGAGATCACCGCGCGCATCGCCGCGGCCCGCGACGAGGGCGACCTCAAGGAGAACGGCGGCTACCACGCCGCGCGCGAGGAGCAGGCGAAGCAGGAGGCCCGCATCCGCGAGCTCGAGGCCAAGCTCCGCAACGTCCAGATCGGCACGCCGCCCGACGACGGCGTCGTCGAGCCCGGCATGGTCGTGACCGCCGAGGTCGCGGGCGACGAGATGGTGTTCCTGCTGGGCTCGCGCGAGATCGCCGGGACCGCGGACATCGACGTGTTCTCGCCGACGTCGCCGCTGGGCGCCGCGATCAACGGCACCAAGGTGGGCGACACGACGTCGTACGCCGCCCCGAACGGGAACGAGATCCCGGTCAAGATCCTCGGCGCGAAGCCCTTCGACGCCTGACCTCGACGGTCCTCGACGCGGCGCTCCCCTGCTGAGGGGGCGCCGCGTCGGCGTTCGGGGAGCGGCGCCGGCCGACACGGGCCGGCGACGCTCGGCGGCTCGGCCCGTGCGCGGTGGCTCAGTCCCCCTGGACCTGGTAGCCCGTCGCCCGCAGGTGCGCCATGACCTGCGCGCAGTGCTCAGGCCCCTTCGTCTCGACCTGCGCCGAGACGGTGACCTGGTCGAACGCCAGGTCGGACCCCGTGCGGGCGTGCGTGAGGTGCATGACGTTCCCGCCGGCCTCCGCGATGTCCTGGAGCAGCGACGCGAGCGCACCCGGCCGGTCGTCGATCCGGACGCGCAGCGCGAGGAACCGCCCGGCCGACGCGAGGCCGTGCCGGACGACGTGCAGGAGCACCTGCGGGTCGATGTTGCCGCCGGACAGGATCGCCACGACCGGACCCTCGAACGTGCCGGGTGCCGCCATGAGCGCCGCGACGGCGACGGCCCCCGACGGCTCGACGAGCAGCTTGGCGCGCTCCGCGACGAGCAGCACGGCCCGGGAGATGTCCTCCTCGGAGACCGTGCGGACCTCGAGGTGGTGCCGGTCGAGCACCTCGAACGGCACACCGCCGGGGAGCCCGACCGCGATGCCGTCCGCCATGGTCCGCAGCTCGGGGGCCGGCACCGGGTGGTGCACCGCGAGCGACGCGGGGTACGCGGCGGCGCGGGCGGCCTGCACGCCGACGACCCGCACGTCGGGGCGGACCTGCGCGAGGGCCTCGACGACGCCCGCCGCGAGCCCGCCGCCCCCGACGGGCACGACGACGGTCGCGACGTCGGGCACCTGCTCCGCGATCTCGAGCGCGATGGTCCCCTGCCCGGCGACGACGTCGGGGTGGTCGAACGGGTGCACGAGGACGGCGCCCGTGCGCTCGGCGTGCTCGCGCGCGTGCACGAGGGCCTCGTCGACGGACGTCCCGACCAGTTCGACGTGCGCGCCGTAGTCGCGCGTCGCCGCGATCTTCGGCAGCGCCGCGTCGACGGGCATGTAGACGTAGGCCTCGATGCCGAGGATGCGGGCCGCGAGCGCGACGCCCTGCGCGTGGTTGCCCGCCGACGCCGCGACGACGCCCCGCGCGCGCTCCTCGTCGGTCAGGCGTGCCATGCGCGTGTAGGCGCCGCGGATCTTGAACGACCCGGCGCGCTGGAGGTTCTCGCACTTGAGCCAGACCTCCGCACCGGCGACCTGGCTGACGGCGCGGCTGCGCTGCACGGGCGTGCGCTCGGCGACGCCGTCGAGCAGGCGTGCGGCCGCGGCGACGTCGAGGCTCACCGCGTCCCGCCGTCGGCCGTCGCACCACGGCCGGGCCGGTCGTCGGCTCGCTGGACGGGCGGGTCGTCGGCTCCCTGGACGGTCGCGGCCTCGTCCTCGCCGGTCGCCTCGCCCGCGCCGAGCTCCTCGTCGGTCCGCTCGGTCGCGTCGCGCTCCGACTCGCGCTCGGCGACCTGCGCGACGGCCCGGTCGAGCACGGGGTGACCGCGTCCACGCACGGGGACGTGGTCGTGCGTGCCGAGCTGCGGGAACTTGTCGTGCCCGTGCAGGTAGAGCACGACGGTGTTGAGGACGGCCGCGATCGGCACCGCGAACAGCGCGCCGACGATGCCCGCGACGAACGAGCCGGCCGCGACCGACAGCAGCACCGCGACGGGGTGCAGCGACACGGCGTGACCCATGAGGAACGGCTGCAGCACGTGCCCCTCGAGCTGCTGCACGCCGAGGACGATCGCGAGCATGATCAGCGCGGCGCCGGGTCCCTGCGCGACGAGCGCGACGAGCACCGCGATGGACCCGGTGACGACGGCGCCGACGATCGGCACGAACGACCCGAGGAACACGAGGATCGCGAGCGGGAGCGCGAGCGGGAGGCCGAGGATCGCCGCACCGACGCCGATGCCGATCGCGTCGACCGCGGCCACGAGGATCTGGGTGCGCGTGTAGGCGCCGAGCGTGACGACGCCGCGTCGGGCGGCCTGGTGCACGTGCTCGCGCGAGCCGCGCGGCAGGAGCCCGACGACCCACGCCCAGATGGTGCGGCCGTCGAGCAGGAAGAAGAACGTGCAGAACAGCGCGATGATCGCGCCGGCCAGGACGTGCCCGACGGTCGTCGCGCCGGTCACCACGCCGGACAGCACGCTCGACGACGCGCCCGACGCGGACTCCTGGATGCGGTCGACCCACGTCTGCATGTCGTCGGTCGACAGCTGGAGCGGGCCGGTCGCGAGCCAGTCGAGGATCTTGTCGACGCCCTGCGACGCCTGCGACCACAGGTCGCCGATGCCCCGCACGACGGACCGCCCGGCGAGCCCGAGCAGCGTCCCGACGACCGCGACGAGCGCGACGACGGCGAGCCCCGCGGCCGCCCCGCGCGGCAGCCGCAGGCGGCGGTGCAGCCAGCCGACGAGCGGCGTCAGCAGGACGGTCAGCAGCAGCGCGATCGCGACGGGGACGACGACGACCTTGAGCTGCGCGATCAGCCACAGCAGCACGGCGAGCGCCGCGCCGATCAGCAGGAGGCGCCACGACCACGACGCGGCGGCGCGCACGGACGGCGGCACCGACTCGTTGCCGGCGCGCGCACGGCGGTCCGCGTCGGGGCGCGTCGCGGAGGTGGCCGCGAGCGCGGCGGGCGCCGCACCGAGCACCGAGGGCTCCTGCGCGGCGGCCGGCTTGTCGAGGGTCACGCGCCACGTCCCGCGGCGAGGGCGCGGTCGAGGTCGGCGATCAGGTCGTCGGCGTCCTCGATGCCCACGGACAGCCGGACGAGGTCGTCGGGGACCTCCAGGGCGGTGCCCGCGACGGACCCGTGGGTCATGCGCCCGGGGTGCTCGACGAGCGACTCGACACCGCCGAGCGACTCGGCGAGCGTGAACACCTCGGTCGCCGCGCACACCGCGAGCGCCGACGCCTCGCTGCCGGTGCGGAACGAGACCATGCCGCCGGCGCCGCGCATCTGGCGCGCGGCGAGCTCGTGGCCCGGGTGCGACTCGAGCCCCGGGTAGATGACGGACGTGACCGCGTCGTGCGCGGCGAGGAACTCGGCGACGCGCTGCGCGTTGGCGACGTGCCGGTCCATCCGGACCGCGAGCGTGCGCAGGCCGCGCAGCGTGAGCCACGCGTCGAACGGACCGGCGATCGCGCCGGACGCGTTCTGGTGGAAGCCCACGGCGTCGGCGAGGTGCGTCGTGCCGGTCGGGCCGTCGAGCCCGACCGGGAGCTGTGCGCCGTCCGCGACGACGAGCGCGCCGCCCACGACGTCGGAGTGCCCGCCGATGTACTTCGTCGTCGAGTGCACGACGACGTCGGCACCGAGCGCGAGCGGCTGCTGCAGGTACGGCGTCGCGAACGTGTTGTCGACCGCGAGGAGCGCGCCGACGCCGCGCGCCAGCGCCGAGATCGCGGCGATGTCGGCGACGTTGAGCAGCGGGTTCGTCGGCGTCTCGACCCACACGAGCTTGGTGCGGCCCGGCTGGATCGCCGCCGACACGGCGCCGGCGTCGGTGAGGTCGACGGGTGTGTGCTCGATCCCCCAGGGCCCGAACACGCGCGCGATCAGGCGGTACGTGCCGCCGTACGCGTCGTCGGGGACGACCACGTGGTCACCCGGTCGCAGCGCGGCGCGCAGCAGCGTGTCCTCGGCGGCCAGGCCGGACGCGAAGGCGAACCCGGCGGCGCCGAGCTCGAGGTCGGCGAGCGCGGCCTCGAGCGCCGCCCGCGTCGGGTTGGCCGAGCGCGAGTACTCGTAGCCGCCGCGCAGGCCGCCGACGCCGTCCTGCTTGTACGTCGACACCTGGTAGATCGGCGGGACGACGGCACCCGTCGTCGGATCGGGGTCCTGACCTGCATGGATGGCGCGGGTCGCGAAGCCGGCGGTGGGTCGGTCGTCGCCGTCGGTGCTGTGTGGGGTGGTCACCGCCCCAGGCTAGGCCGTGGCGCCCCGGGACTGCCCCCGGACGCGCGCCCAGGCGGTCGCCGCGTCGGTCCGCAGCGCCTCTCCCGCGGTCCACGGGCACCGGGAACACCGGACGTGCGCGCACGGTTGTGCTGGCCGGGATGGACCAGGCGAACCGCCGGTCTCCCGGAGAGGACCAGCGACCATGAACTGGCTTTTCGGCTCAGCGCTCCGCTCGACGATGGTGGCCCCGGACCGGGCCCTCGCGGGCCGCGACGGCTACGCGTACACGGTCCCGGAGACGCACACCGTGCTGGGCACCCCGCTCGCGGGCCCGTGGCCCGAGGGCACGCGCGTGCTGTACGTCGCGATGGGCTGTTTCTGGGGCGCCGAGCGCGCCTTCTGGCAGCTGCCCGGGGTCGTCACGACCGCCGTCGGCTACCAGGGTGGCTACACGCCCTTCCCGACCTACGAGGAGACGTGCACCGGGATGACCGGGCACACCGAGATGGTCCTCGTCGCGTACGACCCGACCGTGCTGTCCGACGACGACGTGCTGCGCACCTTCTGGGAGTCGCACGACCCGACCCAGGGCTACCGCCAGGGCAACGACGTCGGCACCCAGTACCGGTCCGCGATCTACACGACGACGCCCGAGCAGGCGGAGGCGGCGGTCCGCACGCGCGACGAGTACCAGCCGCGCCTGACGCGGTCGGGCTTCGGCGACATCACGACGGAGATCCGCACGGCCGACGAGGCCGGGCCGTTCTTCTACGCCGAGGGCTACCACCAGCAGTACCTCGACAAGAACCCGAACGGCTACTGCGGTCTGGGCGGCACGGGCGTCTCCTGCCCCCGCCCGACGGGCGCCTGACCGTCCGCCCCTGACGTCCCGCCGCACTCGGCGCGGGACGTCAGGGGGACGTCTCGGGTGGGCGGACGGCGAGGAGCGCCCCTCTCCCGTTGCCGTCCGCCCACCCTGCGGCGGGTCGCGGGCCCCCGTGACCGCTTGACCCGCCGCCTCCGGTGAAGGCCTGCGTTCGCCGCGAAGGTAGTCCGGGCGGGTGACGCCGGTCCACGCCTGTCCACGTGGGACCGGACCGGGGTCCAGGACGTCTGCGCAGGTCGGACGGGCTGACAGGGCGGTCAGCGACCTCGCCCGTGGGCGTCGGCCGGCGACGGGCAGCGACTCTCAGAGGCCGTCCGAGTGCCCCAACGGCTTGTCCGGGGCGACGACGTCGCGGACCCGGCGCTTGAGCACCGTGATCTCCGGGAAGCCGCCCTCGACCTTGCGGTCCCAGACGACCTGCCCGTCGGCCTCGACCGTGAAGACGCCGCCGTTGCCGGGGCGCAGCGCGACCTCGCCGAGCTCGCGGTGGAACGTCGTGAGGAGCTCCTGGGTGTACCAGGCGGCGCGCAGCAGCCAGCGGCACTGCGTGCAGTAGGTGATGACGACGCGCGGGCCCGCCGTGGGCGACGCCGCCGGCGGGGCGACGGCGTCCGCGGCGCGCTCGGCGGTCGCCGCGTCGGGCTCGTCGGTCGGGCGGTCGGCGGTCGCGGCCACGGGCTGGTCGGCGGCGCGGTCGGGGTGCGGGTCGGCGGGTGCGCCGGAGGGCTGGTCGTCGGGCATCCGCACAGCGTTCCACCCCGCGAGCGGTCGCGTGGACCACGTCCGGCCCCGCAGACTGCACGGGTGGACGCCGCCCCGACCGACGCCCCTGCCGCCCCGACGACGCCGACCGTCCCGCGCCTGAGCTGGGCGCCGCGCGACGTGCTGCGCGTGCTCGCCGCCGCGCTGGTCTGCGGGTCGGCCGTGCTCCTGTTCGCGGTGCACGTGCGGCCCTGGGGGTACGTGCCGCTCGTCGCGGGCGTCCTCCTGGCGTTCGCGGTCGACCGTGCGCTGGGCCGCGACCTCGCCGTCGTCGGGCTGGGCATGGCGATCATCACGACGATCTCGCTCAAGGCCGACCTGTCCGACGCGGGGATCGCGCGGTTCGGGGTCGTGCTGTCGGCGGCGGTGCTCGTCCCCTACGTCGTGCACCGCTACCTCCTGAAGCAGGACGCGATCCGCTTCCCGGTGCGCACGGGCCGCCGCTGGAGCCGGACGCAGGTCGTCTACCTGCTGGTCGTCGTGCTGCTCGCGTACCTGCTCCTGCCCTGGTACTTCCTGGGCTCGGGCGCGTACCTCAACTGGCCCGTGGTGGACACGGGGCAGGAGGTCGCGCGGCTGTTCGTCGGCGTCAACGCGGTGGGCATCTGGGACGAGCTGTTCTTCGTCTGCACGGTCCTCGCGCTGCTGCGCGTGCACTTCCCCTTCCCGATCGCGAACGTCCTGCAGGCCGCGGTGTTCGTGTCGTTCCTGTGGGAGCTCGGGTACCGCGAGTGGGGTCCGCTGCTGACGGTCCCGTTCGCGCTGGTGCAGGGCTGGATCTTCCGGAAGACGGCGTCGCTCACGTACGTCGTCTCCGTGCACCTGCTGTTCGACCTCGTCGTGTTCATGGTGCTCGTGCACGCGCACGAGCCGTCCCTGTTCGACGTCTTCGTGACGGCACCGTCGTCCTGGTGACCGTAGGTTGGGGTGATCCCCAGCCGCACGACGAGAGGACCCAGCCCCGTGAGCCTGACGAACTGGGCCGGCAACTACACCTACCGCGCGCCGCGGGTGCTCGCGCCGGCCACGGTCGAGGAGCTTCAGGAGGTGGTGGCCGGTGAGGACCGCGTGCGCGCCCTGGGCACCCGGCACTGCTTCAACGACCTCGCCGACGGTCCGGCCGTGCTCGTCTCGCTCGAGGGTCTCGAGCCGGAGATCACGCTCGACGAGGACGCGCGCACGGTCACGGTGACGGGCGGGACCCGGTACGGGACGCTCGCGCGGTTCCTGCACGACGCCGGCTGGGCGGTGCACAACCTCGCGTCGCTCCCCCACATCTCGGTGGCGGGGGCGGTCGCGACCGCGACGCACGGCTCGGGCGACCGCTCGCGCAACCTGTCGACGGCCGTCGCGGCGCTCGACCTCGTCGGGCCCGACGGCTCGCTGCGGCATGTCGCGCGGGGCGACGACGACTTCGCCGGGTCCGTCGTCGCGCTCGGCGCCCTCGGGGTGGCGGCGCGCGTGACGCTCGACGTCGAGCCGACGTTCCTCGTCGCGCAGGAGGTGCACGTCGGCCTGCCCTGGGCCGCGGTGCTGGCCGACCTCGACGCGGTCACGTCGAGCGCGGACTCGGTGAGCCTCTTCACGGACTGGACGGGCGACGCGGTCCAGCAGGTGTGGCGCAAGTCGCGCGTCGGCGCGGACGGCTACGAGCGCCGCGCGGAGCTGTTCGGCGCGACGCCCGCGGACGGCCCGCGCCACCCGCTGCCGGGCATCGACCCCGTCAACTGCACGCAGCAGCTCGGCGTCCCCGGCCCGTGGCACGAGCGGCTGCCGCACTTCCGCCTCGAGTTCACGCCGAGCAACGGCGACGAGCTGCAGTCCGAGTACCTCGTGCCGCGCGCGCACGCGGTCGACGCACTGCAGGCCGTGCGCGGCCTGGCCGAGGTCGTGTCGCCGTTGCTGCAGGTCAGCGAGGTCCGCACGATCGCCGCCGACGACCTGTGGCTCTCGACGGCCTACGGCGACGACCGCGTCGGGCTGCACTTCACGTGGAAGCCGCTCCAGCCGCAGGTCGAGGCGGTGCTCCCCACGCTCGAGTCCGCCCTCCAGCCGTTCGACGCGCGGCCGCACTGGGGCAAGCTGTTCGCCGACCCTGGCCGCGACCTGGCCCGCCTGTACCCCCGGTGGGACGACTTCGCCGCGTTGGTCGCGCGGACCGACCCGGACGGTAAGTTCCGCAACGACTTCATCGCGCGGCACGTGCTGCGCGGCTGACACGGTCGGGCCACGGCTGCCAGGGCTGCCACCGCTCGGGCACCGCTGACACCCGTCCGGGCACGACACGGCCCCCGTCGCTCGCTGGCGACGGGGGGCGTGTCGTGCTCGGCGACCGGCGCGTCAGCGGCCGGTGCGCGTCGACGTCAGCGGCTGGTGCCGACGATGTCGACGACGAAGACGAGCGTGTCGCCGCCCTTGATGCCGGCCTGCGGCACGCCACGGTCGCCGTAGCCGAGGTGCGACGGGATCGACAGGAGCACGCGCGAGCCGACCTGCTGGCCGACGAGGCCCTCGTCCCAGCCGGCGATGACCTGGCCGACGCCGATCCCGAACGAGATCGTCGAGCGGCGGTCGTACGAGTTGTCGAAGACGCCTCCCTGCCACGACTGGCCGAGGTAGTGCACCTCGATGTCGTCGCCGGCCTCGACCAGCTCGCCGTCGCCGCGCGACAGCACGACCACCTCGAGCTCGCCGGACGGCTGCGCGTCGGGGAACGTCAGCGTGGGCTTGTCGCCGAACGACCCCGAGACCTCGGGCAGCGCTGCGGACATGACGGAACTCCTTCGGTGGGTGACAGTGCCGGACCATCGTGCCGCACCTCGCGGGGTCACGCGCTGCGCACACCCCCTTGCGGCGCGTTGGCTAATGGCATTAGCTTTGACCGCATGACGACGACACAGCACCTCCTGCGCCCGTTCGGGCGGCTCGCCTACACCGTCGACGGCCCCACCGACGGGCCCCTCGTGGTGCTCGTGCCGGGCATGGGCGACCTGCGCTCGACCTGGGCCCCGGTCCTGCCGGAGCTCCACGCGCACGGCTACCGCACCGCGGCGCTCGACCTGCGCGGCCACGGCGAGACCGACCCCGTCGACCCCGAGGGTCATGGCGTCGAGGGGATCGCCGGCGACGCGCTCGCGCTCGCCGAGCACCTCGGCACGACACCTCAGCGGCCCACGGTCCTGGTCGGCTCTTCGGTCGGCGCCGGTGGTGTCGCACGCGCGGCCGCCGACCGCCCCGACCTCGTCGCGGGCGTCGCGCTGCTCGCCTACGCCGCCAACGACGGCGCAGCGCCGGGTGCCGTGCGCGCCCAGGTCCACGTCCTGCTCCGCCGCCCGTGGGGCCCTCGTGCCTGGGCGTGGTTCTACAGCACCCTCGTCAAGGCACCGGTCGACGTGCGGTCCCACCTCGACGCCCTGCGGCGGGACCTCGCCCGGCCCGGTCACCTCGAGCAGCTCCGCACCCTCGCCCTGCGGCTGCTCGAGGGCCACGAGGACACGCGCCTCGCCGACGTCACCGTCCCCGTGCTCGCGATCACCGGCAGCGCGGACCCCGAGTCGAAGGACCCGGCGGCTACGCTGCGCGGCGTGGCCGAGACCGCACCCCACGTCACCCCCGTCCTCCTCGACGGCGTCGGGCACTACCCGCAGCACGAGGCCACCGCGACCGTCGCCGAGCACCTCGTCGCGCTCGTCGACCGCGTCGCGGGCGGGGCGGACCGACGTGCCTAGGGCCGGCCTCGACCGGTCGGCCGTCGTCGCGCTCGCGCTCGCCGTCCTCGACGAGTCCCCGGGCGGGCTCGGCGACCTCACGCTCGCCGCCGTCGCCGCGCGCGCGGGCGTGGCCGTGCCGAGCCTCTACAAGCACGTCGACGGCCTGCCGGGTCTGCGGCGTGACGTCGCGCGCGCGTGCGTCGAGGACTTCACCGAGACCCTCGACGACGCCTCCCCCGCCGACGCCGAGCCGGAGCAGCGCCTGCGCGCGATGGCGGACGCCCTCCGCGACTACGCGCGCCGGCACCCCGGCCGCTACCGGGCCGTGCAGGTGGGCGGCTGGCCGCAGGACGCCGACGCGACCGCGGTGCAGGTGGCCGCGGCCCGGACCGTGACGCTGATGTCGGAGACGGTGGCCGGGCTCGGCGTCCCGGCCGCGCGGCACGTCGACGCGGTCCGGGCGGTGCGCGCCGCGCTGCACGGGTTCGTCGTGCTCGAGCTCGACGGCGGCTTCGGGATGCCCGACGACGTCGACGTCAGCTACCGCTACCTCGTCGACGGCCTCGTCCGCGGCCTGCACGCGACGGCGGGCACCCCCGTCGCCTGACCCGCTCGGGGTGGCACGCGCACGTCACGGCGGCCGGGACGTCAGGGGCGGCGCTCGCCGCGGACGCCGGTGTGGGCGTCGGCCCGGACGCACGACTCGCCGACGACCGCCCCTCACGGGTCGAGGGGTCAGGCGGCGCCGCCCGCGAGCACCTGCTCGCGCACGACCCGGCGCAGGACCTTGCCGACCTGCGAGCGCGGCAGCTCGGTGAGCACGACGAGCCGGCGCGGCAGCGCGTACCGGGCGAGCCGCTGCTCGCACCACGCGCGGACGGCCGCGAGGTCGACCCCGGAGGCGTCGTCGGCCAGGACGACCGCGGCCACGACGGACTCGCCCATCGCACCGCCCGGCACGCCGACCACGGCGACGTCGGCGATCCCCGGCATGCCGCGCAGGTGGTCCTCGACCTGCGACGGGTACACCTTGAAGCCGCCGGTGACGATCATCTCCTTCATGCGGTCGACCAGGACGACGCTGCCGTCGACGACCTGCACGACGTCACCGGTGCGCAGCCAGCCGCCGGGCAGGAGCTGCGCGGCGGTCTCGTCGGGGCGCTGCCAGTAGCCCTGGAACACCTGCGGCCCGCGGATCAGCAGCTCGCCGCCGGTGGCCGGGTCGACGTCGCGCGTCGGGTCCTCCTGGTCGACGACCCGCACCTCGGTGCTCGGGAACGGCAGGCCGAGCGTGCCGGGGCGACGCTCGGGCGTGAGCGGGTTGCCGAGCGCGACGGGCGACGTCTCCGTCATGCCGTACCCCTCGACGACGAGCCCGCCGGTCGCGGCCTCCCAGCGACGCGCGGTCTCGGCCGGGAGCGCCATGGCGCCGGAGATCGCGTGCGTGAACGACGTGAGGTCCGCACCCGCGGACTCGGCGGCCGTGACGAGCCGGTCGAGCATCGGCGGGACGGCGGGGAGGAACGTGCCGGGACGGCGGCGCTGCGCCGCGACCACCAGGGCGGGGTCGAACGACGGGAACACGACGAGCGTCGCGCCCACGCGCACCGCGTACGTGAGGCACAGCGTGAGGCCGAACGCGTGGAAGAACGGCAGGACGCCGTAGACGACCTCCGTGCCGGGTGCGACGCCGGTCCAGGCGTGCCCCTGGATCGCGTTCGCGACGAGGTTGCGGTGGCTGAGCACCGCGGCCTTGGGCGTCCCCGTCGTGCCGCCGGTGTACTGCAGGAGCGCGACGTCGTGCGCCTGGGGCTGCGGGGTCGCCGGGTCGAGCGGTCGCGCGCCGGCGACGAGGCGGTGCCAGGAGGGGGTGCCGGCCGGGACGGGGCCCTGCATGGCGGCACGCGTCCGACGGGCCTTCGCGACGGGCAGTCGCAGCGCGAGCCGCTTGCGCCACGGGAGGTCGGCCGCGAGGTCGACGGCGACGACGGTGCGCACGTCGGTGCGGTCGCGTGCGGCGAGCACGGCCGGGACCGCCTTCTGCCAGACGAGCGCGACGACCGCGCCGGAGTCGGCGAGCTGGTGCGCGAGCTCGTCGGCCGTGTAGGTCGGGTTGTGCTCGACGACGACCGCCCCGACCCGCAGCGCGGCCTGGAACGCGACGACGTGCGCGGGGCAGTTGGGCAGCGCGAGCGCGACGCGGTCACCGGGGCGGACGCCGAGGTCGAGCAGCACCTGCGCGGCGCGCGCGACGCGGTCGGCGAGCGCGCGGTACGTCGTGGTGGCGCCGAGGAAGTCGAGCGCGACGCGGTCGGGCCAGGTCGCGGCGGCGCGGTCGAGGGCGGCGGTGAGCGGCTCGTCGGGGACGTCGACGTCCCGCGGGACCCCGCGGGGGAGGTCGAACGAGAGAGGCGGCGCGCTGTCCATCGCACGACCGTAACCTACGCAACCGTAAGTTACTAGTGCGTAACTTAGATGTCACCCGGTCCGGAGCCGGCGGCGACGCCCGTGCCGTCCCGACGCGATGGGGCCGCGGACCCCTGTCAGCGGACTGTCGCGGTCTCCACCGCGGCACTCTCCGACGCGCACAGCACCGACGGGAGCCACCGCAGCTGGCGCTCGAGCTGGTGGGCCTGGCCGCCCTCGTGCTGGTTGAAGGTGTAGACCTCGATGTCCGTGCGCGGCCGGTCACCGGTCAGGCCCGCGTAGTGGTTGTACGCCGCGAACACCGTCGACGGCGGGCACGTCATGTCGCGCAGCGCGACCGAGAACAGCGCCGGCGCGGTCGCCCGTCGGGCCAGGTGCACGCCGTCGAAGTACGCCATCGTGCGGAACACGCGCTCCTCGGCGCCGCGGTGCACCGCGAGGTACTGGACGAGCTCGCCGTACGGGAACGCGTCGGTGATGTCGACCGCCCGGCGGTAGTGGCACAGGAACGGCACGTCCGGCATGGCCGCCGCGAGCCCGTCGGACAGTCCCGCGGCCGCGAGCGCGACGCCGCCGCCCTGGCTGATGCCCGCCACGGTCACGCGCCGCGGGTCGACGCCCGGCAGCGCCCGCACCGCGTCGACCGCTCGCACCGCGTCCGTCATGAGCCGGCGGTAGTAGTGCTGCTCGGGGTCCTGGATGCCGCGCGTCATGACGCCCGGCGACGCCGGTCCGGAACCCGCCGGGTCGGGCGTGTGGCCGCCGTTGCCCCACGTCGAGCCCTGCCCGCGCGTGTCCATGACGACGTGCACGAAGCCCGCCGTCGCCCACGCGAGCCGCTCGTGCGCGAACCCGCGCCCGCCGCCGTAGCCGATGTACTCGACCACCGCGGGCAGCAGCTCGCCCGACTCCGCACTGCCCGCCGGGCGGGTCACCCACGCGCGCACCGGCTGGCCGTCGAAGCCCGCGAACGTCAGGTCGTCGACGTCGACCAGGCGCAGGCCCGCGTCGGTCCGCGTCACGTCGACCAGGACCTCGTGACGGCGGGCCTCGGCGAGCGTGGTCGCCCAGAAGTCGTCGAGGTCCGCGGGCTCGTCGAGCTCCGGGAGGTACCGCTCGAGCTCGGGCAGGGGCAGGTCGAACAGGGCCATCGTGCTCCTTCGGCGATGACGTGCGGACGCGCAGCGCGCCGCGGACGGCGCACGTCGGGACGCTACCCCGCCCGCGCCGACCTCAGGAAACCGCCTCCCGCCGAGACCGGCCGCCGACCCGGGCCTGGCGACCGGGACACGCCCCTGAGCGGTACCCAGACCCGGGTCGCCCCGTCGTCGCCGGAGGGCGGGGGCCGGGTGGCGCGTCAGCGGGCCAGGAAGCCCAGGAGGTCGTGGCGCGTGAGGACGCCGACCGGCTCGCCGTCGTCGACGACCATGAGCGCGTCCGCCTTCTGGAGGGCCTCGCGCGCGTCCTGCACGGACTCCCCCGACCCGATGAGCGGGAACGGCGCCGACATGTGCCGGTCGACCCGGTCGGACAGCGCCGCGGCCCCGGAGAAGACCGCGTCGAGCAGGTCGCGCTCGCTCACCGACCCGGCGACCTCGCCGACCTTGACGGGCGGCTCGGCCCCGACGACGGGCATCTGCGAGACGCCGTACTCGTGCAGGATCTCGATCGCGTCGCGCACGGTCTCGGTCGGGTGCGTGTGCACGAGCGACGGCAGCGAGCCCGTCTTGGTGCGCAGCACGTCGGCGACGGTCGCACCCTGGTCGTCGGCGAGGAACCCGTACGACCGCATCCACGAGTCGTTGAAGATCTTCGACAGGTAGCCGCGCCCGCTGTCCGGCAGGATCACGACGATCACGGCCCGTGCGGCGGCCTCGGGGTCGCGCTCCTGCAGCTCGCGGGCGTACCGCAGCGTCGCCTCGACGGCCATGCCGCACGAGCCGCCGACGAGCAGTCCCTCCTCGCGCGCGAGTCGCCGCGTCATCGCGAAGGAGTCGGCGTCGGACACCGCGATGATCTCGTCGGGGACGGTCGGGTCGTACGCGGCGGGCCAGAAGTCCTCCCCGACGCCCTCGACCAGGTAGGGCCGGCCGTCGCCGCCCGAGTAGACCGAGCCGGCCGGGTCGGCACCGATGACGACCACGCGACCGCCGTCGGCCTCGGACCGGTCCGCGGACACGTCGTGCAGGTAGCGGCCGGTGCCCGTGATCGTGCCGCCCGTGCCGACACCCGTGACGAGGTGCGTGACCCGCCCGTCGGTGTCGGCCCAGATCTCCGGGCCGGTCGACTCGTAGTGGCTCGCCGGGCCGTTCGGGTTCGCGTACTGGTTGGGCTTCCAGGCGCCCTCGATCTCGCGCGTGAGCCGGTCGGACACCGAGTAGTACGAGTCGGGGTGGTCCGGAGGCACCGCGGTGGGCGTGACGACGACCTCGGCGCCGTACGCGCGGAGCACGTCGCGCTTGTCCTGGCTCACCTTGTCGGGGCACACGAACACGCACCGGTAGCCCTTGCGCTGCGCGACCAGCGCGAGCCCGACCCCCGTGTTGCCGGAGGTCGGCTCGACGATCGTGCCGCCCGGGCGCAGCGCACCGGTCGCCTCGGCGGCCTCGACCATCTTGAGCGCGATCCGGTCCTTCACGGACCCGCCGGGGTTCATGTACTCGACCTTCGCCAGGATCGTGGCGCTCAGGCCCGCGGTGACCGACGACAGCCGGACGAGCGGCGTGCCGCCGACCAGCTCGGAGATGTGCTCGGCGTACTTCACCGACACGACGTTACCGGCCGGTAGCGCAGGAGGTGCGCTACCGGCCGGTGAGGTCGTGCGAGGGGTCGTCGCGGGCGACGGCCCGGGATCAGTCTCCGCGCAGGATCGCGAGCAGGCGGAGCAGCTCGAGGTAGAGCCACACCAGCGTGACGACCAGGCCGAACGCGGCCGACCACGCGAGCTTGCGGGGGGCGCCCATCTCGACGCCGCGCTTGATCGAGTCGAAGTCGACGATGAGGCTCGCCGCCGCGAGACCCACGGCCACGAGGCCGACGACGATCCCGAGCGGGCCGCTGCGGAGCGGGCCGAACTCGCCGCCGCCGACGTTGAAGATCATGAGGACGACGTTGACCAGCGAGAAGACGAGGTAGCCGACGAGCGCGACGATCAGCCAGCGCGTGAACTTCGGCGTGACCCGGACCCGGCCCGAGCGGAACAGGAACAGCGACGCGGCGAACACCGCGAACGTCGCCAGCACGGCCTGGACGACGAGGCCCGGCCAGCGCTGCTCGAAGTACAGGCTGATGCCGCCGAGGAACACGCCCTGCGCGACGGCGTACAGCGAGATGAGGACCGGGCTGGGCTCGCGCTTGAACGCGTTGACCAGGCCGAGCACCAGGCCGACGACCGCGCCCACGACCCACAGGCCGGGCACGAGCGTCCACGTGACCGCGGCGCTCACCACGAGGAGCGCGAACAGGCCCGCCGTCTTGATGATGACGTCGTCGTAGGTGAGGCGTCCGGTGTCACGCGCGGTCGCGGACGGCGCCTCGTACATCTTGTCGAGCGTCACCGCGTCGATCGTCTGCGTCGCCATGGCGCCGCTGCCGGCACCGGCCTGGGCACGGGCACGGTTGCGCCGGTCGTTCGGGTCCCCGAAGACGGGACTGTTGCTGAAGACGGGGTTGCTCATGGCGTCCTCCGGGACGGCTTGGGCAGGCGGTCGGTCACTGTCGGACGCGCCGAGATCGGGCGTCCATCGTACGGAACGTCGCAGGAGCCCGGATCGTTCCAAGGGAGGAGGAGGGCGATCTCCCTGATGCGACCTCAGGGTGACCCTGACCTCGATCTCAGGTCTTCTGACGGATGACCTGCGCGTCCGTGCGGGCCTAGGGTCGATCACGGCCACAACGCTCCCGACTTGAGGAAAGACGATGATCGAGGCACAGGGCCTGACGAAGAGATACGGCAGCAAGACCGCGGTGAACGACATCTCGTTCACCGTCCAGCCCGGCAAGGTGACGGGCTTCCTGGGCCCGAACGGCGCCGGCAAGTCGACGACGATGCGCATGATCGTGGGCCTCGACCGCCCGACGCACGGCACGGTGACGGTCAACGGCCGCCCGTACGCCCAGCACCGGTCGCCGCTCACCGAGGTGGGCGCGCTGCTCGAGGCAAAGGCCGTCCACACGGGCCGCTCGGCGCGCAACCACCTCCGGGCGCTCGCGGCGACGCACGGCATCCCCGAGAAGCGCGTGACCGAGGTCATCGGGATGACCGGTCTCGACGGCGTCGCGAAGCGTCGCGTCGGCGGCTTCTCGCTCGGCATGGGCCAGCGCCTCGGCATCGCGGCGGCGCTGCTCGGCGACCCGCGCACGCTGATCCTCGACGAGCCCGTCAACGGCCTCGACCCCGAGGGCGTGCTGTGGGTCCGCAACCTCGTCAAGTACCTCGCCTCCGAGGGGCGGACGGTCTTCCTGTCGTCGCACCTCATGAGCGAGATGGCGCTCACGGCCGACCACCTCGTGGTCATCGGCAAGGGCCGGATCATCGCGGACGGACCGGTGTCCGACGTCGTCGCCCGCGCGACGCGCTCGACCGTCCGGGTCCGCTCGCCGCAGGCGACGCAGCTCGCACAGCTCCTCGCCGGTCCCGAGGTCACCGTCAACCCCGTCGAGCCGGGTGTGCTCGAGGTGCTGGGGGCGACGTCGGAGGGCGTCGGCGAGACCGCGGCCGCCGCGCGCATCGTCCTGCACGAGCTCACGCCCGTGACCGGCTCGCTCGAGGACGCGTACATGAGCCTCACGCAGGACGCCGTCGAGTACCACTCCGCCACCGTGCCCGGCACGGCCACGACCGCCCAGGAGCAGTCCGCATGAGCACCGCGACCCTGTCCCCCACCGCGCCGGCCAAGGCGCCGTCGGCGAGCCCGTACCGGGTGACGTTCGGGCACCTGCTGCGCGCCGAGTGGATCAAGCTCTGGACGGTCCGCTCGACCATCTGGACGCTCGCGATGACCGTCGTCGTGATGGTCGGCCTGGTCGCCGCCGTCGCGGGCGTCATGTCGACGCAGATCGACGACGCGCCCACGGGTGCCGAGGCGGTCGACCTCGGCCTGACGCCGTTCCTGCCGGCCGTGCAGATGGCGTCGATCGCGGTCGTCGTGCTCGGCGTGCTCGCGATCTCCGGCGAGTACACGACGGGCATGATCCGGTCGAGCGTCGCCGCGGCCCCGCGCCGCACGCCCGTGCTGTGGTCGAAGCTCGCGGTGCTGACCGCGACGATCCTCGTCGTCGCGGCCGTCGCGGTCGCGCTCGGCTACGCCGTCGCGTACCTCTTCCTGTCGCGCATCGACCTGGCGCCCGAGCTGTCCGACCCGCAGGTCCTGCGGGTCCTCGGAGGGTGCGCGCTGTACCTCGCGACGATCGCGGCGTTCGCGTTCGCGATCGGTGCGCTGCTGCGCCACTCGGCCGCGGCGCTCGCGACGATCCTGGCGCTGCTGCTCGTCGTCGAGAACGTCGTCGCGGCCATCCCGTGGGAGCCGCTGCAGTACGTGAGCCCGTTCCTGCCGGCCACCGCGGGGTCGAAGATCACGCAGACCGACATGACGGTCGACATGGTCAACTCGATGTCCGAGCACGGCGCGAACCTCACCGCGTGGCAGGGCTACGGCGTCCTCGTGGCCTGGGTGGTCGTGCTGCTCGGCGTGGCCGCGGTGCTCATGAAGCGACGCGACGTCTGACGTCCTCACGGCCGGTCGTCGCCTCCTCGCGACGACCGGCCGTCCCACGCACGGGCGCACCACCGTCATCGAGCCCCGGCTCGATCCAGCGGTGGCGCGCCCGTCGCGTCCCCGCCCCACACCCGCAGCCCTCGACCGGAGGACCGTCCGATGACCGAGGCGCTCGCCGTGCCGACCGCGGACGGCCCCGTGCCGACCGCCGTCGTCGTGGCCGCCGTCGTGCTCGTGCTCATGGCCGTCGTGACGGCGCTCGCGGCGCGGGCACGGCGCCCGGTGCTCGCGGCCGGGATGACGGGCGACGTCGCGCTGGCCGCGGCGGTGCGTGACGCCCTGCCGGGTGTGCGGACGCACCGCCTCGCGGTCGCGCTCGTGGAGGACGGACGCGTGACGTTCGCGGGGTTCGGCGCCGACGAGCGGACGGAGTTCGAGGTCGGCTCGGTGTCGAAGGCGATGACCGGGTTGCTGCTGGCCGATGCGGTCGACCGCGGCGAGGTGACGCTCGACGACCGGCTCGGCGACCACCTCGATCTCGGCGGCGGCGACGTGGCGGGCGTGCGGCTCGGCGACGCGGCGGCGCACGCGGGCCGCCTCCCCCGGCTGCCCGTCGACCCGGGTCTGCTGGTGCGTGGCACCTGGGCGTCGGTGGCGGGCCGCAACCCGTACGACGGCGTCGACGTCGCGGCGCTGCTCACGGCCGCCGCCCGCACCCCGCTCGCCACGACCGCCACGCCGCAGTACTCCAACCTCGGGGCTGCGCTCGTCGGTCAGGCCCTCGCCGCGCGCGCGGGCACGACCTACGCGCAGCTGCTGGCCGACCGCCTCACGGGCCCGCTCGGGATGACGGCGACCACGGCGCCCGCCGCGGCGCACGCCGACGACCTGATGCAGACCGGGACGAGTCGCCGCGGCCGGCCGCAGGAGCCGTGGACCATGGACGGCTTCGCACCCGCCGGCGGCGTGCGGTCGACGACGGCCGACCTCGCGGTGCTGCTGACGGCGCTGCTCGACGGTGCGGCACCGGGCACGTGGGCGCTCGACCCGCGCGCCGAGCTGGACGCGACCGAGCGGGTCGGCCTGTTCTGGCTGACCCGCTCGACCGAGGTCGGCACGACGACGTGGCACAACGGCATGACGGGCGGGTTCGCGTCGTTCGTCGGCCTGGACCGCGCCGCGCGGCGCGGCGTCGTCGTGCTGTCCGACGTGGCGTCGAGCGTCGACGCGGTCGGCACGCGGCTCCTGGCCGGCGAGCGCGTGTGAGGTCAGACGACCTCGCCCAGCGCCTCCTCGGGCGTCCGCTCGACGGCGCGCGCGCCGCGGTCCCAGCGCTGCCACAGCACGCGCTCCCCGACGCTGCGTGCCATGACGTGCCCGGTGACGAGGAACGCGACGACGCCCACGCCGAGCACGCCGACGCCGACCCAGAACGGCGAGGTCGGGCTCGCGTGCTCCGCGAGCAGCCCGGCGACGACCGGCGCAGGGGCGGCGAAGCCCCAGCGGACCAGGTTGAACGCGCCGGTCGTGACGCGGCGGTCGGGCGAGCCGGTCGCGAGCGCGAGGTCGGTGAGGTTGGCGTTGGCGACGCCCATCGCGACGCCCGCGACGACGAGCACGGCGACGGACTGCGCGGTGCCGCCGGACGTGGCGAGGCCGACGAGCGCGACGAGCAGGACGACGACGGCGAGCCCGACGGTCTGCACCGCGCCGAGGCGGTGCGCGAGCCGGTGCCCGACGACGAGGATGCCGACCGCGAGGCCGATGCCCCACGCGGTGAAGACGAGCCCGAGCGGGACGACGTCGAGGCCGAGGAACACGGGCGTGTAGCCGAGGACGACGAAGAACACGAAGTTGTAGGTGGCGGTGACGATGCACAGCGCGACGAACGCGGGGCGGCGGAACGGCGTGAACACCTCGCGGAGGCGCAGCGGCGCGGGCGGCTCGGCGGGGTCCTTGAGCCGGGTCACCGAGAGCGTGAGCGCCACGAGCATGAAGAGGCCGCACAGCAGGAACGGCACGCGCCACGAGATCTGGCCGAGCAGCCCGCCCAGCAGCGGGCCCACGGCGAAGCCGAGTCCGACGCACGTCTCGAAGAGCTCGACGACCCACTCGCGGTCCTGCGCGAGGGACACGAGCAGCACCATGGCGGTCGCGAAGAACATCGCGTTGCCGAGGCCCCACAGGCCGCGCAGCGCGGCCAGGGCGCCGATCCCGCCGGTCAGCGACGCGGCGACGGCGGCGACCGCGACGACGCTCACGCCCGTCGCGAGGATCTTCTTGTAGCCGAACTTCCCCGTGAGCAGCACGGCGGGGATCATGCCGAGGGCCATGACGGCGATGTACGCGGTGAACAGGAGCTCGACCTGCCAGGTCGTGGCTCCCATCGCGGCGCCGATGGCGGGCAGGATCGGGTCGACGATCGCGATGCCGGCGATCGCGAAGAACGCGGTGAGGGCGGTGGCGTAGATGGCGGTGCGGTGCGGTTCGTGGTGGCGGGAGGCCATGCGGATCCTCGGGTAGACGAGCGTCGGTGGGATTATCTGTATCATACATCTATCTAGTGAAGGAGTCGCCGACATGGACGACGCCGTCCCCGACGTCGAGGAGCAGGTCGCACTCCTGCTCCGCCTCGCCGACCGCAACCGGCGCCGCAGCAGCCGCCTCGAGGGCACGCTCGACCGGTCCGCCTACATCGCGCTGCGCCACCTCACGGTGGCCGGACCGTCGGGCATCAACGACCTCGCCGACCGCCTGCGGCTCGACGCGTCGACCGTCACGCGCCAGGTCGTCGCGATGGAGGAGGACGGGTACGTCACGCGGGGCCGCGACAGCACCGACGGCCGCCGCGCGGTCGTCACCGCGACACCCGCCGGCGAGGAGGCGCTCGCACGCACCCGGGCGGTCCGCGCCGAGGTGTACGACGAGATCCTCCGGCGCTGGTCGACCGCGGACCGCCGCGCCCTCGCCGACGCGCTCATCCGTCTCAACGCCGACCTCGACGCCGACCTCGACCGCGCCGCCGAGGACCGCTGACGCCGGGCGCGCGTGGCCGGGCTCCGGCGTCACGCGTGGTCGCGCGCGCGACGACGCCCTGCCCCGGGCGCTCCCGCCGACCCCGCCCGGGACCGGCGCGGCCCGTGGATGCGCGCGCTCGGCGCAGCGACCCGGCGGCGCACAGGCGCGACGACTACGGTGACCCGGTGACCGACGCGCCCGCCCGTCCCCGTCCCGCCCCGCTCGTCGCCGAGGTGCTGCGCACCGAGAGCCTCTCGCCGTCGTTCGTGCGCGTCGTCGTCGGCGGACCCGGGCTCGACACCTTCGAGCCGTCGCCGCACGCCGACTCCTACGTCAAGCTCGTGTTCCTCCCGCCCGCCGCCGACGGTCACCGCCCCCGCCGCGACGACGGACGCCTCGACCTCGACACCGTGCGCGCCGCGCTCGACCCCACCGACGCACCGCGCCTGCGCTCCTACACCGTCCGGGCGTTCGACCCCGCGACGCGCGAGCTCACCCTCGACTTCGTCGTGCACGGCGACGAGGGCGTCGCCGGACCGTGGGCCGCGGCCGCCGAGCCCGGCGACGAGGTCCTCCTGATCGGCCCGGGCGGCGCCTGGTCGCCCGACCCGGCCGCCGCGTCACACCTGCTCGTCGGCGACGCGAGCGCCCTCCCCGCGATCGCCGTCGCGCTCGAGCGGGTGCCCAGGGACGCCGTCGGGCACGTCGTCGTCGAGGTCCACGACCCGCAGGACGAGCTGCCCCTCGCGGCGCCCGACGGCGTCCGCGTGCAGTGGGTGCACAGCGGGCTCGGGGTCCCCGGCGTCGCGCTCGTCGAGGCCGTGCTCGCCCTGCCGCCGCTGCCCGGACCGGTCAGCGCGTTCCTGCACGGCGAGGCCGGTGCCGTGCGCGAGCTGCGCCGTCACCTGCGCACCGACCGCGGCGTGGGCCGCGACCAGCTCTCGGTGTCCGGCTACTGGCGGCTCGGCACCGACGACGAGGGGTGGCGCGCGGGCAAGCGCGCGTGGCTCGCCGACATCGAGCAGGCGGAGGTCGCCGCAGGCCTCGTCTGAGAGGGTCGGCCCGGACGTCGTCGACCGCGCGGCGCGCCCGGCGCGCGTGGCGACGCCCGCACCCACGACGTCGGCTCGCCCAGGAGGTCCTCGCTCGGGACGGCGTCGCTCGGGATGTCGCCGGGCTCCGCACGCCGTGGCCTCGTAGGGTCGGGCCGATGGCCACCACCCGCAGCACCCGGCGCGTCCGCGCGGACCGTCGCCGACGTCGGCGACTCGCGCAGGTCGACCACGACCTCACCACGGCGGACTGGGCGGCCCTGCGCGACGCGTGGGCGGGCTGCGCCTACTGCGGCGCGACCACGGGCGACCTGCAGCGCGACTGCGTGCTGCCGATCTCGCGCGGCGGCCGCTACACGCTCGGCAACGTCGTCCCCGCCTGCCGGGCGTGCAACGCGAGCAAGTGCAACGCCGAGGTGACCACGTGGATGCGCCGCAAGCGCCTCGACGAGGGCGCGTTCCTGGTCCGTCAGGCGCAGGTCGTGGCCCTGCTGACCGCGGTGGCGGTCGAACCGTGAGCACCGACCGCGAGCACGACGTCGTCCTGCTCGGCGCGACCGGGTTCGTCGGCCGGCTCGTCGCACGGCACCTCGCGGAGCACGCACCCGCCGGGACCCGCGTCGCGCTCGCCGGACGGTCGGCCGACCGGCTCGCGGAGGTCCGCGACAGCCTCCCGCCGTCCGCGCACGGCTGGCCGCTCGTCGTCGCGGACTCCCACGACGACGCCGCGCTCGCGCGACTCGCTGCGTCCGCGCGCGTCGTCGTCAGCACCGTCGGCCCCTACTCCCGCCACGGGCTGCCCCTGGTGGCGGCGTGCGCCCGCGCCGGGACGCACTACGCCGACCTCACCGGCGAGACGCCGTTCGTCCGGGAGGCCGCCGACCGGTTCGACCCTGCCGCCCGGGCCTCGGGTGCGCGGATCGTGCACGCGTGCGGCTACGACTCCGTGCCGTCCGACCTCGGCGTCCTCGTCCTGCACCGGCGGGCCACCGCCGACGACGCCGGGCCGCTGCGCGACGTGCGCCTGCTCGCTCGGGCGCGCGGCGGGGTCTCCGGCGGCACCGTCGACTCCGTGGTCGGGATCGTGGAGCAGGCCGCCCGGTCGTCCGCCGTGCGCCACCTGCTGGCCGACCCGTACGCGCTCAGCCCCGAGCGCGCCGCCGAGCCGTCGACGCCCCAGCCGCCCGACACGCAGCCCGTGCGCGTGCTGCCCGGCGGCCGGTGGACCGCGCCGTTCCCGATGGCGTCGTTCAACACGCGCGTCGTGCGGCGCAGCAACGCGCTGCAGGGCTGGGCCTACGGCCGCGACCTGCGGTACGCCGAGGCGATGGGCATCGGTCACGGCCTGCGCGGGGGCGTGGCCGCGCTCGGCCTCACCGCCGGGCTCGGTGTCGCCGTCGCCGCCCTCGCCCTGCCGCCGACGCGCGCGCTCGTGCGCCGCGTGCTGCCCGCCGCCGGTACCGGGCCGGACGCGACCACCCGGGAGTCCGGCTGGTTCCGCATGGACCTCGTCGCCGTGACCGCGGGCGGCCGGCACTACCGCGCGCAGGCGTCCGGTCCCGGCGACCCCGGCTACGCCGCCACGGCCGTCATGCTCGGGCAGGCCGCGCTCGCGCTCGCGCACGACGAGGGACGCCTGCCGGACCGCGCCGGCTCGCTCACCCCCGCGGCGGGCCTCGGCGACGTCCTCGTCGAGCGGCTGCGCGCAGCGGGGCAGACGTACGAGGTCCGCGCGCGCTGACGACGCGGGCGACGCCGCGTGATGTCGCCGCCCGGGTGACCGGCCGGCCGCCCCAGTCCCGGTACCGGTCTCGGGTGAGGGTGGCGCGACGACCACCGTCAACGCACGGCCGACACCAGCCCCCGACCCCACTCCCACGCCCGGTCGACCTCGCCCTGCGCGGGTCCGCCCGACGTGCCGACGACGCGGAACGTCTCCGGCGGGACGACGAGCCGGCCGCGCAGCGCGCGCAGACGCTCGGCGATCTCCGTCGACGCCGACCCGCCGTCGGAGGTCCCCCACGCGGTGTCGAACGCGGCGACGGGCAGCGTCCCGACCGTGCGGGCGGGGGCCGCCGCGAGCCACCGGTCCAGCCCGGTCAGGCCCGAGACGACGTCGCCGTGCGCGCGCGCGGCGGCGCGCGTCGCCTCCGTGCTGAGGCCCCGCCGGTGCGTCGGGCCGCCGACGACCAGGAGCAGCACGTCGTCCGGCCACCACGGCGCGCGCTCGCCGTCGCCCACGACGCGCCCGACCTCGACGACGTCGGCGGGCAGCCCGCACGACGCGATACCGGCCCCGACGGACTCCGCGACGGCCTGGGTGCCGCCGAACATCGACTCGAACACCACGATCGCTGTCATGCCCCCACGCTCCTCGCCGGGTGCACCGGGCGCCGCGGCCGTTGGTCCCGGGTGTCAGCACGACGTCGTAGCGTGCGGGCATGGCGACCCGCTGGACCCTGGGCGGCGACGCGGCCGACCCGCACCGTCTCGCCGCGTTCTGGGCGCTCGCGCTGGGGTACGTCCCGGAGCCGGGCTACGACGAGCCGGACGGCGCGTCGATCGTCGACCCCGACGGCGTCGGCCCGGCGATCAGCTGGCTCCGCGTGCCCGAGCCCAAGACCGCGAAGAACCGCCTGCACGTCGACATCCGCGTCGCGGGCGAGCCGCCGTGGGACGGGACCGAGCGGGAGGCCGCGATCCGCGCGAAGGTCGACGTCCTGGTCGATGCCGGGGCGACGGTCGTGCGGGAGGAGCGGTACGGCGACGACACCGGGCGCACCGTGCTCGGCCACGTCGTGATGCTCGACCCCGAGGGCAACGAGTTCTGCGTGGCGTGAGCCGCGGTCTGCCGCGTCCGCCGTCGGTGCGACGACCGGTATCACCCGTGGCGTCCGGGCATCCGTCCGTGCCCCCGCCGGGGCTCGAACCCGGACTGGGCCGGGTTTAAGCCGGCTGCCTCTGCCGATTGGGCTACGGGGGCGCCGCCCGAGCGTCATGGGAGCGCGGCGGGCGACGTGCACGCTCATCCTGCCAGCGCCGTACCCGGCGCTGTCGGTGGTCCGTCCTAGGGTCCTGCGCGTGCACATCGAGGAGCGCGGAGCCGGGATCCCGGTCGTGATGATCCACGGGTTCGGCGTCGACCACCGGATCATGCTGCCGCTCGACCCCGTGCTCGCGGCGCACGGGCCGTGGCGTCGCCTCTACGTGTCGCTGCCCTGGACCGCCCGCACGCCGCTCGGCAGCGTCCGCAGCAGCGAGGACGTGGCGGGCGCGGTGCGCGACGCGGTGCGCGAGCGCCTCGGTGACGAGCCGTTCGCGGTCGTCGGCAGCTCGTACGGCGGGATGATGGCGCGGCGCCTCGCGCACGACCTGCGCGACCAGGTGCTCGGGCTCGCGACGGTCGCGGGACTCTGGGCCGGGGAGGTCGACGCGCGCGTCCTGCCCCCGCGGACCGTCCTGCGGGAGGACCCGGCGGCGCTGACCGGCGTCGACCCGGTGGTCGCGAGCGGATACCGCGCGATGGCGGTCGTCGAGTCCGCGGCGGGCCTCGACGCGTACCGGCGGTTCGTGCAGCCAGGCGAGGACGACGCCGACCAGGACGCGCTCGACGTCCTGCGCGCGCGGTACCCGTTCGACGTCGAGCCCGAGGACGCGTCGCCCGAGCCGTTCACGGCACCGACGCTGGTGCTGTGCGGGCGGCAGGACCACGTCGTCGGGTACGCCGACGCGTGGCGGCGGCTCGACCACTACCCGCGCGCGTCGTACGTCGTGCTCGACGCCGCCGGGCACAACGTGCACCTCGACCAGCCGCGCGCGACGGCGGCCGCGCTCGCGGCGTGGCTCGACGAGGTCGCGGTCGAGGCGGCGGAGCGGTCCTGACGCGACGAGGCCCGGCCCCCGTCGTGGGGAGCCGGGCCTCGTCGGCGGACGGCGTGCGTCAGCTGGCGCTCTTGGCGGCCTGGCCGCTGCCCGTCGCCTGCTGCTTCTCGGCGGGCGAGCCCGCCTCGGCCTTCTGCGGCGGCAGCGCGGCCGTGTCGACGGCGCGCGGCTTCGGCGGGACGGCGGCGGCACGGAACTCGGCGCGCGGGTCGTGCACCGAGCCGAGCGCGACGACCTCGCGGCGCAGCAGGATCGATCCGGTCCAGCCGGCCATGATGCGCAGCTTCCGGTTGATCGTCGGCATCGCGTACACGTGGTACGTGCGGTGCAGGAACCACGCCAGCACACCGCGGACCTTGATCTTGCCGAACATCTGCGCGACGCCCTTGTACATGCCGAGGGACGCGACGGCGCCGATGTTCTTGTGCTTGTACTCGGTGAGCTCGGCCGAGCGGAGCACACGCGCGAGGTTGTCACCGAGGTGCTTGCCCTCGCGGACCGCGTGCTGCGCGTTCGGCGGGCAGAACTGGCCGGGGTTGAACAGGTCGGGCACGGCAGCGCAGTCACCCGCGGCGTACGCGTCGGGGACGGGCGTGCCGTCGGCGTCGACGACCTGGAGGAAGGGGTTGCAGGTGACGCGGCCCATCTTGTCGAGCGGCAGGTCGGACTGCTGCAGGACGGGGTTGGCCTTGACACCCGCGGTCCAGATGATCGTCTCGGCGTCGAACTCCTGGCCGTTCGAGAGCACGACGTGCCCGTCGACGCACGAGTTGAGGAACGTCGAGAGGAAGATCTCGATGTCGCGCTTGCGCAGCTGCTCGAGCGTGTAGCCGCCGAGCTCCTCGCTGACCTCGGGGAGGATGCGCGGCGAGCCCTCGACCAGGACGAAGCGCAGCTCCTCCTGCTCGATCTGGTTGTAGTGGCGCACCGAGTAGCGCGCCATGTCCTCGACCTCGGCGAGCGCCTCGATGCCGGCGAACCCGCCGCCGACGAAGACGAACGTGAGCATGCGCTTGCGCAGCTCGGGGTCCCAGGTGCTCGAGGCGACGTCGATCCGGTTGAGCACGTGGTTGCGGACCGCGATGGCCTCCTCCACGTTCTTGAAGCCGATGCCCTGCTCCGCGAGGCCGGGGATGGGCAGCGTGCGGGCGACCGAGCCGAGACCGACGACCAGGTGGTCGTACGTGATCCAGTACGGGTCGCCCTCCTCGGGCGTGATCTCGACCGTGCGCTCGGCGTGGTGGATCTGCGACACCTTGCCCTGCAGCACGTCGACGCCCTTGAGAGCGCGGCGGTGCGGGGCGACGACGTTGCGCGCGTCGATCGAGCCGGCCGCGGCCTCGGGCAGGAACGGCGCGTACGTCATGTACGGGCGCGGGTCCACGACGACGATCGCAGCCTCGCGCTTGCCGAGTCGCTTGCGCAGACGGCGGGCGGTCGTGAGACCGACCGAGCCGCCGCCGAGGATCACGACGCGCGGGACCTTGCGGGGCTTGCCACGGGGGACGACCGCACCGGCCGCGGGTGCGGCGTCGACCGGGGTCTGGGCAGAAGTCGGCATATCTCCACGGTATCCGCCACCGTCGAACCATGCCGTCCGGTGGACGGTGACGCTGCGCACACGGCCTGGGAAACGGCTGTGAGCCTGGTCTCACGGCTGCCGCCCGGCGGCTGCGGCGCCGCGTCGACGCCGGTCAGGCCAGCGGGACGGCGTGCTGCGCGACGACGTCGGCGTACCAGCGCGCGCTCGCCTTCGGCGTGCGCTCCTGCGACTCGAAGTCGACGTGCACGAGCCCCCAGCGCTGGTCCAGCCCCTCGGCCCACTCGACGTTGTCCAGCAGCGACCACGCGTAGTACGCCCGCACGTCGACGCCGTCGTCGACCGCCCGGGCCACCTGCTGGAGGTGCGCGCGCAGGAACGCGACACGCTCGGGGTCGTCCGTCGTACCCTCGGGCGTGCGGTCGGGGATGCCGTTCTCCGTGATCACGAGCGGCGGCGCGCCGGGGTAGTCGTCGCGGACGCGGGTCAGCGTCTCGTAGAGCCCTTCGGGGTGGACCTGCTGCCAGGGCGCGTCCGACGTCGGGTACAGCTGCACGTTCTGCCCGCCGCTGTCGACGCCAGTGACCCCGTAGTACTGGATCGCGAGCACGTCGAGCGGGGCGCTGATCGTCGCGAGGTCGCCCTCGCGCACGAGCGCGTCCAGGACGGCCGGGTCGGCCGGGATCTGACCGGGCCGGTCGCCGAGCGCGTCGTCCGGGTAGGCGCCGACCAGGACGGGGTCGAGGAAGAGCCGGTTCTCGACCGCGTCCGCGCGCACGGCCACGTCGTCCGCGCCCGCCCCGGCGGCGTAGACGGGCTGCAGGTTGAGCGCGATGCCGATCCGCCCGGCCACGCCCGACGCGCGGAACGCCTGCACCGCGAGCCCGTGGCCCAGCAGCTGGTGGTGGACGGCCGCCACCATCTGGTCGACGTCGCTGACGCCCGGCGCGTGGTACCCGCTGCCGTAGCCGACGTAGGCGGTGGTCTTCGGCTCGTTGATCGTCAGCCACGGGCCCGTGACATCCGGCAGGGCGTCGACGACGATCGCCGCGTAGTCGGCGAACCGCGACGCCGTGTCGCGCGCCGCCCAGCCCCCGCGGTCCTGCAGCGGCTGCGGCAGGTCCCAGTGGTACAGCGTGACCGCGGGCTCGATGCCGCGCTCCAGCAGCAGGTCGACGAGGCGCCGGTAGAAGTCGACGCCCGCCTGGTTCACCGCCCCCGAGCCCGTCGGCTGGATGCGCGGCCACGCGACCGAGAACCGGTACCCGTCGAGGCCGAGGTCCGCCATGAGGTCGACGTCCTGCTCCCAGCGGCGGTAGTGGTCCGCGGCCGGGTCGCCCGTCGCACCGCCGCGGACGTTCCCCGGCTGCGCGGCGAACGTGTCCCAGATCGAGGTGCCGCGGCCGTCGGCGGTCGTCGAGCCCTCGACCTGGAACGCTGACGTGGCCGCGCCGAGCACGAACCCGTCCGGCAGCCGCATCGGTTCCGCGGGCGGCGTCCAGGTCGGCGTGGCGCTCACGACCGGCGGCGACCCGTCGGACCCGGGCGTGCAGGCGGCGAGCGCGCCGAGCGCGAGCGCTCCCCCGCCGAGCCGCAGGACGTCGCGGCGGGAGACGGGCCGGGCGGACGTCCACGTCGGGCAGGCGCGGCGATCGGGCACGTCCCGCATGCTCCCGCCGCGACGACCCGCCGTCCAGAGCCCGGCGGGACCAGAGACGCCGTCGGCGGGCCGACCGGCGCGAGGTGGGTGCGTCAGGGGCCGGACGTCTCACCGACGACCGGGCCGGTCGGCTGCGGCGACGGCGTCCCGGCGTCGGCACCCGCGTCGGCAGCGCCGTCCTGACCGTCCGCGACGACCGTCCCGCCCGACGACGTCGCGCCCTGCGCCGCGGGCACGTCGACCGCGGGCGCCTTCGCGAACGGGAGCGGCGGGAGGCCCGCGCGGGAGCCGACGCTGAGCACCATGCGGCCGCCCTCGTCGTCGTACGTGAACTGCGACGACGGGCCGCCGCGCAGCGGGTAGACGTTCCACCGCGTCCGACCGTCCTCGGCCGTCGCACCGACGAACTGCCACGGCTCGTCGACGCCCGGGAGCGTCCACGGCTCCCAGCCCTCGTCGAACGTCGTGCGGACGGGCCGCCCGCGGTCGTCGAAGATCTGCACGTCGCTCAGCGGGTTGCCCTCGGCGTCGTAGACGAACAGGTTGCTCACCTGGACGCCGTCGACGACCACGCCGTCGACCATCTGGTCGCGGTACTCGACCGCGGTCCCCGCGGAGGTCGTCGGGTACCAGCGGGCGGTCCGGACGTCGCTCTGCAGCGTCGACAGGACGGGCAGGATCGCGACGACGGCGACGGCGTTCGCGACGAGCGGCATCCACCTGGTCCGCCGGGACGCCACCCATGAGCCGCGTCCCCACTGCACGCTCGCGACCACGGCGGCCCCGAGCAGCAGCCACGTCCAGGCCGTGTGCGGGACCCACTGATAGCCGCCGACGAGCAGCGCGACGACCAGCACGTAGACGACCCAGGCGCGCGCGACCCACCACACCGGCCGCAGGGACAGGGCGAACGACTCGACGGGCGACCACCACGCGTGCTGCCGGAGTGTCGCGAGGACACGGCGCCCGAGCTCGCGCCCGCGGCGGACCGGCCAGATGAGCGCGTCGCGGACCGGACGACGCGCACGCTGCGGCGCGGGCGCGTCGAGGCCCGCGGCGGTGCGCAGGTCGGTCGCGTACGCCTCGGGCGTCCCGAGCAGGTCCGCGAGCGTGCGGCCGTGGCCGACGCGGCGGTCGTCGTCGAGCGCGTCCTGGAGGTCGAGCTCGAGGTCGTCGGTCAGGTCCTCGACCTGCTCGGGCGTGAGTCCCGCGAGGTGCTGGCGGACCGCCGCGGCGTACTGCGCGACGTCCGAGGTGACGGCCTGCGTGCTCATCGCGTTCCCTTCCGGCCCCGCGCAGCGCCCGGGACGTCCGTGTCCAGCAGGCGGGCCATGGTGCCCGCGAACTCCTGCCAGTCCTTGCGCTGGGCCTCGAGCATCGCCCGGCCCTGCGCGTTGATGCCGTAGTACTTGCGGTGCGGCCCCTCGTCGCTCGGGACCACGTACGAGGTCAGCGCACCGGACGAGTACAGGCGGCGGAGCGTGCCGTAGACGGACGCGTCGCCGACCTCCTCGATGCCCGCGGCTCGCAGCCGGCGGACGACGTCGTACCCGTACCCGTCCTCGTCGGCGACGACCGCGAGCACCGCGAGGTCGAGCACCCCCTTGAGCAGCTGGGTCGTGTCCATCGGCCGCCTCCGTCCCGTCACGGCTCCCGTGGCGCGGGGCCGTCGTGTCTGGTGCGGGAACCTCCCTCCAGGCTCCCGCACGGCGCACACTAGTACACAGTGCGCACTAGCGGTGGGATTCCGCAGCGTGTCGTGCTGGGGCCTCCGCGGGAACCCGATCAGGCGGGGACGGCGCTCCAGGCGATGCCGTCGAGGATGTCGTGCTCCGACGTCACGACCTCGCTGAGCTCACCGCCCGCCGCGGCCACCTCGTCGCGCACGCGCGTCACGACGTCGTGCCACACCAGCGCGCCCGCACCGATGACGTCGACGCGGCCGGGGTGCATGAAGCCGAGCGCCGCGCGGTCCGCACGGGACCGCCCCAGCAGGTCGTCGCAGGCCGCGAGCACGGTGTCGACGGGCAGCACCGCGCCGTCGATGCGCTCCGGCCGGTAGCGGTCGAGCCCCAGCGCGTGCGCGGTCACCGTCGTCACCGACCCGGCGAGGCCGACGAGCGTCACGGCCTTGCCGAGCGGCACGACGCCCGCGGCCACGTCGAGCGCGGTGGCGACGTCGGCACGCGCACCCGCGACCTCGTGGGCCGTCGGCGGGTCGGACAGCAGGTGCCGCTCGGTCAGCCGGACGCAGCCGACGTCCATCGAGTACGCGGCCTCGGGCGCCGACGTGCCGAGCACGAGCTCGGTCGAGCCGCCGCCCAGGTCGACCACGAGGAACGGCCCGGGGTGCGTCGCGGCGAGGACGCCCGTCGCACCGCGGAACGACAGCGCGGCCTCCTCCTCGCCCCCGACGACCTCCGGCTCGACGCCCAGCAGGGAGCGCACGCCGTCGACGAAGTCCGCGCGGTTCTCGGCGTCGCGTGACGCCGACGTCGCGACGAACCGGACGGCCTCGACCCCCAGGTCGTCGCACACGTCCGCGTAGCGGCGGGCCGCGTCGAGCGTGCGCGCGAGCGCCTCGGGGGCGATCCGGCCGGTGCGGTCGACGCCCTGGCCGAGCCGCACGACCTCCATGCGCCGGTCGAGGTCGACCAGCGTCCCGGCGTCGGGGTCGACGTCGGCCACCAGGAGCCGGATGGAGTTGGTCCCGCAGTCGATGGCAGCCACACGCGTCACCGGCACATCCTCCCATCCGGCGCGCGGGTCCTCGCGCCCGTCGCAGGGCGTCACGAGGTCCGTGTCATGCGTCGCCCGCGACGTCGACGGTCGTCGTCAGCAGGTGCAGCGGTCGGGGCGCCACTCGTCGCGGACCAGGTCGAGCACCTCGTCGCCGATCGGGTTGACGCCCGGTCCCGCCGCGAGCGCGTGCCCCGCGAGGACGTGCAGGCACTTCACGCGCGTCGGCATGCCCCCCGCCGAGATCCCGGCGATCTCCTCGACGTGCCCGAGCTCCTCGCGGTCCGCGAGGTAGGCCTCGTGGGCGCGCCGGTAGGCCGCCGCGAGCTCCTCGTCCTCGGCGAGCCGCGCGGTGAGGTCCTTCATCAGCCCCGACGCCTCGAGCGTGCTCACGGCCGCGACCGCGGGCGGGCACGTGAGGTAGTACGTCGTCGGGAAGGGCGTGCCGTCGTCGAGCCGGGGCGCCGTGCGCACGACGAGCGGGCGCCCGCAGACGCAGCGCGCGGCGATCCCGACGACGCCGCGCGGGGGACGGCCGAGCTGCTCGGCCAGCACGACGAGGTCCTGGTCGGTCACGGCGGTGGCGGCGGTCGGGGTCACGACGGTCCGATCGGTCGGGGACGGGTCCGGGCGCCGGCGCGGCACCCGCTGCACGCATTCTCCCCCGACGCCGACCCGCAGCCGTACCGCCAGGGGCACGCCGCGACGCGTCCCTACGGTGTGGGCGCCGGCTCCTGGCCGCCACCCTCGGGCGTCGCGGGCTGCTCGGTGGTCGGCGCGCGCTCCTGGCTCGGTGCCGTCCCGGCGATCTCGACCGACTGCCACACCGAGGTGTACCAGGGCTGCGTCGCGCTCTCGTCGAGCACGGTCGACGACGGCCCCGGGTCGACGGCGGGTGTGTCCGGCACCGTCTCGGGGTCGAGGACGCGGAACGCCTTCTCCCCCGGCAGCACGAACGACAGCCGCTCACGGGCCTGCGCGGCGACGTACGCCGGGTCGTCCCAGCGGCCCTTCTCGGCCTCGAGGTCGCCGTTGCGCTGCTCGGCCGCGGCGACCTGCGCACGGAGCTGCGCGAGCTCCTGCTGCTGCTGGAGGTAGGAGTGCAGCGTCGGGTAGACGAGCACGAACGCGAGCAGCAGCACGAGCGAGAAGACGAGGACCCGCACGGTGAACAGCCGCGGCAGGCGCACCTGCACCCGCTCGGCGCGGGGCGTGCCGCGCGGCGGCGTCGACGACGGCCCGCGCGACGCCGGGCGGGCGGACGCGCCAGGCCGTGCGGCCGGACGCGAGCCGCTGGGCGGCGATCCGACGCGCGGCACCTGGCCGGAGCGCGGGGCCGTCGGACGGTTCGCGGGGCGTGCGGAGGGGGTGCCCGACGCGGGGGTTCCGGCTGCCGGGGTCGCCGGAGCCGTCCGCGGCGACCCGGTCCGTCGACCCGGGCCGCTCGGCGGCGGCACGGGTCGGCGCGGGGAGGGCATGGCGTCGATTGTGCCCTGCGGCGACGCCACCAGCCCGGACGTGCGTCGGGCGGGTCGCGGAGCCGGCGGGGACGCCGGAGGCCGGCCACCCCGTGGGGTGACCGGCCTCCGGTCGTCGAGCGGGACCCGGTCGGGTCAGCCCTGGCGGAACCGCGGGAAGGCGGAGCGCCCGGCGTAGCGACCGGCGTCGTCCAGCTCCTCCTCGATGCGGAGCAGCTGGTTGTACTTGTTGATGCGCTCGCCACGGGCGGGGGCACCGGTCTTGATCTGGCCGGCGTTGGTCGCGACGGACAGGTCGGCGATGGTGGTGTCCTCGGTCTCGCCGGAGCGGTGCGAGGTCATCGTCGTGAAGCCGTTGCGCTGCGCGAGCGTCACCGCGTCGAGCGTCTCGGTGAGCGTGCCGATCTGGTTGAGCTTGACCAGCAGCGAGTTCGCGGACTTGAGCTCGATGCCCTTGGCCAGACGCTCCGGGTTGGTGACGAACAGGTCGTCGCCGACGATCTGCACGCGGTCGCCGACCTCGGCCACGAGCTGGGACCAGGTGCCCCACTCGTCCTCGGACAGCGGGTCCTCGATGGAGACCAGCGGGTAGTCGCGGACGAGCTGCTCGTAGTAGGCGACCATCTCCTCCGGCGTGTGGGCGCGGCCCTCGAACTGGTAGGCGCCCTCCTTGAAGAACTCGGTCGACGCGACGTCGAGCGCGAGCGCGACGTCGGTGCCGGCCGTGAAGCCGGCCTGCTCGATCGCGACGAGGATGAGGTCGAGCGCGGCACGGTTCGACTCGAGGTTCGGCGCGAAGCCGCCCTCGTCGCCGAGGCCCGTCGCGAGGCCCTTCGACTTCAGCACGGACTTGAGCGAGTGGTAGACCTCGGTGCCGGTCCGGAGCGCCTCGCGGAACGTCGTGGCGCCGATCGGGGCGACCATGAACTCCTGGATGTCGACGTTGGAGTCGGCGTGCGACCCACCGTTGAGGATGTTCATCATCGGGACGGGCAGGACGTGCGCGTTCGGGCCGCCGATGTAGCGGAACAGCGGCAGGTCGGCCGAGTCGGCCGCGGCCTTCGCGACGGCGAGCGAGACGCCGAGGATCGCGTTGGCGCCGAGCTTGCCCTTGTTCGGGGTGCCGTCGAGGTCGATGAGCGCGGCGTCGACGAGACGCTGCTCGGTGGCCTCGAAGCCGATGAGCTCGGGGGCGATGTCGTCGATGACCGCGTTCACGGCCTCCTCGACGCCCTTGCCCAGGTAGCGGGACTTGTCGCCGTCACGGCGCTCGACGGCCTCGAACGCACCGGTCGACGCACCCGAGGGCACGGCAGCGCGGGCGATGGTGCCGTCGTCGAGGGCGACCTCGACCTCCACGGTGGGGTTGCCGCGCGAGTCCAGGATCTCGCGGGCGCCGACGGCCTCGATGCTGGCCATGGGTGCTCCTTCGACGAGCGGGTGGGTTTACGACCTCACCCTAGTGGGGTGCACGGAGGACCGTGCTGGGACGTCCGGCCTTGGACACGGCTGCGCCGCGCGGGTAGGGGTCGCCCCCGTCCCCCGCGCGGCGCAACGCCGGTGCTCCGTCTGCGGTCAGCGCACCACGCATGCCGTGCCGTCGAGGCTGGCGGCCGTCGGGTTCGCGGCCGGCGTCGCCGTCGACGTGCCGATGAACCCGAACGTCGTCGACCCGCCGCTGGCGGCGAGCCGGGAGTTCCACGAGAGGTGGGTCGCGGTGACGGTGCTGCCCTGCTGCGTCGCGGTCGTGCTCCACGCCTGGGACAGGCGCTCGCCCGCGCCGAACGTCCAGCGCACGGTCCAGCCGTCGACGGCCTCGGGGCCGTTGTTGATGACGGTCACCTGCCCGACGAACCCGCCCGGCCAGGCGCTGCTCACCTGGTAGTCGACGACGCACGCTCCGCCGGACGTCGGCGTCGGGGTGGGCGACGTCGGCGTCGGGGTCGGCGTGGTGGGTGTGGGGGTCGGCGTCGTCGGCGTCGGCGTCGTCGGGGTGGGGGTCGGCGTGCCCTCGACGCGCGACGGGTCGACGAGCCCCCAGTAGGCGGGCTTGGCCGTGAGCGTGCCGTCGAAGAGCAGCGGCGCGGCGCCCGACCGCAGCCACGTGCGGCTGTCGTCGAGCCCCCACAGCGTGACCGACGTCAGCGAGGGCGCGTGCTTCTTCAGCATCGCGAACACGTCGCGGTAGTAGTACGCCTGCTCGACCAGCCGGGACTGCGGCGGCGTGGTCCAGGACTCCCCCGACGACCGGTACGTCGACACGTCGAGCTCGGTCACGGCCTGCGTCACGGGCAGCGCCTCGAAGGCCGTGATCGTGTTCTCCATGCCGGAGATCGACCGCCCGACCTCGACGTGCAGCTGGTGGCCGACGCCGTCGACGGGCACGCCCTGCGCGAGCAGGCTCTTCACGAGCGACAGGTAGGGCGCGCGCTTGTTCGAGAACTCGGTGTTGTAGTCGTTGATGAACAGCAGCACCTCGGGGCCGAACGCGGCGCGCGCGTAGCGGAACGCGTCCGCGATGTACGACGGGCCCAGCACGCGGTACCACTCGCTGCGCCGCAGGCCGTCGGGCTGGCTCTCGTCGACGACCTCGTTGACGACGTCGAACGCGAAGATCGGGTTGCCCGCGGTGCCGTACTCGCCGTACGTCGTGCGGAAGTGGTCGGCGAGCGTCTGGATGTGCGTCTGCAGCCGCGACCGCAGGACCGCCTGGTCCTCGGCGCTCGTGGTGAGCGCGGACCCGTCGGCGCGCTGGAAGAACCACGCCGGCGTCTGCTGGTGCCACAGGAGGGTGTGCCCGTAGACGCGCAGGTCGTGGGCGACCGCGTAGTCGACGATCTGGTCGGCACCCGCGAACGTCCAGGTGCCCTCGGCGGGGTGGGTCGCGTCGGGCTTCATCGCGTTGCCCGCGGTGACCTGGCCGAAGTGCCGCAGCAGCAGGTCGGAGCGCGCGCCGAGCGTCTCGGGTGCCTCGACGGCCGCACCGAGCGGGAACGACGTCGCCCACGTCTGCTTGAGTGACGGCAGCGTGAGGTCCGGCGTGAGTGCCGTGCTGGTGACGAGGACGTCGTCGAGCAGGAGGTCCGTGAGCGAGCCCGTCGTCTCGACGTAGAGCGACGCGGTGGCGAACGGGCCGGGCGTGTAGGAGCCGGTGACCTGCGACCAGGAGCCCGAGGTGACGCCCTCGGCCGTCGCGATCGTCTCGTAGGCCGTGCCGCTCGGGTTGTCGCGCTGCGCGGACAGCCGCACGCCCGCGGTCCCCGACGATCCCGCGGGCAGCCGCACCCACGCCGAGACCGTGTAGGTCGTGCCGGGCTCGAACAGGTCCGTGACGTCGCGCGTCGCGCCGTTCCACGACGCCGTCCGGCCCGTCACCCGCAGGCTCTGCGTCCCGCGCGGGGCGTCGGTGCCGTCGACCGCGACGGTCGCGGCGCCCCGCCCGGCCCAGCCGGCGGCGCCCGACTCGAAGTCGGCGCTCAGCACCGTGACCGCGGCCGCCGCCGCGGGCTGGGCGCGGAGCGCGGCGAGCACACCGGTGAGGACGAGCGCGAGCGCGGCGACCAGGACGGTCGCGGTGCGCAGCGGCGTGCGGGCGCCGGGGTGGGGCATGAGCGGGGAGCTCCTTCGCGACAGGCGGCGGGGGCGCGCGTGACGCTACGGAGCGGGCGGGTCGGCGGTCCAGGTGTGAAGCGTTTCGACGGCACGTCCCCGCAGGTGGGCGCGGGGACGTGCCGTCGGCCGGTCAGACGGCGTGGACGATCTTCTCCGTCTGCTCCTTGGCGTCGCCGAAGAGCATCGCGGTGTTGTCGCGGAAGAACAGCGGGTTCTGCACGCCCGCGTACCCGGTGGCCATCGAGCGCTTGAAGACGACGACCTGCTTGGCGTGCCACACCTCGAGCACGGGCATGCCGGCGATCGGCGAGCCGGGGTCGTCGAGCGCCGCCGGGTTGACGGTGTCGTTGGCGCCGATGACGAGCACGACGTCGGTGTCGCCGAAGTCGTCGTTGATCTCGTCCATCTCGAGCACGATGTCGTAGGGCACCTTGGCCTCGGCGAGCAGCACGTTCATGTGCCCGGGCAGCCGTCCGGCGACGGGATGCACGCCGAACCGGACCTCGACGCCGCGCGCCCGCAGCTTCGCGACGAGCTCGGCGACGGGGTACTGCGCCTTCGCGACGGCCATGCCGTAGCCGGGCGTGATGACGACGCGCTTGGCGTCGCGCAGCAGGTCCGCGACGTCCTGAGCGGACATCTCGCGGTGCTCGCCGTAGTCCCGGTCCACCGCGGCGACCGTGCCCTCCTCGGCCCCGAACCCGCCGAGGATCACGCTGACGAACGACCGGTTCATCGCCCGGCACATGATGTAGCTGAGGATCGCACCGGAGGACCCGACGAGGGCGCCGGTGACGATGAGCAGGTCGTTGCTCAGCATGAAGCCCGCGGCCGCCGCGGCCCACCCGGAGTACGAGTTGAGCATCGACACGACGACGGGCATGTCGCCGCCGCCGATCGACGCGACCAGGTGCCAGCCGAGCGCGAGCGCGACGACGGTCATGAGCAGCAGCGGCACGATGGACGGCGCCGCGACGAACCACCCGCCCAGGCCCGCGCTGACGACGAGCGCGACGAGGTTCAGCGTGTTCCGGCGCGGCAGCATGAGCGGAGCCGACGCGATCCTCGCCGAGAGCTTGAGGTAGGCGACGACCGAGCCGGTGAACGTCACCGCACCGATGAGGACGCCGAGGAACACCTCGACGAGGTGCACGGGGTCGGCGGGCTCGGTGAGGTACGAGTTGAACCCGACCAGCACCGCGGCGAGACCGACGAAGCTGTGCAGGATCGCGATGAGCTCGGGCATCTGCGTCATCTCGACGCGGCGCGCCTGCCACGTGCCGACCGTGAGGCCCACGAGCAGCACGGCCGCGATGAGCGCCGCGGTGACACCGACCTCCCGCTCGCTGCCGTCGAGCGCGAGCGCGACCGTCGCGGCGAGCGCGAGGCCCATCCCGGCCATCCCGGACAGGTTCCCGCGGCGTGCCGTCTCCTGCCGGGACAGCCCGGCCAGCGACAGGATGAACAGCACCGCGGCGACGAGGTAGACCGCCTGCGCGACGGACGTGAGGGACATCAGGCGTCCTTCCGGAACATGCGGATCATGCGGTTCGCCACGAGGAACCCGCCGAAGATGTTGACGCTCGCGACGGCTGCTGCGACGCACGCGAGGACCGTGACGACCCAGTCGTCGGACCCGATCTGCAGCAGGGCGCCGACGAGGATGATCCCGGAGATCGCGTTGGTCTGGGCCATGAGCGGCGTGTGCAGCGAGTGGCTGACGTTCGAGATGACGTAGTAGCCGACGAACACGGCGAGCACGAACACCGTGAAGTGGCCGAGGAACGCGGCGGGCGCGAACGAGACCGCGAGCGCGACGAGCACGGCCGCGAGCGCGAAGGTCACCGTCCGGCGCTGCGTGCGGCGCTCGGCGAGCGCGTGCGCGGCAGCCTCGGCGGCGGCGATCTCCTCGAGGCTCGGCGCGGTGTCGGCGGGCGGCGGCATCGCGGCCGACACGGCGACGGGCGGCGGCGGCCACAGCACCTCGCCCGCGCGCGTGACGGTCATGCCGCGTTGGACCGGGTCGTCGAGGTCGAGGACGAGCTCGCCGTCCTTGCCGGGCGTGAGGAGCTGGAGCAGGTGCACGACGTTGGTGCCGAACAGCTGCGACGTGTGCTGCGGGAGCCGCCCCGCGAGGTCGGTCCAGCCGAGGATCACGACGCCGTTCTCCGTGACGACCCGCTCTCCCGGCACCGTGAGCTCGCAGTTGCCACCGCCCGACGCCGCCAGGTCGACGATCACGCTGCCCGGCCGCATCCCGGCGACCATCGCCGCGGTGATCGTCCGCGGCGCGGTGCCGCGCACGAGCGCCGTGGTGATGACGACGTCGGCGCCGGCCGTCTCGGCGGCGTACACCGCAGCGGTCGCGGCCTCCTGGTCCTGCGTCAGCGCGGAGGCGTACCCGTCCGCGCTCACCTGCTGCTGCGCGGACTCGGCCCGCACGAACGTCGCGCCCATCGACTCGATCTGCTCGCCGACCTCGGGCCGGACGTCGAACGCGCGCACCTGGGCACCCAGGCTGTCCGCGGCACCGATCGCCGCGAGGCCCGCGACGCCCGCGCCGATGACGAAGACCTTCGCGGGCGGCGTCTTGCCCGCGGCCGTGACCTGCCCGGCGAACATGCCGCCGTACTCCTGCGCGGCCTCGACGACGGCCCGGTAGCCGGCGACGTTCGAGAGCGTCGAGAGCACGTCGAGGCTCTGCGCGCGCGAGATGCGCGGCACGGCGTCGAGCGACAGGGCCGTGACGCCGCGCGCGGTGAGCGCGTCGACGAGGTCGGCCCGGCCGCCGGGGTTGAGCATCGCGACCAGGACCGCGTCGGGCCGCAGCCCGGCGACCTGCTCCGCGTCCGGGGCGCCCACCGCGGTGACGACGTCCGCTCCCCACGCCTGCGCGGCGTCGACCGTCGTCGCGCCCGCGGCCTCGTAGGCGGCGTCGTCGAACGTCGCGCCTGCGCCGGCACCGTGCTCGACGAGCACGTCGTAGCCGAGCGCGCGCAGCTGGGCGACGGTCTTGGGCGTCGCGGCCACCAGCCGCTCGCCGGGTCGCGCCTCGCGCGGCACCCCGATGGTCGTCACACGTACCTCCGTCGGTCTGGGCGGCCGGGTCGTGCCCGGTCACGGTGCAGAGCGTACCTGGGAAAGCGCCTTCCGGTAGGAGACCTTCGTCCGGGAAGGAACCCGATCCTTCTGCCAGCATGCCCCGGCCGCGCAGGTGGCAGCGCGGGCGCGCGGCCTGCGCCCTCCGGACGCCGCTCGCGTGGAGGAGGTGTCGCGCGGAGCGCGACAGACGCTCCACGCCAGGCGGCCCGCGGGGTCAGAGGCCCGCCGCACGGTGGCCCTGCTCCCACGCGGCCGTCGTGCGGCGCAGCTCGCCCTCCGCGTCGAGGTTCGCCGCGCGCGCCTCGGCGACGAGCGCGAGCAGCCGGTCGCCGAGCGGTGCGTCGGGCGCCGCCGCCGGTACGGACACGTCGTGGCCCGCACGCTCCGCCCGCGAGACGAGCTTCTGCGCCCGCGCGAGCGCCCCGAGCCCGAGGGGCACGCCGTCGAAGACCGACGCGCGCTGCTTCTCCGCCCGCTTGGCGCGGTCCCACGCGACGTGCTGCCCCTCCTCGTCGTGGACCGCCTCGGCGTCGCCGAACACGTGCGGGTGCCGCCGGACGAGCTTCGCGACCAGGTCCCCTGCGACGTCCTGCACGTCGAACGGGTCGTCGGGGTCCTCCTGCGCGATCCGCGCGTGGAAGACGACCTGCAGCAGCAGGTCGCCGAGCTCCTCGCGCAGCCCGGCGCGATCGTCGGCCTCGACGGCCTCGGCGAGCTCGGCGGCCTCCTCGAGCGCGTACGGGACGAGCGAGCGGTGCGTCTGCTGCGCGTCCCACGGGCAGCCGCCGGGCGACCGCAGCCGGTCCATGACGGCGACCAGCTGCGTGAGCGCGTCGTCGTGCGGGCCCGACCGGGCGCTCACGTCGCCCCCGTCAGGACGCCGACGGGCTGGGCTCGGGTGCGGGCGCGGTGCCGTCGCCCTGGCCACCGCCAGTCGCCGGCACGACGATCCACGGGCGGGCCGTCGGCGGGAGGATCGTGTTCACGTCGTCGGTCGTGCCGAACCGGGGGTTGACCTCGACGTCGAGCTTCGCGATGCGGTCCTGCGCGTCACCGAGGACCTCCTGCGCGTCCTCGAGCTCCTGCAGGCGCGTGTACGCGAGCGAGTAGCGCGCGACGTCGAGCGACGGCTGCGAGAAGGTCGCGTCCGCCTCCGGGTCGCGCTGCTTCGCGACCGAGTCCAGCAGCTCGGCGGCCTCCTCCTCGGAGACGCCGACGCCGTTCTCCTCCGCGATCGCGACGATCGTCGGCTCGTGCACCAGGACCGTGAGCACGTTCGCCGGCGACACGTCCTGCAGGTAGGGCCGCAGCTCGTCGGACGCGACCCGCACGTCGGACGTGGGGATCGCCGTCCCGTCGACGACCGCCGCCGCACCGGGCTGTCCCGCGCACCCGGCGAGCACGCCCGCGGCCACACCGCCGGCCAGCACCACACCGACCCGTCGCACGCCCGTACCCGCACGCCACTGCACCGCCACCAGGGACCTCCCGCGTCGTCGCTCGTCGATCGGCGTCATCGTAGGCGGTCCGGCCGCGCATCCCGCATCCCTCCCCCGACGAGCTCGCCCGCAGAAGACACTTTCCCGATCGGCAAGTCATCCGTAGACTTGCCGACATGGAAAACGACCTGGACGGCGCGGTGCCCTCGCCCCGACCGACCCCGGCGGAGGCGCGCAGCGCGCTCGCCGACCTCGCGGCCGACCGGGCGTCGCTCGCCGCGCGCGTCGTCACGCCCTGGTGGTACCACCCGACGCTCGGCGCGGTCGTCGCGCTGATCGTCTGCACGCAGGCCCTCCCGTCGCCCGCGTCGCTGGTCCTGCTGCCCGTCGCGCTGTTCGGGCTGCCCGCGCTCGTCGTGCTCTACCGCCGGCGCTACGGGGTCTGGGTCGCCGAGCCCGCCGGCCCGCGGTCGCGTGCGCTGTACCGCGCGCTGATCGTCGTCCTGGTGCTCGTCCTCGCCGCCACGCTGGTCGTCCGGCTCACCGACGTCGCGTACGTGTGGGCGCTCGTGCCCGCCGCCGTCGGTTTCGTCGCGGCCGTCGTCCTCGGCCCCTGGTACGACGACGCGCAGCGACGCGAGCTCGCCGCGGAGCACCCGCACGCATGACCGGCGACGTCGTCCCGGCCTTCGACGAGGTCGTCCACGCGCCCGCCCGGCTGCGCATCGCCGGAGTGCTGCGACGCGGCACGGAGCTCGAGTTCGCCGTGCTGCGGGACACGCTCGGGCTGACCGACACGAGCCTGTCCAAGCACCTGCGCGTGCTGACCGACGCCGGCTACGTGAGCGTCCGCAAGGAACGGTCGCCCGCCCGCGCCGACGCGCGCCGGCTCACGTGGGTCACGCTGACCCCTGACGGGCGACGCGCGGTCGAGGCGCACCTCGCCGCGCTCGCGGAGATCGCCCGCGGCTGACCGCGCACGACTGCTCGACGACGTCCTGCGGGTCGACCCGGGCCACCGGGCGACCGGAGCGTCAGCGGCCGCCCGTCCCCACGCTCGCCGCCGCCGCGACGTCGCCGAGCACGACCGCGTCGACCAGCTGGCGCGCCCACGCGAGCAGCTCGCGCCCGTGCAGAGGCCGCCCGCCGATGCGCGCGGTCGTCGGGAACGGCACGAGCACGGTGCGCGTCGCGGGCTTGAGGATCGACCCCGGGTACAGCCGCTTGAGCCGCAGCTGCGCGGACTCGGCCAGCTCGACCGGCGCGAACCGCACGAACTTGCCCTGCGCGGTGACGTCGGTGAGCCCGGCAGCCCGCACCTTCTGGCGGAACTCGGCCACCTCGAACAGGTTGTCGACGGCGGCGGGAACCGCGCCGTACCGGTCCGCGAGCTCGGCCCGCACCTCGCCGAGCGCCGTGGCGTCGGCGGCCGCCGCGATCTTCTTGTAGGCCTCGAGACGCAGGCGCTCGTGCGCGATGTAGTCGTGCGGGATGTGCGCGTCGACGGGCAGCTCGATCGTGACGTCGGGCAGCTCCTCCGGCTGGTCGCCGCGGAACGACGCGACGGCCTCGCCGACCATGCGGATGTACAGGTCGAAGCCCACGCCCTCGATGTGCCCGGACTGCTCGCCGCCCAGCAGGTTGCCCGCGCCGCGGATCTCGAGGTCCTTCATGGCGACCGCCATGCCCGCGCCGAGGTCGGTGTTCGCGGCGATCGTCTGGAGGCGGTCGTGCGCGGTCTCGGTGAGCGGCTTCTCCGGCGGGTAGAGGAAGTACGCGTACGCGCGCTCGCGACCACGGCCGACCCGGCCGCGGAGCTGGTGGAGCTGCGACAGGCCCAGCAGGTCCGAGCGCTCGAGGATCAGCGTGTTGGCGTTCGAGATGTCGAGGCCCGTCTCGACGATCGTCGTGCAGACCAGGACGTCGAACCTCTTCTCCCAGAAGTCGACGATCACGCGCTCGAGCTGGTGCTCGTTCATCTTCCCGTGCGCCACGGCGACGCGGGCCTCCGGCACGAGCTCCGTGATCCGCGACGCGGCGCGCTCGATCGACTCGACCTTGTTGTGCACGTAGAACACCTGGCCCTCGCGCAGCAGCTCGCGACGGACCGCCGCGCTGATCTGCTTCTCGTCGTACGCGCCGACGAACGTGAGGACGGGGTGCCGCTCCTCCGGCGGGGTGGCCAGCGTCGACATCTCCCGGATTCCCGTGACGGCCATCTCGAGCGTGCGCGGGATCGGGGTCGCGCTCATCGCGAGCACGTCGACGTTGGTGCGCAGCGCCTTGAGCGTCTCCTTGTGCTCGACGCCGAACCGCTGCTCCTCGTCGATGATGACGAGCCCGAGGTCCTTGAACCGCACCTCGCCCGTGATGAGGCGGTGCGTGCCGATGACGATGTCGACGGACCCGTCCGAGAGGCCCGCGACGACCTCCTTCGACTCCTTGTCCGTCTGGAACCGCGACAGCGCCTTCACGGTCACGGGGAACGCGGAGTACCGCTCGGAGAACGTGTCGAGGTGCTGCTGCACGAGCAGCGTCGTCGGCACGAGGACCGCGACCTGCTTGCCGTCCTGCACGGCCTTGAACGCCGCGCGCACCGCGATCTCGGTCTTGCCGTAGCCGACGTCGCCGCAGACCAGGCGGTCCATCGGGACCGCCTTCTCCATGTCGGCCTTGACCTCGTCGATCGTCGCGAGCTGGTCGGGCGTCTCGACGTACGCGAACGCGTCCTCGAGCTCGCGCTGCCACGGCGTGTCCGCGCCGAACGCGTGCCCCGGCGTCGCCATGCGGGCGCTGTAGAGCCGGATGAGCTCCGCCGCGATCTCCTTGACCGCCTTGCGCGCGCGGCCCTTCGTCTTGGCCCAGTCGCCGCCGCCCATCTTGTTGAGCGTCGGCGCCTCGCCGCCCACGTACTTCGTCACCTGGTCGAGCTGGTCGCTCGGCACGAACAGCCGGTCGCCGGGCTGGCCGCGCTTGCTGCTCGCGTACTCGATGACGAGGTACTCGCGCGTCGCCGCGTTCGCGCCGGTCCCGATCGTCCGCTGCACGAGCTCGACGAACCGCCCCACGCCGTGCTGCTCGTGCACCACGAAGTCCCCGGGCCGCAGCTGGAGCGGGTCGACGACGTTGCGCCGCCGGCTCGGCATGCGCCGCATGTCCCGCGTGCTGCTGCCCGCCCGGCCCGTGAGGTCGGCCTCCGAGAACACGGCGAGCCGCAGCGGCTCGGCGACGAAGCCCGGCCCGGCAGGTGCGGGCACGACGAGGACGACCCCGCCCTCGGGCCGGTCGTCGACCGACGTCACGAGCCGTGCCGGGACGTCCGACGCCTTGAGCTGCTCGACCATGCGCTGCGCGGGCCCGTGCCCCTCGGTCGCGAGCACCAGGTGCCAGCCCTGCTGCTGCAGCGTGCGCACGTCCGCGACGGCGCGGGCGACCTCCCCGCGGTACCGCTCGACGTCGCGCGCCGCGACGACGACGGTGTGCCCGTCGGCGGCCAGGTCGTCCGGCAGCGCCCGGCCTGCGGCGGGTGCATCGCCCGCGTCCGCGCCGGGCGCACCCGCTGCGACCGCCGCGTCGGCGTCCAGCGTGAACGGGCTGAGCGTCCACCAGCCGAGGCCGCGCACGGCGGAGAGCGCGCGCACCTCGGCGAACGACGCGAACGACGCGGCCGACAGGTCGAGCGGCGTCGCCGCGCCCGCCGCGGCGGACGTCCACGCGGCGGCCAGGAACTCCTCGGTCGTCGCGACCAGGTCGTGCGCACGACGCCGCACACGCTCCGGGTCGGCGACGACGAGCAGCGCGTCGTCGGGCACGAGGTCCAGCACGGGCACCATGCGCTCGACGAGCGCGGGCGCGAGCGACTCCATGCCCTCGACGGCGATGCCCTGCGCGAGCTTGTCGAGCATGTCGACCGCGCCCGGCAGCCGCTCGGCGAGCGACGCGGCCCGCGCGCGCACCTCGTCGGTCAGCAGGATCTCCCGGCACGGCGGCGCCCACAGCCCGTGCTGGGCGACCTCCAGGGACCGCTGGTCCGCGACCGAGAACCAGCGGACCTCCTCGACGTCCTCGCCCCAGAGCTCGATGCGCAGCGGGTGGTCGTCGGTCGGCGGGAACACGTCGAGGATGCCGCCGCGCACCGCGAACTCGCCGCGCTTCTCGACCATGTCGACGCGCTGGTAGGCCGCCGCGACGAGCCGCTCGGTGAGGTCGTCCAGGTCGACGCGGTCGCCGACCGCGACCGCGACCGGCTCGAGCTCGCCGAGCCCCTCGACGACCGGCTGCAGCAGCGCGCGCACCGGCAGCACGAGCACCCGCACCGGGCCCGTGGGGCCGTCCGCGGTCGGGTGCGCCAGCCGGCGGAACACCGCCAGCCGGCGGGCGACCGTGTCGGACCGCGGCGACAGCCGCTCGTGCGGCAGCGTCTCCCACGCCGGCAGCACGGCGACCGCGTCGTCGGGCAGGTAGCAGCGCAGCGCGGCCGCGAGCTCGTCCGCGTCGCGGCCCGTCGCGGTCACCACGACGAGCGGCCGCCCCTTCGCGCCCGGTCCCGGCGCGCCGGCCGTCGCGTGCGCGCCCGCGAGCGCCGCGAGCAGGGGCGGTCGCACACCCGCGGGACCGACGACGTCGAGCTCGCCCCGCGCAGGGACGAGCGAGACGGCCTCCGCGAGCGCGGGGTCGTCGAGGAGCGCGGGCAGCAGGCCGGTGAGGTCCATGGTTCCTTCGCGGAGGGCTCGACGGAGCGCTGGTGGCCCTGTCCGGGCACAGCACGAACGCCCCGGATCCGCGTGGATCCGGGGTGCAGCACGAGTCTACGAGCCCCCGCCGACACCGCCCGCGGGCGGAGCGGCGACGGTCGCCGTGCGAGCCGGCGGGGCGCCGTGCGAACCGGCGGGGCGCCGTGCGAACCGGCGGGGCGCCGCGCGGTCGGAGTCAGCCGACCTCGGACGCGACGAGCTCGTCCGGGCCGTCGATCGCCGCGAGCGCACGCCGCAGCGCGGTGCTCGAGGTGTGCACGGTGTACGGGAAGTAGATGACCTCGACACCGACCGCGGCGAAGTCGCGCTCCAGCCGGTCGCCCTTGGGCGTGCCGCGCCAGTCGTCGCCCTTGAAGATCACGTCGAACCCGACGCTGCGCCAGGTCTCGACCTTGTCGGGCTGGACCTCGGCGACGACCTCGTCGACGTACGAGATGTGCTTGAGGATCTCCATGCGCTCCGCGAGCGGGATGATCGGCCGGCGGCCCTTGGTGAGCTCGAGCACCTCGTCCGCGACCACGCCGGCGATCAGGTAGTCGCAGCGGCGCTTCGCGTGCCGGAGGATGTTGAGGTGTCCCACGTGGAAGAGGTCGTACGCGCCCGGCGCGTACCCCACGATGCGTGCCATGCCACACCCTCCTGCTGACGAGACGGACCACGGGCCCGCGCCGTCGAGGACCTCCTGTCGCGGGCTGCACTGCCGCAACCCGACCAGCCGACTGTAGAGGGAATCCGCGCAACCCGGACATAGCGCACCGGCGACGTCACCCGCACGAACCGTTTTTCACCCACTTGTCCGGGTCGGCGCCACGATCGTGCCCCTGCGGCGCGGCGATCGGGTGGACCTGCGGCGTCACGGTGGGCCGACCGGGCGAAAACCCACGAGGTTTCACATTTCGCCCACACCGCCACGGCTCTTTCCGAGGCAGGATCGTCGACAATCAAGAGCACTGACCACGGGTGGGGGCAGCTCGGGCGACGGTGATCCCCGGTGGACGTCCTGCACAGGGGTGCACCGGAACGAGAGGGGATCGGCATGGAGCCTGCGGAGTACCTCGCAGCGCTGCGCAAGCACTGGCTGCTCATCGGCGTGCTCGCGGCGCTCGGCTTCGCGGCCGGCTACGCCTACTCGACGACGATCCCGTCGAGCTACCGCGCGACGTCCAGCGTCTACGTCACCGCGACCGGCACGAGCTCGCCCGGCGAGCTCGTGCAGGGGTCGACCTACGCGCTCAACCGCATCGAGAACTACGCGCAGCTCGCGACCAAGCCCTACGTGCTCGACCCCGTGATCGAGCAGCTCGGCCTCGACACCACGGGCCGCTCGCTCGCGAAGTCGGTGAGCGTGTCCGCGCTGCTCAACGCGACGATGCTCGAGATCTCCGTCGTGTCGGGCGACCCCGAGCGCTCGGCGGACATCGCGAACGCGGTCGCCACGCAGCTCGCGGTCGCCGTCGAGGACCTCGAGGGCGACTCGGCCGACGGCGAGCCGAACGTCCAGATCACGCTGGTCGGGCAGGCCTCGCCGCCGTCGTACGCGTTCGCGCCCAACACCAAGCTCAACGCCGCGACGGGCATGGCGCTCGGCCTGATCGCGGGCGTCGTGATCGCGCTGGCCCGCACGCTGCTCGACACCCGCATCCGCTCCATGAAGGACCTGCGCCGCGTCACCGACACGCCCGTCCTGTCGTCGGTGCGCTGGGACAGGAAGAACCGCAAGAGCCCGCTGCTCATGCGCCGCGACCCGTTCGGCGACCAGGCCGAGGCGTTCCGTCGGCTGCGCACCAACCTGCGGTTCCTCACGATCGCCGGCCCCAGCCGGTCGATCGTCGTGACGTCGTCGCTGCCGACCGAGGGCAAGTCGACCGCCGCGATCAACCTCGCGATCGCGATGGCGGAGGGCAACCAGCGGATCCTGCTGATCGACGCCGACCTGCGCCGCCCGTCGGTGCACCGCTACCTCGGCATCGAGGGCGCGGTCGGCCTGACGACGGTGCTCATCGGCGAGGCCACGGCCGAGGACGTCATCCAGCCGTGGGGCGAGGGCTCGCTCGACGTCCTGCCGGCCGGGCAGATCCCGCCCAACCCCAGCGAGCTGCTCGACTCCCCCGCGATGGGCCGCCTGCTGCAGCGCCTCGCGCTGAGCTACGACGTGATCCTGCTCGACTCCGCGCCGCTGCTGCCCGTCACCGACGCGGCCGTCCTGTCGCGGCTCACCGACGGCGCGCTCGTCGTCGTCGGCTGCCGGACCGTGCACCGGCCGCAGCTCTCCGACGCGCTCGCGTCGCTCACCGCGGTCGACGCGCGCGTCCTCGGGCTCCTGCTCAACCAGGTCTCCGCGAAGGCGTCCGGCGCGGTCTACACGTACGGCTCGACGCCGCAGTCGACCGCGAAGGCATGGTCCCTCGGGCAGCGTGGCGGGCGTCGCCGGGCCGGCCGTCGCGGGACCCCGACGCCGAGCGACGCACCGGCGCCGGAGGCCGCTGCAGCGCCGCTGGCCGGACCCGTCCCGTCGGCTCCCGGACAGGCGACCGCGCCCGCGGGCGCGACGGCGCCGAGCACGCACCCCGGCGAGGCCGCACCCGAGCGCGACGGCGCCCCCGTCGACGCCGGCACGTCCGGGACGGCGACGCCCACGGCCTCCGCGGCGTCCCGGCCGGCGCCCGTCGTTGTCGGCGCAGCGTCCGGCGGGACGAACGGCTCGGGTCCCGCGGCACGCTCCGGCGAGGCGCTGCTGCCGGGGCGCGAGCTCGCCGGGCTCGACGACCTGGAGCTGTCGGCGCCGCGCCCGATGGCGCAGGAGCGCGGCGCGCACGCCTCCTGGCTGTGAGCCCGTCGTGACGCCCCCCGCCGCGCAGGACGGTGCCGCATGAGCACGCGCACCGCCCCCGCCCCGCACCCGGGCGCCGCCGACGCACGGCCCGGCACGGGGTCGACGCACGCCCGCGCGCACCCGCGTGTCCCGGCACCGCTGCGCGTCCCCCGGCGCTCGACGCGGTACGTCACCATGGCCGCCGTCGCCATGGTCGCCCTCAACTACCAGCTCGTCGACGCGTTCACGACGGCGATCGTCGTCCCGCTCGCGCTCGTGCCCGTCTGGTGGTCCGCACCGAAGCGGTTCGTCGGCGCGCGCGGGCTGCTGCTGCTCGGCGGGATCGCGCTCGCGTCAGGCGTGTGGCTCACCGCGGTGTCGTCGGCGTCGCACACGATCAGCCCGGTCGTGCTGCGCGCGAACCTCCTGCTGGTCGTCGGCGGCTTCTGCGCGATCGGCCTGCTGCTGTGGGCCCGCACCGTGCTCTCCCTGCGGACCGTCGCGCTGTCCGCCGCCGCGGGCCTGGTCCTGCGCATCGGGCTCGAGCCCATCAACCCGGCCAACCCGTGGAAGTACAACTTCTCCTACGCGGTGACCGTCCTCGCGCTCGGACTCGTCGTGCGGAAGCGGCCTCGGCCCGTCGAGATCGTGCTGCTGCTCGCGCTCGCCGCCGTCTGCATGCTCAACGATTCGCGGTCGGCGTTCGCGACGCTCGTGCTCGCCGCGCTCCTCGTCGCCTACCAGCTGCGTCCGACGACGCTCGGCCGGCGGTCGAGCGCGCTCGCGACCATCGCGCTGTTCGCGGGCATCGCGGCGTGCGTCTACTCGGTCGGCACCACGCTGATCCTCGAGGGGTACCTCGGCGCGGCGACGCAGCAGCGGTCGCAGGAGCAGGTGCAGGCGTCGGGCTCGATCCTGCTGGGCGGCCGGCCGGAGTGGGGTGCGAGCCTCGCCCTCGCCGAGTCCCGGCCCATGGGGTACGGCGTCGGCGTCCAGGCGAACCTCGACGACATCCTCGTCGCGAAGTCCGGCATGGCCGCCCTCAACTACGACCCCGACAACGGGTACGTCGAGAACTACATGTTCGGCAGCGAGATCAAGCTGCACGCGGTGATCGCGGACCTCTGGTCGAACTTCGGCATCCCCGGCGTCGCGCTCGGTGCGTGGATCCTCGGGCTGTCGGTATGGTCGATCGCGAGCGCCGCCGCGCGCCGCGTCGCGTCCGGCCTCGCGATCTACCTCACGTGCGTCATGCTCTGGAACTTCGCGTTCGGTCCCATCTACAGCTCGATGCCGATCATCGTGCTCGCGCTCGGCATGCTGCTGCTCCCCCGACCCGGCGTCGACGCCGGCGAGGCGACCCTCGACGACACCCGACCGGCCGCCGTGCCGGACCCCCTGCCGGAAGGGCGCGCATGACCGTCACGGTGCTCGAGTCGTTCCCGCGGCCCCGCCGCACCACCAACCCGTACCTCGCGCAGCTGCTCGTCGAGCTGCCCGAGGACGTGCACGCGCTGACCTTCGACTGGCGCACCGCGCTCCTCGGGCGCTACGACGTCTTCCACGTGCACTGGCCGGAGAAGCTGCTCCGCGGGACGTCGCGGCTCAAGACCGCGGCGCGGTTCGTGACCACGGCGGCCCTGCTCGCACGGCTCGCGCTGACCCGCACGGCCGTCGTGCGGACCCTGCACAACGTCGAGCCGCACGAGTCCGGCAGCGCGCTCGAGCGGTGGCTCCTGCGCGTCGTCGACCGCCGGACGACCGTGTTCGTGCGACTCAACGGGACGACGCCGCTGCCCGACGACGCGCGCCCCGGCACCCCGCTCGTGACCGTGCCGCACCCGCACTACCGCGACTGGTACGCCCCGTACCCGCGCGGGGAGGCACGACCCGGACGCGTGCTGTTCTTCGGGCTCGTCCGCCCCTACAAGGGCGTCGAGGAGCTCGTCGAGGCGTTCGCCGCGACGCCGGGCGACGAGCTCGAGCTGCGCGTCGTCGGCAGCCCCGAGACCGCCGAGCTGCGCGCGACCGTCGAGGCCCTCGCCGCCGCCGACCCGCGCGTCGGTCTGCGCCTCGCGTACGTCGACGACGACGTGCTCGCGGCCGAGGTGTCCGCCGCGTCGCTCGTCGTCCTGCCCTACCGCCGGCTGCACAACTCCGGCGCCGCGCTGCTCGCGCTCTCGCTCGACAGGCCCGTCCTGGTCCCTGAGGGGCCGACGTCGGCCGCGCTCGCCGACGAGGTAGGCGGCGCCTGGGTGACGACGTTCACCGGGTCCGTCACGCCCGCCGACCTGCGCACCGGCCTGGACCGCGCGGCCGCGCTCGACCTGGGCCGCGACCGCCCCGACCTGTCGGCGCGCGACTGGCCCGCCGTCGCCGCGGGGCACGCCGCCGTCTTCCACGACGCCGTCGCGCGCGCCCACGGGCGCACCATGCCGCAGCTCGTGACGCAGGACGTGTCGTGAGCCCGCACGCGTCCGGTGCGGCCGCCGCGGCCCGACGCTCCGCTCGCGCGCGCGCCGCCTGTCCGCAGCACCCCGGCGCCGCCGCCCTCGCACGCCGCGCACCCGTGCCGCGTCCCGCTCTCGCACGCGCCGTCGGCGCGCCGCGTACCGTCGTGCTGCACCCCGAGGAGCCCCGATGACCGCGACCCCGGTCACCGCGACCCGCACCGCCGTCGAGGTGGTCTTCCGAGCCGAGCGGGACGTCGCGTCGTGGGAGGCCCGGCACGCGCGCGGCGAGGTGCCCGGCCGCTGGCCGTACGGGCTCGACCTGCTCGAGCGCACCGGTGCCGCGGTGACGACCGCGAGCCTGCCCGAGCCGACGCGCGCCGACCGCGTGCGCGCGCTGCTGCGCTCCGCGGTGCCGCACCGCAGCCGTTCCGACGTCGGGATCGCCTGGGACGAGAACCTCGCGCGCCGCATGCTCGTCCTGTCGCCGCACGCCCGCATGTTCGCCGGCACGATCTGGCTCACGGACGCCCTCGAGATCGACCCGTCGTCCGAGCGGGTGCGCGGTGCGCTCGACGTGCTGCGGCGCATGGACGGCGTGTTCGTCAACAGCCGCGCGCAGGTCGAGCCGCTGGAGGCCGCGCTGGGCCGGTCGGGCCCGCCGGTGTCGTTCTTCACGTTCGGCGTCGACCACGAGTTCTTCTCCGCGCAGCCGCCCGCGCCCGCACCGCTCGTCGTGAGCGTCGGCGGCGACCGGGACCGCGACCCCACCACGCTGTTCGCCGCGCTGTCGCGCGTGCACGAGGCGCGCCCGGACGTCGAGATCGTCGTGCAGAACTCCTCCGACGTGCCCGCACCCCCCGGGGTCACGAAGGTGCCGCGCCTGTCGCACACCGAGCTGCGCGACCTGTACGCGCGCGCGAGCGTCGTCGCGATCGCGACCCGCCCCAACCTGCACATGTCCGGGCTCACCGTGAGCCTCGAGTCGATGGCGACCGCGCGTCCCGTCGTGCTCACCGCGACGCCCGGCCACGAGGACTACCACCGCGACGGTGAGACGGCGCTGCTGGTGGAGCCGCAGGAGCCGACGGAGCTGGCGGACCGCGTGCTCGGCCTGCTCGACGACCCGGACGCGGCGGTCGCGCTCGGTCAGCGCGCGCGGAAGGCGGTCGAGGACCGGTTCACGTCCGCGCACCTCGTCGACGGCATGGCCCGCGCGGTCGGCCTCGTCTGAGAGACGCCAGCGGCGGGGCGCGTCAGCGGCGGGGCGCGTCAGCGGCGGGGCGCGTCAGCGGCGGGGGCGGAGGCGGCGGGTGACGCCGCCGACCAGTGAGCCCGCGTAGCCGCGCAGGATCGTCAGGTCGGTGCGGCGGACGCCGTAGAACGACAGCATCGAGACGCCGAACAGCCGCTTGAGGAACCACTGGTTCAGGCCGGACGAGACGACGTAGCCGAGCAGCGTCGCCCACGCGGCGCCCATCGCCCCGTACGTGGGGACGAGCAGGACCAGCAGGCCGATGTTGAGCACGCACGCGATGACGAGCGCGATGCTGCGCAGGCCCGGCCGGCCGCGCGCGGACAGGCCGGCGCCGGCGATGGACCCGGGCGTGCTGATGACCACGGCGACCAGCAGAAGCCACGCGATGGGCACCGCGGGCGCGAACTCCTCGCCGAACAGCAGCGGGAGCCACCAGATCATCGTGCCGCCGAGGACGAGCGCGACGACCGTGCAGATGAGCGTCGAGATGCGGGCGGCGGCGGCGAGGCGCGCGTCCTCGCTGCGGCTCGCGTCGGTCACGAACGTCACGTCGCGCACGGCGCGGTGGATGACGAGCGGGAGCTCGCTCACGTTGACCGCGACGACGTAGAGGCCGAGCTCGTAGGCGCTGCTCAGCGGGGTCATGATCGTCTGGTCGACGCGCGACAGCAGGATCCCCGAGATGGTGCCGATCCAGAGCCGCAGGCCGTACCCGGTGAGCGCGCGGGTCGACGCCAGGCCCTCGGTGTCGGGCTCGGCGGGCGGCAGCCGTCGGGGCAGCGTGAGGTACGCGAGCGCACCCATCACGGGCATGACGGCGAGCACGACGGTCGCCGTGAACGGCGTCAGGTGGCCGGTGAGCCACAGCGGGATCAGCACGGCCAGGCGGAGGCCGGACGCGAGGACCTTCTCCCACGCGACCATCGCCCAGCGCTGCAGGCCGGACGCGATGCCGCGCAGGACGCCCAGCAGGAGCGTCGGCAGCACCGCGAGGGACGCGACCGCCATGAGCTTCTGGATCTCGAGGTCGCCGCCCGACAGCCACTCGCGCGCCGCGAACACGGCCCCGGTCGCGAGCAGGCCCGCGAGCACGACGATGGCCGCACCGTTGCGCGCCGCGACCCGGACGAGCCGCGGGTGCCGCGCGACCGCGTACGACACGGCCTCCGGCACGCCGAAGGTCATGAGCGCGATCGCGAGCCCGAGCGGCGCCGTCGCGGCGGCGACCGCACCGCGTCCGTCGACGCCCAGCGACTGCGCGAGGATCGGGCCGCTCGCGAGCGCGACCACGGGCGGGAACAGGTTCCCGACCAGCGTGATCGTCATGCTGCGGGCGGTGCCGCCCTTCGCCTTCGTGCGGTCCTCCACCGCCGGCCCCCCGGTCTCCCCGGTCCTGCGGGTCACGACGCGCCCGGCACCTTCCCGGCGCGCACCGTACGCCGCCCGTCGCGCGCGTACTCGACGTACACCGTGCCGTACGCCCCCGCGATCATGCCCGTCCCGCGTGCGAACGTGCGACGGCCCTTCGCCTGGTGGACGTGCGAGCGGGTGACGGTGCCGAGCGCCCAGCGGGCCGCGCCCCCAGCGGCCCGGACCGCCCCCTGACCCGTCACGCGCGCCCGCACGAGCGCGCGGTCCAGCGGGCCGTCGGCCAGCACGACGGACGTGCGGCCCCACGTGTTGCCGTTGCGGAACGCGCGCGCGAGCACCCAGCGTCGCGTCACGCGGTCGGGCGGGACGACGTCGACCACGACGGCCTCGTCGCACCACACCATCCGCCCGCCTGCCTTCGCGAGCTGCCGCGTGAGGAGCTGGTCGGAGCCGCCGGACAGGCCGAACCGCTCGTCGAACCGCAGCCCGAGCGCCCGCACGCGCGCCAGGTCGAGCAGGAGGTTGTTGGTGGCTGCGACGTCGGTCGTCGTGCCCGTCGGCAGGCGTCGGCGGTCGAAGAACCGACCCGCCGCGACCCACGCGTCGGGCTGCTGCTCGAACTCCGAGACCACGGGCCCGACGACACCCTCCGGTCGGTCCACCAGGTACGTGTCGACGAGCAGGCGCAGCCACGTCGGGACGGGCCGCTCGTCGTCGTCGATGAACACCAGCAGGTCGGCGTCGCCCGACTCGTCGAACGCGCGGTTGCGGGCCGCGGCGATGCCCGGCTGCGGCTCGTGCGCGTACCGGACGACGGGACCGCCGTCGGCCGCGGACCGCGCCGCCTCGTCCTCCACGACCCCGCGCGCACCGCCGTCGGGGTCGTTGTCGACGACGAGCACCTCCGCCGGCGGGTCGAGCAGCGCGGCCTGCGCCACGAGCATCGGCAGCGCCGCCCGCAGGTCGTCGGGGCGCCTGTACGTCAGCACCCCGACGACCGTGCGCGGGTCGTCGTGACCGGCCGTCGCCGCGTCGTGCGCAGCCACCGTCCTCGAGCCGTCCTCCATCGGTCCCCCTGCCGGACGTCGCTCCCCCTGAGCGGCGATCATGGCACGACCGGGCGCGCCACCAGCTCGCTCCACCGAGCCGTGAGCGGCAGCGTCGTCGTGGTCGCCGACGTGTACACCGACAGGCCGATCCCGCCCGCGGCCTGCAGCGCGGCCGTGGTGCTCGTGCCCGACAGGGTCCACGCCGTCGGCTCCGGCGAGCCCGAGGCCCACACCTTCGCGCGCAGCGTCGTCGTGCCCGTCCCGGTCACCTGGAAGCGGGTCTGCAGCGTCTGCCCGGCGGCGTACGTGATGCCGGGGACGTTGACCTGGGCCACGGTGACCGTGGTGCCGGCGGAGATCCCGACGATCGACGCCCGGACCACGCCCGTCGACAGCATCTTGAGCCGCAGCCGGTAGCCGTCGGTCGTGCCCGCGGTGCGACCCGCGAGCTCGAGGTCGGCGCCCGAGCCCGTCGGCATGACGTCGAGCGCGACCTTCGCCGTGAGGTCCGTGCTGGTCGACGAGACCGGCAGGAAGGACGACAGGCGGAACCCGGCGCCGGTGACGCGCATCGCGCCCGTGCCGCTCGCGACGGAGAAGTTCGCCGCCCCGCCCTGGACCGTCCACGCGCCGCCGGTGTCGGCCGAGCCCCAGCCGCCCGTGACCGACCGCGCGAACGGGTCGAGCGCGAACGGGGCGTCGGCGGGCGGCGCGGCCACGGTGACCTCGCGGGTCGTGGTGCCGGTGTCGCCGTCGTCGTCCGTCGTCGTGAGCGTGATCGTGTACGTGCCGTCGGCCGCGTACGTGTGGTTCGCCGTCGCGCCGGTCGCGGTCGCGCCGTCGCCGAACTGCCAGGCGTACGACGTGATCTGACCGTCCGCGTCGGTCGAGGCCGACGCGTCGACCGCCACCGCGAGGTGCGTCGGCGTCGCCGTGAAGGCCGCCACCGGGCCCTGGTTCGGGACCGGCGCCGCCACGGTGACCTCACGGGTCGTCGTGCCGGTGTCGCCGCGGTCGTCCGTGACGGTCAGCGTGACCGTGTACGTGCCGGCCGCCGCGTACGTGTGGGACGCCGTCGCGCCCGTGCCGGTCGCGCCGTCACCGAAGTCCCACGCGTGGGCGGTCAGGGTGCCGTCGGCGTCGGCCGACGCGGAGCCGTCGACCGCGACCGTGAGGTCGGTCGGCGTCGCGGTGAACGCCGCCACGGGCGCCTGGTTGGGCGCCACGACCGTGACCGTGCGGACGGTCTGCGCGCTGCCGCCGCGGTCGTCCGTGACGGTGAGCGTCACCTCGTAGTCGCCGCCCGCCGCGTACGTGTGCATCGGGGCGGGTCCGTCGCCCGTCGTGCCGTCGCCGAACGTCCACGCGTGCTGCGTGATCGTGCCGTCCGGGTCGGACGACGTGCCGGCGTCGAACGCGACCGTGAGGTCCGTCGGCGTCGCGGTGAACCCGGCCGTCGGCAGCTGGTTCGGCGCGACCACGGTGACGTCGTGGGCGACCTGCGCGGTCGCGCCCTTGTCGTCCGTGACCGTCAGCGTGACGGTGTAGGTGCCGCCCGCCGCGTACGTGTGCGACGGGGTCGCACCCGTGGCGGTCGCGCCGTCGCCGAACGTCCAGGCGTAGCCGGCGACGGTGCCGTCGGAGTCCGTCGACCCGGTGGCGTCGAACGCCACGGCGAGGTCGGTCGGCGTCGACGTGAAGGCGCCCACGGGCGGCTGGTTGGGCAGCTGGCCGGTCTTGCCGAGCGCGTAGTGGTTGGTCACCGTCTGCGCGTCGAGGACCGAGGAGTAGACCGCGACCTCGTCGATCGTGCCCGCGAACCACGCCTGCGGGCCCCACGTCGTGTCGCCGAAGATCCGCCAGTAGCCGTTGTACGCCTGCGCACCCGTCTGCGGGTTCGTGCCCTGCAGGGCGCCGTCGACGTACAGCTTCATGCCGTCGGGGCCCTGCGTGGCGACCAGGTGGTGCCACTGGTTGTTGTTGTACGACGCGGCCGTCGTGATCGTGTTGGCCACGCCCGTCCAGGTGCCGAACGTCAGACGCCCGTTCGTCTCCATGTAGACGTGCCGGTCGTAGCTGCCCGACACCCCGGTGTTGGTGTCGCCGAAGCCGATGAGCTTGCCGCCGTTGTTGGTCGACGTCTTGAACCACAGCTCCTGCGAGTACACCGTCGGGTTCGAGACCTGCTGCGTGCTCGCGACGAGCGTGTTGCTCGAGCCGAGCGACCGGACCGCGGTGTTGCTCACGCCCGACAGCGCGCCGGTCTGGCTGCGCAGGAACGTGCCGCGGTACACGCCCGGCGTGCCGTACGGGCCGGAGTCGGCCGCGGTCGTGCCCGATCCCTCACCGAGCCGCCAGTACAGCTCGGGGCCGGCGTCGTAGACCGCCTTGCCGTACTTGTCGGCGGGTGCCGGCGGCTTGGCGACCGTGCGGCCCGACAGCGTGTAGTGGTTCTCGACCTGCGCGACCGTGAGCGGCGCCGGGTAGACGGCGACGTCGTCGATGCTGCCCGCGAGGTAGCTGCTCGTCGGCTGGTTCGGCCACCCGCCGAGGTTGTCGCCGCCGATCCGCCAGTAGCCGGCGTACGCCTGGCCCGTGGTCGTGTCGGCGCGCTGCCCGACGCGACGGCCGTCGACGTAGAGCTTCATCCCCTCGGTGCCCATCGACGCCACGACGTGGTGCCACTGGCCGTCGTTGTACGACGCGGAGCTCGTGAGCGTCCGGACCGAGCCCGGGTACACGCCGAACGTGATCTTCCCGGAGTTCTCCATGTAGACGTGCCGGTCGTAGCTGCCCGACGAGCCCGTCTGGAGGTTGGAGAACCCGACGATCTTGCCGCCGCGCGTGGTCGTGGTCTTGACCCACGCCTCGACCGCGAACGAGTCCGGTCCCTGGATCGCCGTGCTCGTGGCGCCCGTCGAGCTCGCGGTGCCGTCGAACGTCGAGGCGGCGTTCGGGTCGTCGACGATCGCGCCGGCCGCGCCGCGGGTCACGGTCGACCCGAGCGTCAGGTCGGACCAGCCCACCCAGTCGAACGCGGTGGTGCCGCTGGGCTCGCCGAGCCGCCACAGCGACGTCGCGCCGTCGGTGCGCACCTGCTGCGCGTACGCGCTGGTCGAGGCGTCGTCGGAGACGGTCACCTGGACCTGGTCGGTGATCGCGGAGTTGCCGAACGGGTCGACGGCCTTGATCCGGTACGTGTACGTCGTCCCCGGCGTCAGCCCGGTGTCGAGGAAGCCCATCTGCGGGCGCTTCCAGATGACCGACGCCGCCGTGACGGTGTGGATCACCTGGCCGTTGCGCGACACGGTGTACGTGAGGTTCTCGTTGTCGCGGTCGTAGTTCGCGGGCCAGCTCAGGCGCACCGTGCCGGACTGGAACGACGCCGCCGACAGCGGCCACGTGGACGAGCCCAGGCGCGGACCCTGCTTGTTGGGCGCGGTGTCCGTGCGCGCGAACCGCGCGAGGCCCTGCTGGCCCTTGTTGTTGACGATCGTGAACTCGCCCGCGTACAGCAGGTACCGGTCGTTGCCGGTGACCGTCCACGGGCCCTGACCCTGGCCGGTGTACGAGCCCGAGTTGATGTCCGGGTACCAGTTGAGGAGCGTCGGCGTGGGCTTGCCCGCGTAGTTGTAGTAGCCGTACGGGTCGGCGGTCGCGACGCCTGTCACGGCCTTGCTGAACGCGAGCGCGCGGTAGAACGTCCACGGCTCGGTCTGCGGGAAGCCGCCGATGTTGCCGCAGTAGTGCGGGTGTCCCGCGACGTACACCGCGTCACCCGGGCCGGGCCACGCCGCGTACGTGTCGCCGTGGCAGTCCTCGACCCAGATCAGCTCGCCCGTGGCCCAGTCGCCGCGCGCGGTGCCCTCGAGGTTGCCGGTGCTGCCGAAGACGTAGCCCGTCACGTAGAAGCTGGTCGCGTCGCTCGACAGGCTCGTGATGGACGCCTGGGTCGAGCCGTTGCGGATGAGCCCGTTGATCGCGAGCGGCAGCGTCGCACCCGTGACGGCGTCGACGCGCGCCAGTCCGTAGCCCGGGTTCCCGCTCCCGTTGAACGTCGAGAAGCTGCCGCCGACGATGACCTGCGTCTGGTCGGGCGACACGACGAGCGCGCTCACCGAGCCGTCGTCGGCACTGGGCGCCCACGGCAGGAGCGCGCCGTCGGCCGCGTTGAACGCGGCGACCTTGTTGCGCGCCGACCCGTTGGCGTTGGTGAACGAGCCGCCGACGTACACGGTCGTGTTGGTCGCGACGATCGTGCGGACCTGCGAGTCGACGCCCGGGTTGAAGGACGTGACGAGCGCGCCCGTCGCCGCGTCGAACGCCGCGATCCGGTACCGCGCCTGCCCCGCGATGCTCGTGAAGTTGCCGCCCACGTACACGCGCGTCCCGTCGGGCGACACCGCGACCGTCCGCACCTGCGCGTTGGGGTTCGGCGCCCACGACGCGTCGAGCACGCCGGTCGCCAGGTCGTACGCGAGGAGGTTGGCGCGGGGCACGAGGTTGGTGCCCGCGGACGAGCCGGCCGGGCGCGCGTTCGCGAAGTCGCCGCCGACGAAGACGCGCGACCCCGCGATGCCCTGCTGCCAGACGACGCCGTCGATCTGCACGGTCGGCAGGGAGTCGGCGGCGACCGTCAGCGGGGTCCCCTCGAGCGGGGCGGTGTCGGCGGCGGCCGGCGTCGCGAGCGTCGCGCCGGCGAAGGTCAGGGCGGCGGCTGCGACGAGCGCGGAGGATCGGGCGACGAGTCCGCGGAAGCGGGTCATGGGGCACCTCGGGGGCGACGGGGGCGCACGGCAGGGCGAGCCGCGCACGAGGATCGTAAGCAGCGGAAACCGCCCCGAAGGGGGTGGAACCGGGTGAACTGGACGCGCAACCGGGTGATTCGGACGAATCGTTTCGTCGCGGTGAGTGGCGCGGCGCGCGGGGCCGTCCAGGGGACGCCTTTGCCGTGCTCTCCCGAGACGCACGACGGCCCCGCCTCCCGCGGGTGCGCGGGACGGCGAGGCCGTCGGTGTGCCTGTGCTGGGCGCCGGTCAGGCGGTCACGGGACGCGCCGTCAGCTGGCTCCACCGGGCGGTCAGCGGCAGCGTCGTGGTGGTCGACGAGGTGTAGACCGACAGGCCCACACCGCCGCCCACCTGGAGCGCCGCCGTCGTGCTGGTGCCGGTGAGGGTCCACGCGGCGGGCTCGGGCGAGCCCGCGGGCCACACCTTGAGCCGCAGCGTGGTCGTGCCCGTGCCCTCGACCTGCAGGCGCACCGACAGGGTCTGCCCGGCCGTGTAGGTGACGCCCGGGACGTTCACCTGCGCCACGGTCGCGGTCGCGCCCGCGGACACCCCGATGAGCGACGCGCGCACGACACCCGTGCTCAGCATCTTGAGCCGCGCGCGGTACCCGTCGGTCGTGCCGACCGTGCGGCCCGCCACCTCGAGGTCCGTCCCGCTGCCCGTCGGCGCGGCGTCGAGCGCGACGTCCACCCGGACGTCGGAGCTCGTCGACGAGACCGGCAGGAACGAGGACAGCCGGAACCCGGCACCCGTGACGCGCATGGCACCCACGCCCGACGCGACCGAGAAGTTCGCCGCGCCGCCCGCGACCGTCCACGCGCCACCCGTGTCGGCCGTCCCCCAGCCGCCCGCGACGGTCCGCGCGAACGCGTCCGCGGCGAACGGCGCGTCGGCCGGCGGTGTCGTGACCGTGACGTCGTGCGTCGTCTGCGCGGTCGCGCCGTCGTCGTCGGTGACCGTCAGCGTGACCGTGTACGTGCCGTCGGTCGCGTAGGCGTGCGACGCGGTCGTGCCGGTCGCCGTCCCGCCGTCGCCGAAGCTCCAGGCGCGCTGCGCGATCGTGCCGTCGGGGTCGGACGAGCCGGCCGAGTCGACCTGCACCGAGAGCCCCGTCGTCGCCGTCGTGAACGCGGCGACCGGCGGCTGGTTCGGCGGCGGCGCGGTCACCGTCACGTCGTGCGACACCTGCGCGGTGTGGCCGTCGTCGTCCGTCACGGTCAGCGTCACCGTGTAGGTGCCGCCGGTCGCGTAGGCGTGCGACGCGGTCGCGCCCGTGCCCGTGCCGCCGTCGCCGAAGCTCCAGGCGTACGACGCGATCGTGCCGTCCGGGTCGGCCGACGCCGAGCCGTCGACGTTCACCGTCAGGCCGTTCGGCGTCGGGGTGAACGCGGCCACCGGGGGCTGCTCCGGCGCCTCGCCCGTCACGCCGAGCGTGTGGTGCGCCGCGACCGTCCCCGGCGCGAGCGCGAACGGGTACACCGCGACCTCGTCGATCGCACCGTTGAAGTTGTTCGACGTCGGCGCGTTCGGCCAGCCGCTCAGGCTGTCGCCGCCGATCCGCCAGAAGCCCGTGAAGTTGCGGCCGGACGGGTTGTCGGTGCGCGACGCGACGAGCGCGCCGTCCACGTAGAGCGCCATGCCGTGGCCGTCCATCGTGCCGACGACGTGGTGCCACTGGCCGTTGTTGACCGCCTGCGGCGACCTCACCGTGCGGTTCTGGCCCGGGCTCGCGCCGAACTGCACCCGTCCCGCGCTGTCGACGTACAGCTGCCGGTCGCGCGTGCCGCTCGTGCCCGTCAGGCTCGTGGAGCTGCCGAACCCGACGACCCAGCCGCCCTGGTTCGACGTGGTGCGGATCCACGCCTCGACGGACAGCTCGTTCATGTCCTGCTCGCGCTGCGGCGCGACGACACGGCTGTTCGTCGTGCCCGCGAACGTCGTGGCCGTCGTCGAGTCGCCCGCGATCGCGCCGGTCGTGCCACGGGTCAGCGCGGTGCCGGTCGTGGCGTCGTCCGTGCCGGCCGCGTCGAGCGCGGTCGTGCCGCTCGGCTCGCCGAGGCGCCAGTAGTGCGACGCGCCGTCGGTCATGACGGTCTGGGCGTACGGGCTCACCGGTCCGGTGCCGTCCGCGACGACCTGGACCGACGGGCTCGTGACGGTGTTGCCGTACGGGTCGGAGACCCGCACCGCGTACGTGTACGACTGCCCCGGCGTCAGGCCGGTGTCGGTGTACCCCTGCGTCGGCCGCTTCCAGATGGTCGACGGCTTGACCTCGTTGGAGACCGGCGTCCCGTTGCGCAGCACGCGGTAGGTGAGGCCCTCGTTGTCGAAGTCCGCGTTCGCGGTCCACGACACGCGCACCGCGCCCGTCCCGATCCCGCGGGCCGTCGGCGTGAAGTCGGCGCCCGAGAACCGCGGACCCTGGTCGTTCGGGGCGATGCTCGGCACCGCGAACCGCACGAGACCCTGCTGGCGGCGGAAGTTCACGTTGAGGAACTCGCCGCCGTAGACGATGTACCGGTCGTCGCCGGTGACGGCCCACGGGCCCTGGTTCTGGCCCGTGTAGGTGCCGGTGTCCAGGTCGGGGTAGAAGTTCAGCATCTCGGGCGCGTCCGTGCCCTCGAAGTTGGTGTAGCCGAGGTGCTCGCGGCCGAGCTTGCGCATCGGCTGCTTGGTGTACGCGTCGGCGCGGTAGAACAGCCACTCGTCGTTCTGCGGCGTGCCGCCGACGTTGCCGCAGTAGTGGTGGTGGCTCGCGGCGTAGACCACGGGACCCTGCGCGTGCACGGCGTACGAGTCGCCGTGGCAGTCGGCGATCCAGCGGATCGAGCCGGTCTCCCAGTCCGCGGCGAAGACGCCCTCGAGCGTGCCGCCCGAGCGCCCGAACGTGTAGCCCGTGCCGTACATGTTGTCCGCGTCGCCCGTGAGGCCCGTGATCGACCCCGCGGTGCCGCTGTTGCGGATCTGCGACGTCGCCGGGAACGACAGCGGGGCGCCGGTCACCGCGTCGACGCGCGCGAGCCCGTCCGGGGCCGCGGTGCTGCCGTTGAACGACGTGAAGTTGCCGCCGACGATCACGGTCGCACCGTCGGGCGAGACGGTCAGGGCGCTCACCGAGCCGTCGTCGACGGTCGGGTTCCACGGCAGCAGCGCACCGTTGGCGGCGTTGAACGCGGCGAGCCGCGTCCGCGTCGCGCTGCCGGCCTGCGTGAAGATACCGCCCGCGTAGACAGTCGTGTTGGTCGCGGCGAGCGCCCGGACCTGGCCGTTGGTGCCCGCGTTGAACGTCGTGACGAGCGCGCCGCTCGCCGCGTCGAACGCCGCGATGCGGTACCGCGTGGTCCCCGCGATGCTCGTGAAGTTGCCGCCGACGTAGATGCGCGAGCCGTCCGGCGACTTCACGACCGCGCGGACCTGCGCGTTCGGGTTCGGCGCCCAGCCGCTGTCGAGCACGCCGGTCGTGACGTCGAAGCGCAGGAGGTTGGTGCGGGTGACCGTGTTGACGCCTGCCGCCGCGCCTGCCGGGCGCGCGTTCTGGAAGTCGCCGCCCGCGTACACCTGGTTGCCGACCATCGTCTGCTGCCAGACGACGCCGTTGATCTGCACCGTCGGGAGCGCGTCGGCGGCGACCGTCGGGGGCAGCTCGGGCGGCGGGGCGGTGTCGGCCTGCGCCGGCGCGGCGCCGACGACCAGCCCGACGGCGACCGTCGCCGCAGCGGTGAGAAGGGCCCACGCACGAGCGACCGGACGACGGTCGGTGACTGGACGCAGAGACATGACGACACCCCGGGGCGCTCGGACAGTGGGCGAACGCGCACGATCCTACGAGCGCGAAACCGCGCAAAACAGGACAGGACGGGTGAAAACACCGGTCACGACGGGTGATACTCGGACACCCGTCCGAGCGAGAGGGACGCGATGACCTGCGCAGACGCACGTCGCCCGGCCCGCGCCGGGTACGGCTCGGGCCGGGCGTGCGTCGGGTGTTCAGGCGCTCGGGCCGGCGCCCTCGAAGAGGACCGTCGTGACGGTCGGGTCGTAGCTCACGGTCACCTGGAGCCGGTCGCGCTGGTCGGCCGGCACGTTGAAGACGTAGACGCCCGTGGCCGTCGCCCCCGGCTGGACCGAGCCCGTGAACGGCTTGCCGCCCGGCCCGCTGAGGGGCTCGCCGGGCGCCAGGTCCTGCCCCGCGTAGACGTTGACGACCGCCTGGGTGAGCGGGACGGCCGCGGCGGTGCCGTTCGTGAGACGGACGGTCACGCGGACCGCAGGCCCCGCGACCTCGCCCGGGCCCTGCGCCTCGCCGGCGACCGACTCGACCTTCGTCAGCTCGGCGGTCACCCCCGACGCGAACGTCGCGGGCTGGTCGAGCGCGACGGCGGCCTCGGTGACCGGCGTGAACGGGGCCGCGGGGTCGGCGTCGTCCGTCGCGCCGCCGCCCGGCTCACCGGGTGCGGGTGCGGTCGGCGTCTCGACCGGGGTCGCGGGTGCGGTGGTCGCGTCGGCCGCGGACCGGGACGGGGTCGCGGACGACGTGGGTCCCGCCTCGGCGCTCCCCGACTGCGCCACCGCGGCCCAGACGACCCCGCCCGTCACGAGCACGACGAGGACGGCGACGGCGACGACCGCCCAGCGCGGCACGGGCCGGCGCGCAGGTGCCTCGCTCACGCCTCACCACCCCGGGCGTCGCCGACGGGACGGCGCAGCGTGCGCATCTCCGCGAACCACGAGCGGAGCGCGAGCGCGAGGTACCCGGCGGTCGCGAGCGCGAGCAGCGCGTAGACGACCCCGAACCCCGTGGTCCACCCGTAGAGCAGGAAGGACAGGCACAGCACGCCGTAGTCGGTCGGCGCGACGACCAGCGAGCGCAGCACCGACGGCCGGTCGCCGCCCGCGGTCGCCCGCATCGTCACGCCCGCCTGCCGGCGGAGCTGGTCGTTGAGGATCATCGCGAAGAACAGCACCGACCACACCGCCGAGTACGCGAGCGGCACGAGCAGCCACGCGTCCGGCACGACGTCGGCGCGGTACAGGCCGACCAGCAGCGCGAGGTGCAGGCTCGACACCTTGACCGCGTCGATGATGTGGTCGAGCCACTCCCCCGCGATGCTGCCGCCGCCGCGCAGCCGCGCGACCTGCCCGTCGGCCGAGTCGAACGCGTACCCGACCAGCAGCAGGACGGACACGACCACGCCGGTCCACCACGCGACGGGCGCGAGGGCGAGCACGCCGATCGCGGCGAACGTCCAGACGGCGCTGATCGCGGTGACCTGGTTGGGCGTGAGACCCGCGCGGTACGCCCACGCGGCCAGCACGCGCCCGGCCCGGCGGTTGACGAACCGCGAGTAGGCGGGTGCCCCGCGGGCGCCCTTCTGGACGGAGCCGAGACGACCGAGCGTCTCGCTGAACGACTCCGAGACCGAGGTGGTCACCGGCTCCTCCTGGTGCAGCGGCGTGGTCGTCATGCGGCACCGTCCGGGCGGGCCGGGACGGCGTCGGTGGGGACGCGCACGGGTGCGGGGTCAGGCGACGGTACCGCCGTCGCGTCGGACGCGGGACGCCGGCGGCCCGACGGTCGGCGACGGCCGCGGAATTCACCCGCGGCGAGCCGGCGGCACAGCCGCTCGTACCCGTCGGCGACGTCGTCCCAGTCGTAGTCCTCGGCCCGCCGGCGGGCCGCCGCGCCACGCACGAGCGCACCGGCCGGGTCGGCCTCCGCGTCCTCGACCCGGCGCGCGACGTCGTCGGGCGTCGCGAACCAGCGGCCCGCGTCGCCCAGCACCTCGCGGTTGAACGAGACGTCGTAGGCGACCGTCGGGGCGCCCGCGCCGATCGCGCGCAGCAGCGACGGGTTGGTGCCGCCGACGCTGTGGCCGTGCAGGTACGTGAGCGCGTGCGCGTAGAGCTGGTCGAGCAGGTCCTGGTCCCAGACGCCCCCGAGGAACCGCACGCGGTCGTCGGCTGCGGCGTGTACCCGACGCGTGTACTCGTCGGCGTACGGCGCGGACCCGACGACGACGAGCGGGAGCCGTGCCCCCGAGCGGCGGTAGCCCTCGACGACGAGCTCGACGTGGTTCTCCGGCTCGAACCGGGCCACCACGAGGTGGTACCCGCGCGCCTCCAGCCCGACCTCGGTGAGCTTGTCGGTGCCGAGGTCGTCGAGCAGCGGCGCGCCGTACGCGATCTGCTCGGTGCGCGCGCCGAACTCGGCGGTGTAGTAGTCCGCGATCCCGGCGGCGTCGGCGATCAGCGCGTCGGACCAGCGCACGGCGAGCGCCTCGGCGGCCCGGTAGTAGCGACGGCCCGCGCCGCCCCACTTGGCGCGGCGCCACTCGAGACCGTCGACGTGGGTCGCGACGGGGATGCGCGCGGCGCGCAGCGCGGGCAGGAAGACGGCGTTCGCGGCGTTGAACACGACCGCCGCGTCGTGCCGGTGCGCCACCTGGTGCCCGACCGACAGCGCGGTGTGGCTGAGCGTCTCGAGCGAGCGGCGGCGCAGCGCGGGCAGGTGCACGAGGCGCATGCCGCGGTACGCGGGGACGCGGTCCGCCGGCTCGGGCGTGCGGCAGTAGACCAGCACGTCGTGCCCGCGCGCGGCGAGCCGGCCGCCGACCTCGTCGACCGCGGTCTCGAAGCCGCCGTAGCGAGCCGGGACGCCGCGCGTGCCGATGAGCGCGATGCGCAGCGGCCCGTCCTGCGAGCGCGTCATGAGGGTCCTTCCGTCGTCCCGCACGCGGGGGTGGGTCCGGTCCGTGGGGGGACGTCGAGCATCCCTCGCCGCGGGCGCGGCGGGTACCGCCGTCCGGGTCGTCCGTCTGTGTCCGTTCCGGCCGCGACCGGACCGGTGAGCTCGCCGCGGTGCGGGCGGCGCTGCGTCAGTACGCGCCGGCGCCGGTGACCACGGCGCGGAACGTCTTCCACAGGATCATGAGGTCCATCGTCACGGACCAGTTGTCGACGTAGCGCAGGTCGAGCCGGATCGACTCGTCCCACGGCAGGTCGGAGCGGCCGCTGACCTGCCACAGCCCCGTGATGCCGGGCTTGACGCGCAGGCGCTGGTGGACGGCGTCGTGGTAGCCGAGCACCTCCTCGCGCAGCGGCGGGCGCGGGCCGACGAGCGACATGTCGCCGCGGACCACGTTGTAGAACTGCGGGAGCTCGTCGAGCGAGAACCGGCGCAGGACGCGCCCGACGGGCGTGACCCGCGGGTCGCGCGCCATCTTGAACATGAGCCCGTCGCGGTCGCTGCTGTCGAGCAGCTCGGCGCGGCGCCGGTCGGCGTCGCGGTACATGCTGCGCAGCTTCCAGATCGTGAACTCGCGCCCGTCGACGCCGACACGCGTCTGCGTGTAGAAGGCACGTCCGGGCGACGTGAGCCGCACCGCGAGCGCGGCCACGAGGATGACCGGCGCGACGAGCGTGAGGGCCACGAGGCCGAGCACGCGGTCCATGACCGCCTTGGCGACCAGGCGCCGCCGCGGGGGCTCGATCTCGAGCCGGAGCAGCGACAGGCCGGCCGTCGGGTGCACGCTGACGCGCTCCTGCGCGACCTCGACGAGTCCGGGCGCGACGACGAGCTCGGCACCCGCGCGGCGCAGCGCCCACGACAGGCGGCGCAGGGCCTGCCCGCTCAGCGCGTTACCCGCGACGACGACGACCGACACGGCGTAGTCGGACACGATCTGCGGGATGTCGGCGAGCGCCCCGAGCGTCGGGACCGGCACCTCGGTCTCGGGCTCGACGTCGGACAGGCACGTGCCGATCACGAGGTAGCCGTGGTAGGGCGCGAGGCCGAGGTCGTCGATCACGTCGGCGACGGCCACGGTGTCGCCGACCACGATCGTCCGCATCATCGCCTGCCCGCGGTTGCGTCGGGCGTGCAGGAACCGGCGGTGCACGTAGCGCGCGGTGCACGCCGCGGCGGCCGCGACGGGGACGCCGACGAGGACGACCTCACGCGGGACGGGCAGCGTCGTGAGGTAGGCGATGGCCATGACGAGTGCCGCGAGCAGCACCGACGAGCGCAGCAGCACCTGGAACTCGCCCGGACCGTCGCCCAGGTTGTGTCGCTCGTAGCCGCGCATCGCGGCGACCGTGACGGGCAGCGCGACGGCGGACAGCCCGCCGAGGAGCAGGGCGGAGGACCACGAGTCCCCGCCGAGAGCCGCGGCCGCGGTCACGCCCGCGCCGACCGCGATCGCGTCGATGGCGACTGTCACGCGCTGGTAGCCGGACGCGCTGTGCACCCACGGGAGCGCGCCGAGCGCGTCCTCGCCGGAGTTGTGCTCGGTCGCCCGGCGCACGAACGGCTCCGGGGACGCCCACGAGCGTCGGGGGAACTTGGCGGGTCGGCGCCGCTCGAGCCACGCGTCGGTCCGTTCGGACCCGTGCCCGGCTGTCAGCGTCATGAACACCCACCCCCCTCGTGCGAGAACTGTGGATGAACGTAATACGGGGTGTATGTCTGATTCATCACGCTCGGCCGCTTTTCACCCGTGCGCCCCACTGTGCCCTGACTCACACCCGATCGTGTTCACCCGGTGCCGGCCCCCTCCGGGCAGCGCTCTCCGCGTGTGCAGGGTGTCCGTCCAGGTCAGCGCGCGCGCAGCAGCCAGGCGTCCGCGGCGAGCCGGCCGTCGACGTCCGGCAGGTCGGCCAGGACCGACGCCACCGGGCGGCGCGACGCGAGGAGGTCGACGAGCGCGGCGGCGACCTCGGCGGGCGGCGCGTCGGGCGCCACGACCCCGTGACCGTGGTCCGCGAGCCACGCGGCGAGCCCCGTCTCGGTCGTCGCGAGCACCGCGCAGCCGTGCGCGAGCCCTTCGACGACCGGCAGCCCGACCTGCTCGCGCCACGTCCGCGTCCGCCGCGACAGCAGCACCGCGACGGCGGCCCGACGCTGGTGGGCGTGCACCTCCGCGCGCGGCGGGTCGACCACGACCGTGACCTCGGGCCGGTCGGCCACGGCCGCCCGCACCTCGTCCAGGAGCGGGCCCTTGCCGACGAGCGCGAGCCGCGCCCCCGGGTGCGCCGCGACGACCGCGGGCCAGGCCGCGAGCAGCTCACGCACGCCCTTGCGCTCCTCGAACGCGCCGACGAACAGCACCGCGTCGGGGTCCTTGCCGTCCAGCGGTCCGCACGCGCACGCCGTGGGCAGCGCGGGCAGCAGCACCTGGTCCGCGCCCCGCAGCGCGGGGACCCGCGCCTCGTAGAGCTCCTGCGCGGCGGGCGTCCCGAACACGACGCGGTCGACGCGGCCTGCGACGCGCGCGATCAGGCGCGCGTCGAGCCAGCGCCGGGCGCGGCCGGCGGGTCCGGGACGCGCGGGCGGGCGGAAGGGGTCGTCGTTCGCGATGGCGTAGGTGACGACGAGGGCGCGGGGCCGGCGCCGGACGCGCCGCGACAGGTCGACGGCCGTGAGCGCGAGCGCGGACCGCCGCAGGCTCGACACCATGAGGGGCTCGTTGACCTCGACCTCGCGCACGTCGGACCGCGCGAGCACCCACGCCGCGCGGGCGGGCCCCGCCTCGACGAGGTCGAGCCCGCGCGCGAGCGCCGTGTCGAAGTCGTAGCGACGCCGCCGGTAGACGATCGAGGCGGGCGCGAGCTCGTGGGCCCGCTCGAGGTGCGCGGTGCGCAGCGTCTCGTAGAGCCGGACGCGCGGCAGCGCGGTGCGGCCGGTGCCTGCGGCGCTCGCTGTCGTCACGGGTCTCTCCTCGTCGTCCGGGTGACCCCGCGGGGCCGGAGGGCCGTCCGGCCTGCGGTCTCACCCGCTCCCGGCCGCCGTCGCGGGGTGTGCGACAAGATAGCGTTCGTCCGTGCTCGGGATCGTCGTGGTGAGCTACGGCTCCGCCTCGCTGCTGCGCGCGAACCTCGCCGACGTCGACGTCGCCGCCCTGCGCCGACCGGCCGCGGTGGTGGTCGTCGACAACTTCAAGGGTCCGCGCGAGCGCTCCGACGTGCGCGCGGTCGCCGCCGAGCACGGCTGGGAGCTGGTCGAGAACCCGACGAACGCGGGGTTCGGCGCTGCGGTCGACACGGGCGTGGCGCGGGCCGCGGCGCTCGGCTGCACGTCCGTCGTCGTCGTGAACCCCGATGCGCGCGTCACGGCCGCGGTGCTCGCCGCGCTCGCCGACGCCGTCGCCACGTCCCCCGGGACCCTGGTGTCGCCGCGCGTGCTCCGGCCGGACGGCCGTCCGTGGTTCACGGGCGGCGCGCTCGACGTCGCCGGCGCCCGGACGCGCAACGTGGAGGCGCCCGCGGGCCCGCAGACGACGGGGTGGCTGTCGGGCGCGTGCCTCGCGGCGGACGTCGACGAGTGGACGCGCGTGGGCGGGTTCGACGACGACTACTTCCTCTACTGGGAGGACGTCGACCTGTCGGCGCGCTGGACGGCGGCCGGCGGCACGCTGGAGGTCCGGCACGACCTGGTCGTCGTGCACGACGTCGGCGGCACGCAGGAGACGGCCGGGTCCCGCGCGAAGTCGCCGACGTACTACCGCTACAACTGCCGCAACCGGCTCGTGTTCGCGGCGAAGAACCTGCCCCCGGCCGACGTCCGCCGCTGGCTGTGGCGCACGCCCGCGTACGCGTGGCAGGTGCTGCTGCGCGGCGGGCGGCGGCAGCTGATGCGGCCCGTGCGCCCGGTGGGGGCGGTCGTCCGCGGTTCCGCGGAGGGCGTCGGCTGGGCGGTGCGCGCCCTGGTGCGCCCCGTGGCGCGCGCACGACGGACGGAGGTGGCCGCGTGACGCGGGTCGGGGTCGACGCCCACGTGCTCGACGGCAAGTTCCAGGGCACGCGGACGTGGGTGCTCGAGACGCTGCGACGCGCTCCGGCGCTCGCGCCCGACCTCGCCTTCGTCGTGTACTCGGGTGACCCCGCGCGGACGGCGGCGATGCTCGGCGACGTCGAGGTCGAGCACCGCGTGCTGCCCCCCGGCGGGCCGGTCGGCCGCAACCTCCGCTTCTGGCCGCGCGCGATGCGCGAGGACCGCCTCGACGTGCTGGTGACGCAGTACTTCAGCCCGCCGCGCCACCCGGACCGTCAGCTCGTCGTGGTGCACGACGTGCTGTTCGAGACCCACCCGGAGTTCTTCGGCCGCGGGACACGCTGGCGCAACAAGCTGCTGGTGGGCTGGTCGGCCCGGCGCGCGGGGACGGTCGCCACGGTGTCGGAGTACTCGCGGTCGCAGATCGCGCGCGTCTACGGCCGGCGCACGGAGGACGTCCTGCTCGTGCACAACGGCGTCGAGCCGCCTCCGCCGTCGAGCGCCACGCTGCCTCCTCAGGTGCCGGCCGGGACGCGGTACGCGCTCATGGTCGGGCGCCTGGAGCCGCGCAAGAACCTCGCGCTCGCGCTCGACGCGTTCGCGCGGGTCGAGGACCCCGACGTGCGTCTGGTGGTCGTCGGGCGCGACGACTTCGAGGACCCGGCGACGCTCGCGCGCCTCGCCGCCGAGCCGCGCGCCGTCCACCTGAGCGACGTGCCGCAGGACGAGCTGTGGGAGCTGTACCGGCACGCGACCGTGTTCCTGTTCCCGAGCCGGGGCGAGGGGTGGGGCATCCCGGTGCTCGAGGCGCTCGCCGTGGGGACCCCGGTCGTCGCGTCCGACGCGACCGCCATCCCGGAGGCCGGGGGCGCGGCGTGCACCTACGTCGACCTCGCGGCGCCGGACGCCGCGGCCGCGTTCGCCGCGCACCTCACGGACGCCTTCGCGGGCCGGCTCGTGCTCGACGCCGACGCGGCGCGCCGACACGTGGAGGCGTTCGGGTGGGACCGGTCGGCCGACGAGCTGGTCGCGGCGCTGCGTCGCGCGGTCGCCCCCCGGGAGACCGCCGCGCGCTGACCGCCGGTCCTGCCGGCAACGGCCCCGTCCGGACCACCTCCGTGCGCCGAGCGCGCCCCGTCTCGTCGCAGGCGGCCCGCCTTCGGGCCGTCGCGGCGCGCCGACCGTCCACGTCCGCTGGACGGGACGACCGTCCGTCACCTGGACGCGTGACGAGGCGTTCACCCGTCCGGCCCTCCCCGCCGGTCGCGCACGCGCGGTTTCACCCCCTCGCGCACGCCTAGCAGAAGCACGCCGCGCGGGTGCGCCCACTCCCCCGGGCGGCGGAGCGCGGCGACCCGGAGAGCGCGCCGGCGGGGCCCCGCCGCACCCGCCCCGACGCCCGGCCAGGGCCGTTCGGGTGACAGCATCGATAACGATTTCGTCCGATTGGTACCAGGGTGGGCGAAACGCGACGCACCTGTGACATAACTCACCTGGAAAACTTGTCACCCCGGGCAATCCGGACATTCGCCGGTGAAGGCACAGGTCAGGGAATGTCGGATGTCGCCGCACGCGCACTTCGGGACATAACGGCTGACATAAAGTCGGGACCAGCGGCCCAAGTCCGGCGGAATCCCGCCGATAAGTTGAGTGGCGTCGCGAACCGCGGGCCAGGCAGCCCGCAGGTACCACCAGGGCTCCTGCCCCGGCCACGACCCGACCCGGTCGAGGGCCCCAGCGACTCTCATACCCCGAGGAGTTTTCGCATGTCTTCCGCACGCCTGCACACCTCCGCGCCGGTCCGCCGCGCCGCCCTCGCGGTGCTCACCGGTGCGCTCTCCGTGGGCCTCGTGAGCCTCGCGGTCCCGGCCTCCGCGACGACGCCCGACTACACCAGCAGCGCCCAGTCGCTCGCCGCGACCACCACCGCCCCGAAGACCGTCGCCGTCGACGCGTTCGGGCGCACGGTGCAGGGCGGCTGGGGCACCGCGACCACGGGTGGGGCGTGGGCCGCCGCCGGCGGCGACGCGACCGACTACACCGTCGCCAACGGCACCGCGAGCATGGCCGTGCGCAAGGCCGGCTGGCAGCTCAGCTCCTCGCTGCCGACCGTGAAGTCGACCGACACCGACCTCCGTGCGGTGGTCAGCCTCGACAAGGCGCCGGTCGGCGGTGCCGTCGACGCCGACGTCACGGGCCGCAACGTCTCGGCCACCGCGGCCTACCGCCTGCGCGCGAAGGTGCTGGCCGACGGCAACATCCGCGCGTCGCTGATCAGCGTGAACGGCTCGACCGTCACGACGCTCTCCTCGCAGACCCTCATGGGCCTGGGCACGGCCGGCAAGCAGCTCAACGTGCGCCTGGTCGTCACCGGCACCGCGCCCACCACGCTCAAGGCGAAGGTCTGGTCGACGACCGCGACCGAGCCCGCCGACTGGCAGCTCACCGCGACCGACAGCACCGCGGCCCTGCAGGCCCCCGGCGGCATCGCGTTCGCCGGCTACACCGGATCGTCCGTGACGAACGCCCCCATCACGGTCCGCGTCGCCGACGTGCGCGCCACGTCGACCGAGGCGTCGGTCCCCGCGCCCGTCGCCCCGGGTGCCGTCGGCACGTACGTCCCCGACGCCACGACCACGGGCGTCCCGAACGGCACCAAGCTCACCGTGCACAACGGCGACCTGACCATCACGACGCCGAACACCGTGATCGACGGGCTCGACGTGCGCGGCTTCGTCAAGGTCGCGGCGTCGAACGTGACGATCAAGAACTCGATCATCCGCGGCCGCGCGACCTCGACGCAGACCGCGCTCGTCACGAGCGCGTCCTCCACGGCGTCGGTCACGGTCGTCGACTCCGAGCTCTACAACTCCGTCCCCGGCCCCTGGGTCGACGGCGTGCGCGGCTACAACTTCACGCTCAAGCGCGTGAACCTGCACGACGTCATCGACATGGCCCACATCTACGGCGACAACGTCACCATCGAGGCCTCCTACCTGCACGACAACCTGCACTACGAGGTCGACCCCGCGCAGAACAACACCCCGAGCCACGACGACAGCATCCAGATCCAGAAGGGCAACAACATGCGGATCGTCGGCAACAACATCTCGGGCGCCTTCAACACCGGCATCCAGTTCACCCAGGACCAGGGCACCGTCTCCAACGTCACCATCGACAAGAACATGCTCGACGGCGGCGGCTGCACCGTGAACCTCGCCGAGAAGGGCAAGGGCCCCTTCCAGGGCATCACCGTCAAGGACAACAAGTTCGGGCGCACGACCAAGAACTACAACTGCGCGATCATCTCGCCGACCACCACGGTCGTCACGACCTCGAACAACTACTTCACCGACGGCGTCGTCGCCTCGGTCCGCAAGGGCAGCTGACCAGCCCTTCTGCACACCCCGGCTGCGCCGGTCCCACCGGGCCCGCGCAGGAGCACGACGGAGCCCGCCCCGGACACCCCGGGGCGGGCTCCGTCCGTGGTGGCTCAGGACGGCCGGGTGAAGACGTCCCACATGTCGAGATCCGTTGCCCCGCGGTCCCGACGCAGGTCACGAACAGGTCACGGCGTGCGGGACGGGTGTCCGAGACGCCGTGATTCCGCCGAATGGGTGTTTCTCCTATAGTCGGCGTGCGCGGCGAGCCAGGGCCGTCTACGCGACGAAGTCGCAGGCCCGGGCTCTCGCGGGCACGGCAGGACCCTCCACGAACGGGTGCTCCCACCCGTGACGGACCCTGTCGGATCGCCGCTCGACGACCTGGCCCCGACCTTCGGAGACCGCCCGTGCGAGGACGACACAGCGAGACGCAGCACCCGCCGACCCACCGCGCAGCACGCCGCCCACGGGCGGCCGCACCGACGCGGCGCCTCGTCACCACGGTCGCCTCCGCCGCCGCACTCGCCGTCGCCCTCGTCGTCGCGATCATCGCCCCCGCGGAGTCCGCGCCCATCGGCGTCTACCGCCCCGTCGCCCCGGACCGCGTGCTCTCCGGCACGACGCTCGCCGCCGGCGGCACCGTCACCGTCACGCTCCCCGCGGTCCCGGCGGGCGCGACGTCCGCGACGCTGCAGGTCACCGCCGCCCGCACGACCGCGGCGACCACCCGCGTCTCCGTCTGCCCCGGCACCGCGGTGACCGACGCCTGCACCGCCGCCCCCGCGCTCGTCGTCACGGCCGAGGAGCCCGCGTCCGCGACGGTCTCCGTGCCCGTGAGCGCCGCCCACCCGACCGTCACGCTCCAGGCGAGCGCCGACACCCGCGTGTTCGCCGACCTGCACGGGTTCGGCGTCGACGCCTCCAAGGGTTCCGCGGCCGAGGACTCGCTGTACGTGCCCGTCGACCCGCACCGCGTGCTCGAGACCACCGTCTCGGGCCGGGGCACCACGACCGTCGCCGTACCCGAGGCGCCGAAGGGCGCGACCGCCGTCGCCCTGCGCCTCACGTCGACCGCCAGCACCGAGACGTCCTACGTCGCCGTCTGCCCCCAGGGCCAGACCGCCGCGACGTGCGCCGCGACGTCGGTGCTCAACCCGATCCCGGAACGCGCACGGCAGGCGTCGCTCGTCGTCCGCCTCGGCGCGGGCGGGACCCTCCAGCTCTTCAACCAGCAGGGCGATCACACCGTCGCGGTCGACGTCGACGGCTGGTACGTCGCCCGGACCGTCAGCAGCACCGGCGGCAACCTCCAGACGCTCGAGGAGCCCGACACGCTCGGCGCGACGGTCGTGAGGTCCGGCGCGAGCACGTCGCTCCGGCTCGACGACGTCCCCGCCAACGCGACCGCCGTCCAGGTCCGCCTGACCGCCAAGGGAGCGTGGCGCCCGACCAGCGTGAGCGCGTGCCCGGGCACCGCCGCCTCCGACGAGTGCCGCGAGACGTCCTTCCTCGTCGCGTCGCCCGACGCGCCCGCGCGCAACCAGGCGCTCGTCCCGCTCGGCGGCTCGGCGCGCGACACCATCACGCTCACGTCGACCGACGCGAGCGTGCGCGTCACGCCCGAGGTCGTCGGGTACGTCGTCGGCCCCGGCGGCGTCACCGTGCCGCCCCCGACGCGGACGCCCACGCCCACCGTGACCCCCACGCCGACGCCCACCGCGACCCCGACGCCGACCCCGACGGCCACGCCGACCGCGACCGCCACGCCCAAGCCGACCGCGGCCCCCACGGCGACGCCGACGCCCAAGCCGCAGACGACGGCGGCACCCGGCTCGGCCAAGCCCGGCGCCTCGAACACGGGCGTCCCCGCCGGCACGCGGCTGACGGTGCACGAGGGCGACCTCACGGTCACCACGCCCGGAGCGGTCGTCGACTCGCTCGACATCCGCGGCTTCGTCAAGATCGCCGCGCCCAACGTGACGATCAAGAACTCGATCATCCGCGGCTACGCGACGACCATCCAGCGCGCGCTCGTCACCAACAACACGAGCGGTGCGAGCGTGCTGATCCAGGACAGCGAGCTCTACGCGCAGGCACCGTCCGCCCACATCGACGGTGTGCGCGGCTCGAACATCACCGTGCGCCGCAGCAACATCCACGACGTGATCGACGTCTTCCACCTCACGGGCGGCAACGTGACGATCGAGTCGTCCTGGCTGCACGACAACCTGCACTACGAGAAGGACCCGCTGCAGAACAACACCCCGAGCCACGACGACACCGTGCAGATCCAGGCCGGGTCCAACATCACCATCGTCGGCAACACCATCGAGGACGCGACCAACAGCGGCATCCAGTTCACGCAGGACCAGGGCGTCGTCTCGAACGTGACGATCTCCAAGAACTGGGCCGGCGGCGGCGGGTGCACCGTGAACTTCGCCGAGAAGGGCAAGGGCGCGTTCCAGGGCGTCGTCATCACCGACAACGTGTTCACGCGCGACCAGCGCGTCGCGAACTGCGCGATCATCGCCCCGTCGAGCACGACCAAGGTGCTGACCGTGGCGCGCAACACGTGGACCGACGGCAGCCCCGTGAGCGTCTCACGCGGCGACTGACGGCAGCGCGGACGACCGAGGCCGGCACCCGATCGACGGGGTGCCGGCCTCGGTCACGTCCAGGCGCGCGGCGGTACGGCGGACGCCGCCGCACGGCCCGCGGTCAGGCCTTGGTGTGGAAGCGCAGCTGCGCCTTCTCGAGCCCCTCGACCACGACCGCCTCCACGGCGTCCGCCGCCGCGTCGACCAGCCACGGCAGGTCCTTGAGCTCCGGCTTCGCGAAGTCCCGCAGCACGAAGTCGGCGGGGTCCATCCGGCCCGGCGGCCGGCCCACGCCGACGCGCACCCGCACGTAGTCCTTCGACCCGAGCGCCTTCGTCGTGTCACGCAGACCGTTGTGCCCGCCCTCTCCGCCGCCACGCTTGAGCCGCACGTCCGCGAACGGGATGTCGAGCTCGTCGTGCACCATGACGACCCGCTCGACGGGCACGCCGTAGTACGTCGCGAGCGCCGCCACCGGCCCGCCCGACACGTTCATGTACGTCGTCGGCTTCGCGAGGATCACGCGCGGACCGGGTACCCCGCCCGGGAGCGTCCCGAGCCGGGCCTCGGCGACGGCGGCCTGGGGCCGGCGCGACAGCACGCCGCCACCCCTGCCGCCGAACGACGCGCCCGTGCGGCGCGCGAGCTCGTCGAGGACCATCTGGCCCACGTTGTGCCGGTTGCCCGCGTACTGCGGCCCGGGGTTGCCGAGACCCACGACGAGCCACGGTCCGTCGGTCATGAACGCTCCCTGCGTCGAGGTCGGACGAACGACGACGCCCGGCACCGCAGGAACGGTACCGGGCGTCGCGGGTGGTGCTGGAGGCTCAGGCCTCGGCCGGGGCGTCCGCGGCGGAGGCGGCCGACTGCTCGGCGGCGAGCTCGGCAGCGGCCTCGTCGGCGGCGATGTCGTCGGCCGACGCCTGCGGCTGCGAGACGGTCAGCACGATCGCCTCGGCGTCGGTGACGAGCGTCGCGCCCTTCGGCAGCGTGATGTCGCCGGCGTGGACGATCGCACCGGCCTCGAGGCCCGCGATGTCGACCTCGACGTTCTGCGGCAGGTGCGTCGCCTCGGCCTCGAGGGACACGGCCTGCGTCTCGACGACGTGGATCGTGCCGGGCGCGGACTCGCCGACGACGTGCACGGGCACCTCGACGGAGACCTTCTCGCCCTTCTTCACGATGAGCAGGTCGACGTGCTCGATGACGTTGCGCACCGGCTCGATCTGGACGTCCTTGGCCAGCGCGAGGGTGGTCTTGCCGTCGAGCTCGATCTCGAAGAGCGCGTTCGCGTGCTTGACCGCGAGCATCGTCTCGTGGCCCGGGAGGGACACGTGGACCGGGTCCGAGCCGTGCCCGTACAGGACGGCGGGGATCTGGTGGGCGCGGCGCAGGCGGCGGGCGGCGCCCTTGCCGAACTCGGTGCGGGCGGTGGCGACGAGCTTGACCTCGGACACGGTGACTCCCAGGAGCAGGCGTCCGCGACCGGGCGCGGACGGGGTGACGGTGAGATGACGGTGCCGCCACCGGGGCGGCGGCACGTGACGAACGGCGTGGGTGGTGGCCTCGACGCGGGGCGCAGGACGGGCACGCGGAGGCGTGCGCCCAGTCGATCACGGAGCGGGGCGGCCGTGCGACCCGGGCGGTGGACCTCCACCGCACCTGGGCCACGTCGTACGACCGTCCGACGTCCCTCGCCGAGGCAACCTGACGATCTTACCCGCTGGCGGCACCCATCCCCAACTCCCCCCGGCCGGCCCACGACCGGGTGACCGCCCGGTCACCACACCCGGCGACCGTGCCCGGGACGTCGTGCGGGGCCGGGCACGGCGACGGCCCCGGACCCGCGTCGCGCGCAGGTCCGGGGCCGTCGGTGCAGGTCAGGCGTTGCCGTCGAAGAGCGACGTCACCGAGCCGTCGTCGAAGACCTCGCGGATCGCGCGCGCGATCAGCGGTGCGATCGACAGGACCGTGAGCTTCTCGAAGCGCGTCTCGTCCTCGATCGGCAGCGAGTCCGTGACGATCACCTCACGCGCGCCGCTCTCCTGCAGGCGCTCGGCCGCCGGGTGCGACAGGACGCCGTGGGTCGCGGCGACGATGACGTCCTTCGCACCCGCGTCGAGCAGCACGCGCACCGCGCCGGCGATCGTGCCGCCCGTGTCGATGAGGTCGTCGACGAGCACGCACGACCGGCCCTCGACCTCGCCGACGACGCGGTTCGCGACCGTCTTGTTGGGGCTGCGGATGTCACGCGTCTTGTGCACGAACGCCAGGGGCGCCCCGCCGAGCTTCGCCGCCCACTGCTCCGCGACGCGGATGCGGCCGGCGTCGGGCGAGACGACCGTGACGTTCGACGAGTCGACGCGCGTGCGCACGTAGTCGATGAGCGTCGGCATCGCCCACAGGTGGTCGACCGGGCCGTCGAAGAAGCCCTGGATCTGCGCGGTGTGCAGGTCGACGCTCATGAGGCGGTCCGCGCCGGCCGTCTTGAACAGGTCCGCCAGCAGGCGGGCCGAGATCGGCTCGCGACCGCGGTGCTTCTTGTCCTGGCGCGCGTAGCCGTAGAAGGGCGCGACGACGGTGATCGTCTTCGCGGACGCCCGCTTGAGGGCGTCGACCATGAGCAGCTGCTCCATGATCCACTGGTTGATCGGCCGGGCGTGCGACTGCAGGACGAACGCGTCCGACCCGCGCACCGACTCGCCGAACCGGGTGTAGATCTCGCCGTTCGCGAAGTCGTAGGCCGTCGTCGGCACGAGCTCGATGCCCAGGTGCTCCGCGACGTCCGTCGCGAGCTCGGTGTGCGCGCGTCCGGAGACGAGCACGAGGCGCTTCTCGCCGTCGTTCGAGACGATGCCGGTCATCGCGCCGACTCCTCAGGGGTCGTGCCGGCCGGGTCGGCGAGCGGGGTGGGCTGGTCGGGCAGGTCGGGCGGGGGCGTCTGACGCGGGCCGCTGGCGGCCTGGGCGGCGCGCTCGCGCTCGGCGCGCGCCTGCGGGGACAGCTCGTCGGCCGCGCCGACACCGGCACGCGCGGCGGCGTCGGCGGCGGCCGTGCCGGCCCGGGCGCGCACGACCCAGCCCTCGATGTTGCGCTGCGAGCCCGCGGACACCGCGAGGGCGCCGGGCGGGACGTCGCGCCGGATCACGCTGCCCGCACCCGTGTACGCGCCGTCACCCACCGTGACGGGCGCGACGAACATGTTGTCCGCGCCCGTGCGGGCGTGCGAGCCGATCGTCGTGCGGTGCTTGTTGACGCCGTCGTAGTTGACGGTCACCGACGCGGCGCCGATGTTCGTGTGCTCGCCGATCGTCGCGTCACCCACGTAGGACAGGTGCGGGACCTTCGAGCCCGTGCCGATCTGCGCGTTCTTCGTCTCGACGAACGTGCCGATCTTGCCGTCGGTGCCGAGCACCGTGCCGGGCCGCAGGTAGGCGAACGGGCCGACGCTCGCGCCCTCGCCGATCACCGCGAGCTCGCCGTGCGTGCGGCTCACCGTCGCGCGGGGGCCGACCTCGACGCTCGTGAGCGTCGTGTCCGGGCCGACCGTCGCGCCCTCGCGGACGACCGTCGCACCGTGCAGCTGCGTGCCCGGCAGCAGCGTGACGTCGCGCTCGAGCTCGACGTCCACGTCGACCCACGTCGTCGCCGGGTCGACGACGGTCACGCCGTCGCGCATCCAGTCCTCGAGGATCCGGCGGTTGAGCTCCGCCCGCAGCCGCGCGAGCTGCACGCGGTCGTTCACGCCCTCGACGATCACGGGGTCGTCCGTCCGCAGCGCCCGGACGTGGCGCCCGTCGGCGCGGGCGATCGCCAGCACGTCCGTCAGGTAGACCTCGCCCTGCGCGTTGTCGCGACCGAGCCGGCCGAGCGCGCCGCGCAGCACCGCCGCGTCGAACACGTAGATCGACGAGTTGATCTCGGTGATCGCGCGCTGCTCGTCGTCCGCGTCCCTCTGCTCGACGATGCCGAGCACGTCGCCCGTGCCGGGCTCACGCAGGATGCGGCCGTAGCCGGTCGGGTCGTCGACCTCGGTCGTGAGGACCGTCACGGCGTTGCCGTCCACGTGGTGCGCGGCGAGCAGCTCGCCGAGCGTGCCCGCGTCGAGCAGCGGGACGTCGCCCGCGACCACGACGACCGCGCCGTCGAGCAGCACGCCCGCGGCGGAGCCGGGCTCACCGACGCCGTGACCGGTCGCGCCGGCCGCCTGCGCCTGCGCGGCGGCGTCGAGCGCCGACATCGCGACCTGGACGGCGCGGCCGGTGCCGGGGATGTCGTCCTGGTCCGCGAGCAGCGCCTGCGGGTCGACCTCCGCGACGTGCGCCGCGACGGCCTCGCGACCGTGGCGGACCACGACGACGACCCGACCGGGGTCGAGCGCGCGCGCCGTGGCGAGCGCGTGGCCGAGCATGCTCCGGCCGGCGAGGGTGTGCAGGACCTTGGGGGTTGCCGAGCGCATCCGCGTTCCCTCACCAGCAGCGAGGACGACGACGGCAGCCGGGCGGGGGAACGTCACCTGTGGGTGCTCCTCGCGGGTCTGCCCGGAGCACTCCGGGCGGCGGGACCGTGGGCACCTGCACTCTACCGCCGCGTCCGGGGCGTCCCGACGGCCCGTCCCGCCGGCGCGCACCGCTCCCCCCGGACGCGCCGCGCACGGTGCCGTCGTGCACCCTGCTCCGCCCCCAGGATTCGAACCTGGACCGCAAGGCTCCAAAGGCCTGCGTGCTGCCGTTACACCAGGGCGGACCGGCGCCGTGCCGTCGGGGCGACAGTCTGCCAGGGACCGCGGGGCGGACCACGGCGGGCCCGGCGGGCGCACACGGCATGATGTTCCCCGTGGCTGCGGAGACGAGGCGAGCACCCCGCTCGCGCATGACGGGGACCGAACGTCGTGCGCAGCTGCTCGACGTCTCCCGCCGCCTGTTCGCCGAGAAGGGCTTCGACGGGACCAGCATCGAGGAGATCGCGTCGCGCGCGGAGGTCTCGAAGCCGGTCGTGTACGAGCACTTCGGGGGCAAGGAGGGGATCTACGCGGTCGTCGTCGACCGGGAGATCACGGCCCTCACCGGGGCGCTCACGGGCGCCCTGGAGGGCGGCGGCCACCCGAAGGTGCTGGTCGAGCGGACGACGCTCGCGCTGCTCAGCTACATCGAGGCGTCGGAGGACGGCTTCCGGATCCTCGTGCGCGACTCGCCGGTCGCGCAGGCGACGGGCACGTTCTCGAGCCTCATCGGCGACGTCGCGACGAAGGTCGAGCACCTGCTCGCCGACCAGTTCCGCAGTCAGGGGCTCGACCCGCGGACCGCGCCGATCTACGCGCAGATGCTGGTCGGGATGGTCGCGCTCACGGGCCAGTGGTGGCTCGACGCGCGCCGCCCGCGCAAGGCCGAGGTCGCGGCGCACCTCGTGAACCTCGCGTGGAACGGGCTGGCCGGGCTCGAGCGGCGCCCGGAGCTCACGCGCAACACCGAGCCGGTCGCGTGACGACACGCCCGGGTCCCGGTCCGGTTGTGTCGACGTCGAGTAATCTCGCGCTCATGACGCCGGGGACGGCGCCCGACGACCCCGGGGCGCAGGACGAGGTCGACCGGATCGTGCTCGCATGGGAGCGCGAGCGGCCGGACCTCGACGTGCGCCCGCTGACCGTCCTCTCGCGCGTGAGCCGGCTCGCGCGCCACCTCGACCTCGCCCGCCGCGGGGCCTTCGCGCGGCACGACCTGGAGACGTGGGAGTTCGACGTCCTGTCGGCGCTGCGCCGCGCGGGCGCCCCCTACCGCCTCTCCCCTGGCGCGCTGCTCACGCAGACGCTCGTGACGAGCGGCACCATGACGAACCGCATCGACCGGCTCGTCGAGCACGGTCTGGTCGAGCGGCAGCCGTCGCCGGACGACCGGCGCGGTGTGCTGGTGCAGCTGACGGAGGCGGGCCGGACGCGGGTCGACGCCGCGTTCGCGGACCTGCTGGACGTCGAGCGCGGGCTGCTCGGCGAGCTCGACGAGGCGGACCGGCAGCGGCTCGCGGACCTGCTGCGTGAGGTCGTGGCACCGTTCGACGCGTCGTGAGGGCATGACGGCGGCCCGACCGGCCCCGAGGGCATGACGGCGGCGGCTCGGCGGGCTGCCGCGGACGGTGCGCGCGGGCTCCTGCTCGCCGCGGTCCTGCTGTACGCGCTCAACCTGCGCGCACCCATCACCGCGCTCGCTCCCGTCGTCGACGACGTCCAGGCCGACCTGGGCCTGTCCGCGGCCGGCGTGGGCCTGCTCACGGGTGTGCCGGTGCTGTGCTTCGCGCTCGCGACGCCCCTCGTGGCCGTCCTGCTCGCGCGGCAGGGCACGACGCGTGTCGTGACGGCGTCGCTCGTGACGGTGCTGGTCGGGACGGTCCTGCGGTCCGTCGACGGGTTCGGCACGGCGCTCGTCGGGACGGTGCTGATCGGGGTCGCGATCACCGCGGGGAACGTCGCGGTGCCGGTCGTGATCGGCCGCGACTTCCCGTCGGCGGTCCCCCGGGCGACGGGGCTGTACACCGCGGCGCTCAACGCGGGCAGCGTGCTCACCACGACCCTGACCGAGCCGCTCGCGTCGCTCGTCGGGTGGCGCTGGGCGCTGGCGTCGTGGGGCGGGCTGGCGGTCGTGGGGCTGGTGGTGTGGCGGCGCGCGTACGGCCGGCGTGCCGATCCCCGGGTCCGGGCGGCGGGGGCTGCGGGCGACGACGAGGCACCGGCGGCCGGGTCGGGCGACGACGCGGCGGGGACGGGGCGCGCGCACGCGGGCCGCGCGGTGCCGGACGCCCTGCGCCGGCCGGTGACGTGGCTGCTCGCGATCTCGTTCGCCGGCCAGGCGTTCGGGTACTACGCCGTGAGCGCGTGGCTGCCGACCGTCCTGCACGACGGCACCGGCATGGACCCGACCGCGTCCGGCGGTGCGGCGGCGCTGTTCCAGCTGTTCGGGATGGTCGGCGGCGTGGCGGTGCCGATCGCGCTGTCACGGCACGTGCCGATGCGGGTGGTGTCGCTCGCGATCGCGCTCGGGTGGGTCACGCTGCCCATCGGGCTCGTGCTCGCGCCCGGCGCGTGGGGCGTGTGGTGCACGCTCGCGGGCGTCGCGCAGGGCGGCAACTTCGCGGTGATCTTCACGGTCGTGGCGCAGACCGCGGGGTCGCAGCGCGCGGCGCGGCGCATGTCCGCCGCCGTCCAGAGCTTCGGGTACGCGTGCGGCGCCGCGGGCCCGAGCGTGCTCGGCGCGGTGCACGCGGCGTCGGGCGGGTGGCAGGCGCCGCTCATGGTGGTGCTCGGCTCGATCCTCACGATGGCCGTGGCGGCGCAGCTCGCGCTGCGCACCGTGCGTCGGACGGCCTGACGGCGCACGGCTCGAGCGCGAGGGCGCGCGAGCGCGCGGCCTGCCGGCGCGGGGCCGGGCCGGCGTCAGGGCGCCGGCCGCCGCGAGGGCAGGTCGGTGCCGCGCGGCCGCGTGTCAGCCGACGACGCGCAGCAGCGGGTCGAGCGCGAGCATCCCGGCGACGCCGGCGGGCACCGTGACCGCGAGCCACCGGAGCGTCGCGCGCAGCGGCCCGGGTCGGCGTCCGACGGTGACGAGCAGCGCGACGGCGATCGACCCGAAGACGAGGGCGTCGCCCACGTAGTGCAGCCGGATGCCGTACGAGACCACGGACTCGGTCACCCAGACCGCGACGAGCAGCGCCTCGCCGAGCCCGCGCAGGCGTCCCGTCGCGGTGCGCCAGAGGTGGCCGGCGAGCCCGAAGACCGGCCCGCCGACGACGCCGGTCACGATCCACTCGGCGATCGACGTGAGCGAGAGCCCGAAGCCCCGAAGGTCCGCGGTGACGTAGTAGCCGACGACCTGCAGGACGCACGCGAGCAGACCCGCGACGACGGCGACGGGCCGGGTCCGCGCGCGGGCGCCGACGAGGAACGGCACGACGAGCCACGGGGACACGGCGTTCGCGAGCCCGGCGAACGGGGCGGGCAGGACCGTCTGGAGGAAGGACGTGGCGGCACCCCAGGCGAGCCCGAGCACCGCGGCGAGCCCGAGGACGGCGAGGGTCGCGGTGGTGCGGCGCGCGGGGGCGACGCCGGGGACGTCGACGGTGCTGGTCACGGCCCCGACGCTAGGTCCGCGCACGGGTGCGTCGCGTCGGTCCGCGGGAGGGGTGTGCCGCGATCACGTCGGCCCGTGGTCGGACGGGTCGACGACGTCGTGTGCGCCCGTAGGTCGACCCTCGGGCCCCTCGGCGCCTTAATGAGAACGATAGTCATCGTCTGCTACGGTCCTGCTCGTGACGCAGCCGCGTCGCGCCACGACCAGGAAGGAGCCGGTGCCGCCGCGCGGCACCTGACGACCTCATGACCCAGACCCACACCCGCCCCCGCCTCCGCGGCGCGACCCGCGCGGCCGCCGCCGCGCTCCCCCTCCTCCTGCTCGCCGCGTGCGCCGGCACCGCCGAGGACGCGACCCCCGCGTCCACCGCGACCGGGAGCACCCCGTCGAGCGACGCCGCCGAGGCCGCGACCTACCAGCCACGCCTCGTCGTCACGTACGACGGCGGCCTGCTCGTGCTCGACGCGGACACGCTCGAGACCGTCGACCGCATCGAGAAGGACGGCTTCCTGCGCGTCAACCCCGCCGGCGACGGTCGCCACGTGATGGTGTCGACCGACGCGGGCTTCCAGGTGCTCGACGCGGGCACCTGGGCCGAGGAGCACGGCGACCACGCCCACTACTGGACCGCCGACCCGGCCCTCACCGACGTCACCTACGCCGCCGAGAAGCCGGGGCACGTCGTCGTGCACGACGACCGCGTCGCGCTATTCGACGACGGCACCGGCGAGGTGACGGTGCTCGACGTGCACGACGTCGCGGGCGGCGAGGACGCCGTGACCCGCACGTACACGACCCCGTCGCCGCACCACGGCGTCGCGGTGCTGCGCGGGGACGACGCGCTCGTCGTGTCCGACGGCACCGAGGAGGAGCGCAGCGGCGTGCGGCTGCTCGACGCCGACGACGCCGAGGTCGCCGCGACCGACGCGTGCCCCGGCGTGCACGGCGAGGCGGTCGCCGCGGACGAGGTGGTCGTCGTGGGCTGCCAGGACGGCCTCGTCGTCGTCGGCGAGGACACGATCACCAAGGTCGCGAGCCCCGACGCGTACGGGCGCATCGGCAACCAGGCGGGCAGCGAGGAGTCGGCCGTGGTGCTCGGCGACTACAAGTCCGACCCCGACGCCGAGCTCGAGCGGCCGACGCGCGTGTCGCTCGTCGACACCCGCACCGCGTCGCTGCGCCTGGTCGACCTGCCCGCGTCGTACACCTTCCGCTCGCTCGGCCGCGGCCACGACGGCGAGGCGCTGGTCCTCGGCACCGACGGGTCGCTGCACGTGATCGACCCCGAGGCCGGGACGCTCACGCGCTCGATCCCGCTGATCGACGCGTGGACCGAGCCCGACGAGTGGCAGGAGCCGCGCCCGACGCTGCACGTCCTCGACCGGACCGCCTACGTCACGGACCCGGCGACGAACAGGGTGCTCGCGGTCGACGTCGCGACCGGTGAGGTGTGGCGGTCGGCCGAGCTCGACGTCACGCCGAACGAGCTGACGTCGGCGGCGGGGCGGCACGCGCACTGACGCCGCCCCTCCGACTCTCCCGGTGCCCGCGCGGTGGGGTGACCCGCGCGGGCACCGGTGAGTCGTGGGGCCCGGCGACGAACCGGAGGGGCCGCGAGGGCCGGTCCGGCGCGCCGGGCGCGGGTCGGTCAGGCGGGCAGCGCGACCGGGCGCCGGCCCGCGTCGACGACGTCGCTCGCGGCCGGCGGCTGCACGGGGGTGCGGTAGCCCTTGACGATCAGGTAGACCGCGAGGCTCATCTCCCAGGCGGTGACGGGGATCGCAGCGGCCATCGCGACCGGCGAGACCTGCGCGTACGCCCCGAACAGCACGAGCGTCGAGGACAGGAAGACGAGCGGGCCGCCGACGAGACCGAGCACCGTGATCGCGCGCGGGACGAGGCGCGCGCGGTGGACGACGGCCGCGAGCACGAGGGTGTTGAGACCGATCACGAGCCCAGGCCCGAGGAGGAACGTCCAGTCGTGCACGGCGACGAGTCCGTGCGCGACGGCGACGAGCGCACCGTCGTCGGCGGTCCCCTCGACGCCCGCGGCGCGATCCTGGCGCAGCGTGACGAGCGCGAGCGTCGCGACGATGCCGACGCAGATGACGGCGGCCTCGAGCAGGCGACCTGCGACGTACGCGATCGAGGCCGCGGGCGCGTGCCGCCGGATCACGGGGTAGATCGTGACGGCCGTCCCGATGCAGGACACCGCGAGGACAACCTCGAGGAAGCCGCCGAGCAGGACCTGGGTGTCGGCCCCGGCGCTGAGCACGTACCCCGGGTCGCTCAGCGCGGGCTGGTAGAGAACGAGCCCCGCGACGGCGGCGACGGCGGCGAGGACGAAGAAGGCGCCGACGACGACGGCGTTCCCACGGCTGGGCTTCATGGCGGTACTCCTGGGTCGAGGAGGTGTACGGCGTACACCTGATGTCTGCCGACCATAGGTGTACGGTGTACACCGGTCAAGGAGGTGACCTGAATGGCGGACGAGCGACGCGCGCCGCTCACACGCGACCGCGTGCTGGACGCCGCTGTCGACCTGGCCGACGCCGAGGGCGTCGACGCCGTGAGCATGCGGCGGCTCGCGCAGGAGCTCGGCGTCGTGCCGATGGCGCTCTACAAGCACGTCGCGCACAAGGACGAGCTGCTCGACGCGATGGTCGACCGCGTCGTCGGCGAGATCCCGGCGACCGACCCCGACCTGCCGTGGAAGGACGCGCTGCGCACGCGCATCCTCGACGCGCGCGCCGCGCTGCTCCGGCACCCGTGGGCCCGCCGCGTGCTCGAGGCGCAGGAGGCGCCGACACCGGTCATCCTCGGCCACCTCGACGCGACCATCGCGATCCTGCTGCGCGGCGGCCTCACGACCGACCTCACGCACCACGTCATGCACACGCTCGGCAGCCGTGCACTGGGGTTCAGCCAGGAGCTGCACACCGAGTCGACGGCCGCGGGCACGCCGCTCGACGAGGAGACCGCCGCGATGTTCGTCGCCGCGTTCCCGCACGTCGTCGCGGTCGCGAGCGCGGCGTCGCACGATCGCGGCAGCGTCGTCGAGGCCGGCTGCGACGACCGGTTCGAGTTCGAGTTCTCGCTCGACCTGCTGCTCGACGGGATCGAGCGGCTGCACCGCGACGGGTGGACGTCGACGACCGCGCGCGCTGCTCGCCGCACCCCCTGACCTGCGCCGTCGCGGGTCCGCACGCGCGCCCCGGCCCTCCCATCCGGACGCCCGTCCGACTCGCCGGGATCGTCCACGCCTCGGCGCGCGGCTTGACGCGAGCGTGAGCCCGGTTAGGTTAGGCGAGCCTTCGCTGGGTAAGGATCACCTCACCGGCGGAGTGCTCCACTTCGTCGACCCCAGGGGGGCCTCGCGTGCGCGAGCTGCTGTCGTCCCGCACCGCCGACCACTACGCCGAGACGGTCCACACCACCGTCGACCGGATCGCCGCACGCCTGCGGACCACCACCCAGCCGTACTCCGGCGCGACGCCCGCCCAGCTGCGGTCGCTCGTCGACGCCGTCGACCTCGACGGGCCGGCGATCGGCACGCCCGCGGCGCTGCGCGAGGTCGACGACCTCGTCCTCGAGCACGCGGTGTGGTTCCACCTGCCGACCTACGCGGCCCACCTCAACTGCCCCGTCGTGCTCCCCGCCGTCGCGACCGAGGCCGTGCTCGCCGCCGTCAACCCGTCGGTCGACACCTTCGACCAGTCGGGGGTCGGGACGTTCGTCGAGCGCAGCGTCGTCGACTGGACCGCGCGCCGCATCGGCTTCGCCGCCGGGGACGGGATCTTCACGTCGGGCGGCACGCAGTCGAACCTGCAGGGGCTGCTGCTGGCGCGCGAGCACGCGCTCGCCGGCGTCGCCGACCGTGGCGCCATCCTGCCGCGGCTGCGCGTCGTCGCCAGCACGTCGAGCCACTTCAGCGTCCAGAAGGCCGCGCTCCTGCTGGGCCTCGCGACCGAGGCCGTCGTCACCGCCCCCGTCGACGCGCTCGGGCGGCTGCGGTCCGACGGCGTCGCGGCCACGCTCGCCGCGATCCGCGCCGCGGGCGACGTGCCCATGGCGGTCGTCGCGACCGCGGGCACGACCGACCGCGGCTGCATCGACCCGCTCGCACCGATCGCCGACGCGTGCGCGCAGGACGGCACCTGGCTGCACGTCGACGCCGCCTACGGCTGCGGGCTGCTCGTCTCCCCCACGCGCCGGCACCTGCTCGACGGCGTCGAGCGCGCCCGCTCCGTCACCGTCGACTTCCACAAGAGCTTCTTCCAGCCGGTGTCGTCGAGCGCGCTCCTCGTCCGCGACCCCGCCGACCTCGCGCCCGTCGCGTGGCACGCCGACTACCTCAACCCCGAGGACAGCGACGAGCCGAACCAGGTCGACAAGTCGCTCCAGACGACGCGCCGGTTCGACGCGCTCAAGCTCTGGACGACGCTGCGCGCGCTCGGCGCCGACCGGCTCGGGGCGATGTTCGACGAGGTGCTGGACCTCGCCGCCACCGCGCACCGGTGGGTCGACGAGGACGACGACCTGGTCCTCGTCGGGCGCTCGCAGCTGTCGACCGTCCTGTTCCGGTACCAGCCCGCCGGGGTCCCGGACGCGCAGGCCGACGCCCTCGTCCCGCAGGTCCGCGCCGCGCTGTTCGGCTCGGGACGCGCGCTCGTCGCCAAGACCGTGGTCGACGGGCGGCCGTGCCTCAAGCTCACGCTGCTCAACCCCGACACGACGCTCGACGACGTCGCCGGCGTGCTCGAGCTCGTGCGCGCGGCCGGTGCCGCGCTCGTCGAGGGCGACGACCTGGTCGCGGACGCGGCGGCGGTGGCGCGATGACCGCCGCCGAGCAGACCCGCACGCACGACCTCGTCGGCATCGGCATCGGCCCGTTCAACCTGGGCCTCGCCGCGCTCGCCGACCCGCTCGGGCTCGACGCGGTCTTCCTCGACGGCCGCGACGGCTTCGCGTGGCACCACGGGATGATGCTCGAGGGCGCGACGATCCAGGTCCCGTTCCTCGCCGACCTCGTGACCATGGCAGACCCGACGTCGCGCTTCTCGTTCCTCGCCTGGCTCAAGGCCACCGGGCGGCTCTACCCCTTCTACGTCCGCGAGTCGTTCTACCCGCTGCGCGCCGAGTACGACGCGTACTGCCGGTGGGTCGCCGACCAGCTGCCGACGCTGCGCTGGGGGCGGACGGTCGTGCACGTCGAGGCCGACGGCGACGACTACCTCGTACGCGCCCAGCGGCCCGACGGCGGCGTCGAGACGTACCGGACGCGGCACGTCGTGCTCGGCGTCGGCACGCAGCCGGTCGTCCCGTCCGCGCTGCGGGACCTCGGCGGGCCTGTCGTGCACAGCGCCGACTACCTGCCGTCCCGGGCGTCGCTGCAGGCGGCGCGCAGCGTGACCGTCGTCGGCAGCGGGCAGTCGGCGGCCGAGATCTACCGCGACCTGCTCCAGGACGTCGACCGGTGCGGCTACCGGCTCGACTGGGTCACGCGCTCACCGCGGTTCTTCCCGATGGAGTACACGAAGCTCACGCTCGAGATGACGTCCCCGGAGTACACGGACCACTTCCACGGCCTCCCGCCGGACGTGCGCGACCGGGTCGGGCGCGAGCAGCGCGCGCTGTCGAAGGGCATCAGCGCGGCGCTCGTCGACGACATCTACGACACGCTCTACCGCAAGAGCGCCGCCGGACCCGTCCCGACGACGCTCCTCACGGACACCGAGGTCGTCGGCGCGCGGTGGGACGGCGAGCGGTTCACGCTGCGGCTGCGGCACGGGCAGCTCGACGCCGAGCACGAGCGGACGACCGACGCGCTGGTCCTCGCGACCGGGTACGCCGCGCAGGTCCCCGCGTTCCTCGACCCCGTGCTCGACCGCCTCGACCTCGACGAGCGCGGGCGGTTCGCGGTCGCGCGCGACTACTCCGTCGACGGCGGGCGCGGGCGCGTGTTCGTGCAGAACGGCGAGGAGCACACGCACGGCGTCACCGCGCCCGACCTCGGGTTCGGCGCGTGGCGGTCGTCGGCGATCCTCGAGGCCGTCGTCGGGCGCGAGGTCTACCCGCGCGAGCGCCGCATCGCGTTCCAGGAGTTCGGGGTGCCCGCCGACGCGCAGCGGGTCGCGTCCGCCGAGGACGCCGACGCGCTGGTCGGGGGCGCGCGATGAGCGCGCCCGGCACGCCCGTGGCCGTCGCGGCGGACGTACCGGCCGGGTCTCAGGCGACGACCGCCGGGTCGCCGTCGCCGGTCGTCACGCTCGAGCCGCTCGACGTGATCGCCCACCTCCCGCGCCTGCACGCGTGGCTCACGCACCCGCGGTCCACGGCGTGGGAGATGGGCCACCTGACCGTCGACGAGCTGCGCGCGTACCTCGACGACCTCGCGGCCGACCCGCACCAGCAGGCCTGGCTGGGGCGCGTCGACGGGGAGCCGACGTTCCTCGTCGAGACGTACGACCCCGCGCACGTGCTGCTCACCGCGGTCCACGACGCCGAGCCCGGCGACGTGGGTATGCACCTGCTCGTCGCGCCGCCGACCGGCGCCCCCGTGCACGGCCTGACCTCGGCCGTCATGCGCGAGGTCGTGCGGTTCGTGCTCGACGACCTCGGCGCGACGCGCGTCGTCGTCGAGCCCGACGTCACCAACACCCGCATCGCCGCGAAGAACGCGGCCGCCGGGTTCCGCGTGCTGCGGGAGGTCGACCTTCCCGGCAAGCGCGCGCTGCTGTCCGTCTGCACGCGCGCCGACCTCGCCGCGAGCCCCCTGGGAAGGACCCTGCGATGACCGCCACCACCGAACGTCCGGGCACCGGGCACGCGCCCGTCCTGAGCACCGCCGCGCACCTGCGACCCGAGGCCATGGCCGTCGCGCAGCGGCACCTCGTCGCGAAGGCCCTGTCGGAGCTCGCGCACGAGCGGCTGCTCGCGCCTGTCCTGGAGGAGGCCGCGGCGACGGCCACCGCTCCCGCCGAGCATCTGGAGCCCTCGGGGCCCGTCGACGACGAGCGCGACCCGCACGACTACCGCGTCGTCCTCGACCACGGCCGCGTCGTGTACCGGTTCCGCGCGCGTCGCCTGTCGCTCGAGCACTGGGCGCTCGACGAGGCGAGCCTCACGCGCGACGTCGACGGCGAGCCCGCGGCCCTCGACGCGATGGCGCTGGTCCTCGAGCTGCAGCCGCTGCTGCGCATCCCCGACCACCTGCTCGCGGTGTACCTGGAGGAGCTCGCGTCGACCCTCGCGAGCGGCGCGTTCAAGGCCCACCACGGCGGCCCGTCGGCCGGCGACCTCGTCGGCGCACCGCTGTGGGACGTCGAGGCCGCGATGACCGAGGGGCACCCGTCGTTCGTCGCGAACAACGGCCGCATCGGCTTCGGCGTCGGCGACCACGCCGCCTACGCGCCCGAGGCGGGCCGGCCCGTGCGGCTCGTCTGGCTCGCGGTGCGGCGCGACGTGAGCCACCTCGCGCTGGGCGACGGGCTCGACGAGGACGACTTCTACCTCGCCGAGCTGGGCGGCGCGACGATCGCGCGTTTCCACGCGCAGCTCCGCGACCTGGGCCTCGACCCGGCCGGCTACCGCTGGCTGCCCGTGCACCCGTGGCAGTGGGAGCACCGGCTCGCGATCACGTTCGCGCCCGACGTCGCCCGCCGCGACCTCGTCCTCCTGGGCACGGGCGACGACGACTACCTGCCGCAGCAGTCGATCCGCACGCTGCTCAACGTGTCCGACCCGTCGCTGCACTACGTCAAGGTCGCGCTCGCGATCCAGAACATGGGCTTCCTGCGCGGCCTGTCGCCCGCGTACATGGCGGCGACGCCGGCGATCAACGACTGGGTCGCGGACCTCGTCGCGGGTGACCCCGTGCTGGGCGCCCTCGGGTTCCGCGTGCTGCGCGAGCGCGTCGCGATCGGGTACACCGGCGACGCGTACCACCGCACGCCGCAGCCCAACGCGCACCGCAAGATGGTCGCCGCGCTGTGGCGCGAGAGCCCCGTCCCGCTCGTCCCGGCCGGGCACGCGCTCGCGACCATGGCGTCGCTGCTGCACCGCGACGCGGACGGCGCGTCCTACGTCGGCGCGCTCGTCGCCGCGTCCGGGCTCGACGCGACCGCGTGGGTGCGGCGCTACCTCGACGTCTACCTCACGCCGCTCGTGCACTGCCTGCTCGCGCACGACCTCGCGTTCATGCCGCACGGCGAGAACGTCATCCTCGACCTCGACGCGCACGTGCCGGTCGGCGCGTTCCTCAAGGACATCGGCGAGGAGGTCGTCGTCCTCACCGACCGGCCCCTGCCCGACGAGGTCGCGCGCGTGCGGCACCCAGTGGACGCCGACGAGGCCGCGCTCGCCGTCTTCACCGACGTGTTCGACGGGTTCCTGCGGCACCTCGCCGCGATCCTCGACACCGACGGGCTGCTCGACGAGCGGGCGTTCTGGGGCCTCGTGGCGGACGTGATCGACGCGCACGCCGCACGCCACCCCGACCTGCACCGACGCGTCGACCTGCGCGCCCGGCGCTTCGCGCACTCGTGCCTCAACCGGCTGCAGCTGCGCAACACCGCGCAGATGGTCGACCTGACCGACCCGTCGGGCTCGCTCATCTACGCGGGCACGCTCGCCAACCCGGTCGCCCGGCGGCGCGACGCATGACGGCGTGCGCGTCCGCGTCCCCGGCGACGCGCGCCCGCGCGTGCGTGACGACGTGCGCGACCGCTCGGGCCCGCAGCAGGGTGGGCGCATGACGGTCGAGGTGTTCCGTGACGCGTGGGGCGTGCCGCACGTCCGCGCCGACGACGAGCTCGGCCTCGCCTACGGCCAGGGCCTCGTGACGGCCGTCGACCGCGCGTGGCAGGTCGAGGTCGACCTGTGGCGCGCGCAGGGTCGGCTCGCCGAGCGCCTCGGACCCGCGGGCGTCGACTGGGACGTGCTCGCGCGTCGCCTGCGCATCGCCGACACCGCGCGCCGGGTGCACGACGCGCTGCCCGAGGACGACCGCGCGTGGCTGGCCGCGTACGTCCGCGGGATCGACGACGGCCTGCGCGGGCGCCCGGTCGCGGAGGTCGAGGCGCTCGACGCGCACCTCGGCGGCACCACCACGCGCGAGCCGTGGCCCGCGTGGGGACCGGTCGGAATGCTGCTCGTCGCGCACGTGCTGTTCTCGACGTTCCCGCGGCTGCTGTGGAACGACCACGTCGCGCACGCGCTCGGCGACGACGCCGTCGGCCTGTTCGACGCCGCGGGCGGCGCGGGCGACCCCGGCTCGGGCGGCAGCAACGCGTGGGCGCTGCACGGGTCGCGCACCGCGAGCGGCCTCCCGCTCGTCGCGGGTGACCCGCACCGGCTGCTCGAGCTGCCGGGCGTCTACCAGCAGGTCCGGCTCGCGTGCCCCGGCGTCGACGTCGTCGGGCTGGCCTTCCCCGGAGTTCCCGGGGTCCCGCACGTCGCGCACACCGGCGACGTCGCGTGGGGCGTGACGAACGCGATGGCGCACCACGTCGAGGTGTTCCGGGAGCGCCTGCGCCGGTCGTCCGACGGGTGGCGGGCGCGAGGGCCGGACGGCTGGGAGCCCGCGTCGGTGCACACCGAGTCGATCCGCGTCCGCGGCGGCGCCGACGTCCCCGTGCTGGTCGGCGAGACCGCGCGCGGTCCGCTGCTGTGGCGGGAACGTCCCGACGACGGTCCCGCGCGCGAGGTCGCCGACGTCGTGCGTGCCGCACCTCCCGGTGGACGCGGTGCCGTCACCGGCGACGACGTGGTCGAGCGCGACGCGTGGTCCGTGCGGTTCCCCGTGCGCGCGACGGCGGACGCGGGCGTCGGGTGCCTGCGTCGGCTGCTGCACGTGCGCACCGCGCACGAGGTCGCCGGCGTGCTGCGGGACTGGGTCGACCCGGTCAACCGCGTGCTCGTCGGGGACCGGCACGGCACGGTCCTGCGCGTCGTCGCCGGACGGGTCCCCGACCGCGACGCGGGCCTGCGGCACCGCCCCCACGACGCATGGTCCGACGCCGGGCGCCCGCCGCGCTGGGTGTCGCCCGTCGACCCCGAGCCCGTCACGGACGTCGCGGTCGACGCCAACGAGCGCCCCGCGCACGCGGACCACGACCTGGGCGCCCTCTACGCGCCGCCGCAGCGGGCCCGTCGCATCCGCACGCTGCTCGACGCGACCCGCGACGAGCCCGCGACCGCGGCGAGCACCGCGCGCGTGCACGGCGACGTGCGGCACGACGGCGCGGCGCGTCTCCTCGCGCACCTCCCGCCCGCCGATGCGGACCGGTCGGCCGACGCCGTGGACCTGTCGGCCGACGCACGCCGGCTGCGCGACCGGCTCCTGGCATGGGATCGGGAGATGGCGGCCGACAGCCCAAGCGCGGCCGACTTCGCGCGCTGGCGGTCGGCCCTCGTCCGACGCGTCGCCGCGCACCCGTCGCTCGCTGCCCTGCACGACGACGCGGGCGCCGGCCCGGTCCTGGCGCCGTGGTTCGTCGTACCTGCGCGGGTCGCGGACGCGCTGCCCGCGCTGCTCGACGCCGACTGCGCCGACCCGGACCGGCTGCGCCTCGACGGACCGGGCCTGGCCCGTGCCGCGCTCGAGGACGTCATCGCCGAGGCGCACGCCCCCCGGACGGACGGCACCGCGGCCGACGACGAGGCCGCGACCTGGGCGGACCTGCACCGCCTGCACCCCCTGCACGTGCTCGACGAGGTCCCGGGGTGCGCGTCCCCGTTCAGGGTGGACGCCGGCGTCGGCGGCGACACGGAGTGCGTGCGCTCGACGTCGTCGACCCCCGGCGTCACGCACCGCTCGTGGCGCGGCTCGGTCGCGCGCTACGTGTGGGACCTGGCCGACCGCGAGCGCAGCCGCTGGAACGTCCCCTTCGGCGCGAGCGGCGTGCCCGGCGACCCGCACGCCCTCGACCAGCTCGACGCGTGGCTCGACGCCCGCACGACCGAGGTCGTCACCGACTGGGACCGGCTGCACCGGGAGGACCTGCCATGACCACCACCGCCCCCACGACGGGCGCGCGCCTGCGCTCGGGCCCGCGCGGCACGGTCGTCGACGAGCGCGACGTGCCCGGCCTGGGCGTCCTCACGACGACGGTCCTCGACCCCGACGGCGACCTCGACACCGTGCACGCCTGGGTCACGCAGCCGCACACCGGGTTCTGGGGCCTCGGCGGGCTGAGCCGCACCGAGCTGCGCGACACGTACGCGTTCGTCGACGGCCTGCCGAGCCACCACGCGTTCCTGCTGCGCCGCGACGGCCTGCCCGTCGCGCTGCTGCAGACGTACGAGCCCGAGCACGACCCCGTCGGCGAGGCCTACGACGTCCAGCCCGGCGACCTCGGCCTGCACTTCCTGCTCGGCGCGCGCGGCCGCCCGACCCCGCGCTTCTCGACGCTGCTCATGGGCGCGGTGCTCGACGCGCTCTTCCAACCGCCGGCCGCACGTCGCGTCGTCATCGAGCCCGACGCGCGCAACGACCGGGCGGTGTCACGCGCCACCCGCCAGGGCTTCGTGCTCGGACCCGTCGTCGACCTCCCGACCAAGCGCGCACAGCTCGCGTTCCTCACGCGCGAGCGCTGGGCGGAGGTGCGCCCCACGACCGCCGGGGCCTGAGCGCGCGACCGGCGCCCGAGGATCATCCTTGTCGCGCGCGCCCGAGGGGCGGACGCTGGACCGGTCGGGCGCACGAGGATCGGGGGGACCTCGCCATGGCCGGGACGTCGAGCGAGCCGGAGCAGCAGCCGCACCTCGGGGCGGTCACGTGGGCGCCGCTGCACGACCGCGCGAGCGCGCTGCGGTCGGTGCGGTGGTGGAGCGTCGCGGGTGGCGTGGGCTTCGTCGTCGCGGCGTCGGTCGCGGTCGTCGTCGCCGGGACGTCGGCGGACCGAGCGCTCGCGATGTACGGCATCGGCGCGGCGGTCGCGGTCGGGGCGCTGCTCGTCGGCGTCGGGGTCGGACTGCTCACGGCGGAGGCTGTCCGGTCCGACGCGTTCGCGATCGCACCCGGACCGCACATCTCACCGGACCCCGACAAGCCGCAGTCCGCGGTCGGCGGGATGCTGCCGGCGGGCGCCACGCTCGAACAGCTCGGCACGTTCCTCGGCACCGTGCGGCAGGTGCTGGCGGGCCTCTCCCCGGGCCGCATCTGCACGATGCTCGGCACGCTGCTGCTCGTGGTGGGGGCAGCGACGGCAGTGGCTGCGTCGAACCTGCTGGGCGCTTGAGATCCGCTGCAGTCAGAGGCTCAGCCAGCAGTAGAGATGCGCCCCCTCGGCGCGCGCCCGGCGCGCGAGTGCGGAGAGCGCTCGGGCGAACGCAGCCAGGTCGGCGGGGTCCGCGCCCTCCAGCTCGTCGGTCTCGGACCAGGAGACGGCGACCTCGTCGAGGCGGCCGTCGCTCACGTCGGCGAGGGCTCGCGTCAGCGCGTCCGTGAGCCGGACGACGAGCTCCTCCCCTCCGTGACGGTCGGCGACCGGTGACGTCGGTGCGTCGTCGAGGACCTCCTCGAACGTCCTGCCGGTGAGCAGCTCCTCGAGGGTCCCCAGGTGCACGACCGGCTCGATGCCACCGCCGTCGACGGCGTGCGCCGGGATCGAGTCCGAGTGGACCGAGGCTGCGGCCTCGTCGGTCGGAGCGACGAAGTACTCGGTGAGCAGACCCATGGCCCACATCATGCCGTCGCCCTGCCTCAGCACCGTGCCGACACCGGGTGTCGCCAGCACGTCCCCGACCCTCGCGCCGCCGGACGCCCTAGCCCGCGACCTCCGCGGCCTCGAGCCAGGCGGCCTCGAGCTCGTCCTTCTCGGCCGCGAGCGTGCGCAGCTCCGCGTCGAGCGCGAGCACGGCCTGGTGGTCCGTCGCCTGCGCGGCCATCTTGTCGTGCAGGTCCTTCTCGAGGTCGGCGATGCGCGACAGGCGGCGCTCGATGCGCGCGATCTCCTTGCGCGCGGCGCGCACCTCGGCCTGCGTGGTGCCTGCGGCCACGACGGCGTCGCCCGGCACAGCGGTGTCGGCGGCAGGCGACACAGCCGCGGGCGGCTGCGCCTCACCGGCCGCGTGGCGCAGCTCGAGGTACTGCTCGACGCCGCCGGGCAGGTCGCGGAGCTTCGCGTCGCCGAGCAGCGCGACCTGCCGGTCGCACACGCGCTCGAGCAGGTACCGGTCGTGCGAGACGACGACGAGCGTGCCGGGCCAGCCGTCGAGCAGGTCCTCGAGCGCGGCGAGCGTGTCGGTGTCGAGGTCGTTGGTCGGCTCGTCGAGCAGCAGGACGTTGGGCTCGCCGACCAGCAGCCGCAGCAGCTGCAGGCGCCGCCGCTCGCCACCGGACAGGTCGCGGACCGGGGTGCGCGCGCGGTCGCGCGGGAAGCCGAGCCGTTCGACGAGCTGCGACGCGGTGAGCTCCTTGCCGCCGACGACGATCGACCGCTTCTCGCGCTCGACGACCTCGACGACGCGCAGGTCCGCGAGCTCGTCGAGGTCCTCGACGTCCTGCCGCAGCTCGGCGACCGCGACGGTCTTGCCGCGCTTGACCCGCCCGGACGTGGGCGCGAGCCGCCCGGCGAGCAGGCGCAGCAGCGTCGTCTTGCCGGCGCCGTTGACGCCGACGACGCCGATCCGGTCGCCTGGGCCGAGCCGCCACGTCACGTCGTCGAGCAGGACCTTGTCGCCGAACGCGAGCGTCACGTCCTCGACGTCGAGCACGTCCTTGCCGAGCCGGGCCGTCGCCATCCGGGCGAGCTCCATGCGGTCGCGCGGCGGCGGCTCGTCGGCGATGAGCGCGTTCGCGGCGTCGATGCGGAACCGCGGCTTCGACGTGCGGGCGGGTGCGCCGCGGCGCAGCCACGCGAGCTCCTTGCGCAGCAGGTTCTGCCGCTTCTCCTCGGTGGTCGCCGCGGTCCGGGCACGCTCCGCGCGCGCGAGCACGTAGGCGGCGTACCCGCCGTCGTACTGGTCGACGCCGCCGTCGTGCACCTCCCAGGTGCGCGTGCAGACGGCGTCGAGGAACCAGCGGTCGTGCGTCACGACGACGAGCGCGCCGGAGCCGCGCGCGTACCGCTCGACGAGGTGCGCGGCGAGCCACGCGACGCCCTCGACGTCGAGGTGGTTGGTCGGCTCGTCGAGCACGAGCACCTCGTCGTCGCGGACCAGCAGCGCCGCGAGCGCGACCCGACGGCGCTGCCCGCCGGACAGCGACGACACGTCGGCGTCGAGGCCGACGTCGGACAGCAGGCCCGCGTGCACGGCGCGGATGCGGGCGTCCGACGCCCACTCGTGCGCGTCGGCGGACCCGTGCACCGCGTCGAGGACGGTGCCGGGCGGCAGGTCGTCACGCTGGTCGAGCACGGCGACCCGCGCACCGCCCGCGCGCGTGACGCGTCCCGCGTCGGGCTCCTGGAGGCCGGCGAGGACGCGCAGCAGGGTGGACTTGCCGGCGCCGTTGGGGCCGACGACGCCGATGCGCTGGCCGTCGTCCAGGCCGAGGCTGACCTCGTCGAGGAGCGTGCGCGTGCCGAGCGTGAGGGTGACGCGGTCCGCGCCGAGCAGGTGAGCCATCGAGGCGACAGGCTACCCGTCGCCCCAGGCCGCACGACGACCGCGCTGGTCAGGCCTCCGCGGGCGCGACGACGCCGGTCAGTCCGTCGCCGACACCACGCGCGCACCCGCGACCGGACCGGCCGCCGTGAGCACGCGGTCCGCGACGCCTGACGCCGTGAACGCGGCCGCGAGGACGAGCGCGTGCTGGCGGCTGCGCGCGAGCGCGGCGACCGTCGGGCCGGACCCGGACACGACGACGCCGAGCGCCCCCGCGTCCTCGGCGACGGCCAGCGGCTCGGCGAGCCCGGGGTCGAGCTCGAGGGCCGCCATCTGCAGGTCGTTGTGGAGCGCGGCACCGAGAGCGCGGGCGTCGCCGGCCCGCAGCGCCTGCATGAGCGGCACGTCGGCCTCGGGGTCCGGCTCGGCGAGGGCGTCGTGCCCGTGCAGCTCGTCGAACGCGCGGTACACGGCGGGCGTCGACAGGCCGCGGTGCTGCACGGCGAACGCCCAGTGGAACTCGCCGCGCGTGAGGGCCGGCGTGAGCAGGTGCCCGCGACCGGACCCGACGGCGGTGTGTCCGGTCAGCGAGAACGGCACGTCGGACCCGAGGTTCGCGGCCAGGTCCAGCAGGTCGTCGCGGCTCAGGCCGGTCCGCCACAGCGCGTCGCACGCGACGAGCGCGGCGGCGGCGTCGGCCGAGCCGCCCGCCATGCCGCCGGCGACGGGGACGTCCTTGACGACGTGCAGGTGGACGCCCGTGTCGATCCCGACGCGCTCCGCGAGCAGGCGCGCGGCCCGGAGCGCGAGGTTGCCGTCGTCGGTCGGCACGACCTCCGCCTGCGGTCCGCTCACCGTGAGCTCGAACGTTTCCGACGGCGTCGCGACGACCTCCTCGAAGACGCCGACCGCCTGGAACACCGTCGACAGCGGGTGGTAGCCGTCCTCGTCGCGCGGCCCGACGCGCAGCGAGAGGTTGATCTTCCCGGGCGCGCGGACCCTGACCTCGTGCTCGGGCAGCGGGGCCACGGGGGTCAGCGTCACGGCTCCACTGTGCCAGGTCCGCCAGGACCCGCGCCCGCGGGGGACGCGAGCTGCTCGGCGATGCGCGCGAACGCCTCGATGTCGAGCCGCTCGCCCCGGGCCTGCGGGTCCACGCCCGCGGCGACGAGTGCGGCCTGCGCGGCGTCGGCCGACCCGGCGAGCGACGCGAGGGCCGGGCGCAGCATCTTGCGCCGCTGCGCGAACGCCGCGTCGACGACCGCGAACACCTCCTCGCGGGCCGCGGTCGTGCTCGGCGGCTCGCGGCGGTCCAGCCGGACCAGCGCGGAGTCGACGTTCGGCACGGGCCAGAACACGCTGCGGCCGACCGTCGCCGTGCGGCGCGCGTGCGTGTACCAGGCGGCCTTCGCCGACGGCACGCCGTACGTGCGGCTGCCGGGCGGTGCGGCCAGGCGGTCGGCGACCTCGGCCTGCACCATGACCAGCGCGCGCTCGAGGGAGTCGAACCGCTCGAGGAACGTGAGCAGCACGGGGACGGACACGTTGTACGGGAGGTTGGCGACGAGCGCGACCGGCGGCTTCCCGGGGAGCTCGCGCACCTCGAGGGCGTCGCGCAGCACGACCGTCAGGCGGTCACGGCCGTCCGCGTCGCGCAGCACGACGACGGGCGAGCCGTCCACGTCGTCGGCCTGCGCCACCGTGAGCCCTGGCACGTGCTCCGCGACCGTGCCGGGCAGCAGTCGCGCGAGGACCGGGTCGATCTCGACCGCGACGACGTCCGCGTCCGCCTCGAGCAGCCCGAGCGTCAGCGACCCGAGCCCGGGGCCGACCTCGACGACACGCTCGCCCGGCCCGACGTCCGCCTGCCGCACGATCTTGCGGACCGTGCCCGCGTCGAGCACGAAGTTCTGCCCGAGGGTCTTGGTGGGTCGCACCCCGGCGCGCTCGGCGAGCGCCCGGATCTCCGCGGGCCCGAGCAGCGAGGTCGACATGGCGAAGAGCCTAGGCGCTCGCGCGGGGACGCCGACGCCCGCCGACCCCGGGCGGGGCGGCGGGCGTCGGGACGCGCGGCGTCAGGTGCGCGTCAGGAGCGCGTCAGGAGAACAGGTACTTCCCGCAGTGGGGCCACTGGCCCGCACCGGAGCGGTTGTACAGCATCTTCGCGCGCGCGGTCTGCTCGTCGGGGCTGGCCTGGGACGGGAGGCCGGCGCCGCCGACCGCCTGCCACGTCGCCACCGAGAACTGGTAGAGCCCGTGGTACTTGCCCGTCGACGACACGGCCGACGGGTTGCCGCCGGACTCGCACTTCGCGAGCGCGGCCCAGTTGAGCGAGTCGGCGCTGCCGCCCGCCGTGATCGGGCCGGCGGCGGCCGTCGAGCCGGACGACGTCGCCTTGGGCGCGGGCGCCGGGCGGGCCTTGGTGCCGGTCTTGACGATCTCGTCGACCGGCGCCTGCGTGATCTGGTCCGACACGGTCTCGCGGGCCGTCTCGACGCCGTCGACCGTCGTGACGCGCTCGACGAGCGTGCGCACGCCCGCGACGCCCGCGACGGCGACCTTGCGCTGGCCGGTGTAGAGGGTCGCGTCCTCCTGCGTGCTCGACGCGAACGGCACCGCGTGCGTCGAGGCGACCTCCTGCACGGCGACGCGGTTCACGACGACCTGCACGCGCCCCTCGGGCGACTGGCGGACGGAGACCCGGTCGAGCGGGTTGAGCGTGATGCCGAGCTCGCCGAGGACCTGCGCGACGCGTGCGTCCCCGTCCGGGGTCTGCAGCGTCTGACCGTCGACGAGGACGTCGGCGGAGCCGTGCAGCGTCAGGTCGAGCGCGAGCTCGGGGCGGCCGCCGGCGGCGGAGCGGGACGCGACGAGGGCGACGTCGCTCGCGCGGGACGCGAGCGTGTCGAGCGCCTCGTCGGCGGTGATCGCGGTGGTCCACACCGGCTTCTCGGTGCCGTCGAGGGAGACGGTCACCTGGCGCGCGTGGCGCACGACGACGTCGGTGCCCTCGGTGAGCGCACCGCTCGGCGTGACGACGTCACGCTCGCCGAGCTGGACGCCGTGCTCGGCGAGCAGCCCGTCGACGGAGCCGGCGAACGTCGTGACGCGCACGACCTCGCCGTCGACGTCGAGCGTCACGGCCTTGTTCGCGTGGGCGTAGCCGGCGGTCGCGCCCCCCACGAGGATGACCGTGGCGGCGGCGACGAGCGGGACCAGTCGACGACCGGACCGGAGGCCCTTCGTCGCGGCGCCCTGACGGTCGGTGGCGGTCGGGGTCTCGTCCCCCGGGGTCTGGGGGGACTCGGCGCTGGTGCGCGCGAAGGGACTGCGGAATCGGGTCGTGAAGGTCACGGGGCTCCAGCCGTCGTCGTGCCCGGGCACGGGGTCCAGGTCGCGCCCTCGCAGGGCACCCGGTGGGCGCGTGGCACGTGGCGCACGCGGGAGGGCGACCCTCAGGCCGTCCCCACCGGTCCCGGATCCCCGATCCGGCCGTCGTGACGGCTGCTGTCCGAGCCGTCGGGCGGGTCCCGCGCCGCCGTCACGACCGCCGTGCGTCGGATGCACACGGAGGCCCGGACGGGCAGGACCGACACGCGACCGTAACGGAACCGTGACAGATCTCCAACCCCGTGCCGGGGTGCGACAGGGGTGAAAGAGGTCACACCTCGACGTCGCCGCAGGTCAGAGCCGTGCGGCCCCGAGGGTCAGTACCAGCCCTTGGCCTGGCTGTGCGCCCACGCGCCGCACGGCGTGCCGTACCGGGCGCTGATGTAGTTGAGACCCCAGGTGATCTGCGTCGCGGGGTTCGTCTGCCAGTCCGCGCCGACCGTCGCCATCTTCGAACCGGGCAGCGCCTGCGGGATGCCGTACGCCCCCGACGACCTGTTCTCGGCGTTGACGCGCCAGCGGCTCTCCTTGTTCCACAGCGCGAGGAGGCACGCGAACTGGTCGTCGCCCCAGCCGCGAGCCGCCGCCATCTCCTTGCCGAGCGCCTGCGCCGAGCCCGGGTCCACGACGATCGACGACGGGTCGGGCAGCTCCGCGGTCCCGACGCGCACGACCTGCGTCACCGGCGGGGTGGTGACCACCGACGTGATCGGCGTCCGGCCCACCACGACGCCGCCCACGACCTGCAGCTCGTACGTCGTGGTGCGCACGCCCGCACGGCCCTTGGTCTTGACGACCTTGTTGCCCTTGACGAGCGTCGCGTCCTCGACCTCCTGCGTCTCGAACGGCATCGCCTCGGTGAGCGTCTCACCGCCCGTGCCGGCCCGCGTGACCAGCACGACGAGGCCGTCGACCGCGGTGGCGTCGAGCGGCACCGACACCTTGTCGCCCTCGTTCAGCACGAGGCCGACGTCCTTGAGCGCGTCACGCACGACCGCGGCGCTGCTCAGGCCGTCGATGACCTGGCCGTCGACGACGAGGTGGATCGTCTTGAGGGTGGAGACGCGGAGCACGTCGCCGCGCTCGAGCGCCGAGCTGCGGGACGCCGACAGCCGCACCTCGCCGTCGCGGAGGCCGAGACCGTCGACGGCCTCACCCACGGTGAGCGCCGTGCTCCAGACCGTCCGCTCCTCGCCGTCGACCTCGACCTGGAGCTCGTGACCGTGCCGCACGACGATCTGCCCGCCGCGCGCGATCGGGTCCCCGAGCCCGGGTGCCACGAGGTCGCGCTCGCCGACCTGCACGTCGCTGCCCTCGAGCACGTCCGCGACCGTCCGGCCGAACGCCTGCACCTCGACCGACCGACCGTCGACGTCGAGCGTGACCTCCTTGTGCAGCACCGCGAACGCGCTGGTCACGCCGACGACGAGCGCCAGCACCACCGCCCGCGCCAGGGCGGGCAGCGCGCGCGACCGCGCAGCGGTCACGGGCGGGTGGGCAGGGCGCACGCGGTGAGTCCTTCGGGCCGGGAGGGGACGGCTCGGGCGACCCTCGCGGACCACCCTGCGGCGGCCGACGTGGACGCCTGTCCGACCGTAACCGATCCGTGACCCGGCCGACCACCCACGGCCGGACCCCGGACGCCCGCCGACGTGCGCGCGCACCGCCCGTGACGACACGACCCCGGGGTCACCAGGGACCGTAGACCTGCTCCGCCGTCGCCGAGACGCCCGCGCACACGTCCTCGAGCGACCGGCCCGTGACCTCGGCGACCGTGCGGACCGTGCCCGGCAGCAGGTACGGCGCGTTCGGCCGGCCCCGGAACGGGTGCACCGTGAGGTACGGCGCGTCGGTCTCGACCAGCAGCAGCCCGGGCGGGACCTCGCGCAGCGCCGCGCGCAGGTCGTCGTTCGCACCGAAGGACACCGGCCCCGCGAACGACAGGAACCAGCCGTGCGACACCGCCAGGCGCGCCAGCCCCGCGTCGCCCGAGAAGCAGTGGAACACCGTCCGCTCGGGCGCACCGTCCGCGAGCAGGACCTCGACGACCTCGGCGTGCGCGTCCCGGTCGTGGATCTGCAGGGCCAGGCCGAGCTCCTTGGCCAGCGCGACGTGCGCCCGGAACGCCTCGCGCTGCACCTCGCGACCCCGCGGGCCGGCACGGAAGAAGTCGAGCCCGGTCTCCCCGATCGCCCGCACCCGCGGCGTCGCGCGCGCGACCGCCGCCACGCGCGCGAGCGCCTCGTCGAGCGGGACGTCCTCGTGCACGGACCGCGGGTCCGGCGTGAGCCCGTCGGGCGCGACCTCCCGGACACCCGCGTGCAGCACGGCCTCGTTCGGGTGGATCGCGACGGCCCCGAGCAGCGCGGGGTGCGCCTGCACGAGGTCGGCCGTCAGCACGACCGACTCGTAGTCGCAGCCCACCTGCACCATCCGGTCCACACCGACGGCCGCGGCCCGCGCCAGGTGCTCGTCGAGCGTCGGCGCGGGGGCGTCGTCGACCGCCGCGCCGTCCGCGGCCCGCTGCCAGCCGTCGGCCACCCACCCCAGCACCGACTCGAGGTGCGTGTGGTTGTCGACGACCGGCAGCGGCAGCGGCTCCGGCGGCGGAGGCCAGCCGCGGTCGCGCGTGCGTGCCACGTCAGGCCTGCTCGGCGCGCGCGATCTCCTCCTCGACGATCGCGTCGTCGAGCTTCGTGAAGACCGGCACCGGCTTGTCGACCGCCGCGCCCGGGACCAGCGGCACCGAGGCCCACCGCGGGGTCGCCGCGTAGTCGCCCGTGATGATCGGGTACGAGCGCGACGCGTCGTCGAGGTCCTCGACCTCGTCGATCCGCGGCATGGGCGCGAGCGTGCCCGACCCGCCGAGCGTCTCGTGCACCTTCTGCGCGGCGAACGGCAGGAACGGCGCGAGCATCGTGTTGGCGTCCGCGACGGCCTGCGCGGCCGTGTGCAGGACGGTGCCGAGACGCTCGCGGTCGGCCTTGAGCTTCCACGGCTCGGTCTCCGACAGGTACCGGTTCGCCTCCTGCACGACGCGCATCGCCTCGCCGATCGCGGCCCGGTTGCGGTGCTCGCCGAGCAGCTTCCCGACCGTGCCGAACCCGGCCGCCGTCGTCGCGCGCAGCGCCTCGTCCACCGGCTGCAGCGCGCCCGCCTCGGGGATCGCGCCGAAGTTCGTGTGGATCATGTTCGCGGTCCGGTTCACCAGGTTGCCCCAGCCCGCGACGAGCTCGTCGTTCGTGCGGCGCTTGAAGTCCGCCCACGTGAAGTCGGCGTCCTGCGTCTCCGGGCCCGCGACCGACAGGTAGTAGCGCAGCGCGTCCGGCTGGTAGCGGGACAGCATGTCGCGGACCAGGATGACGACCCCGCGCGACGTGCTGAACTGCTCGCCCGCGACGTTGAGGTACTCGCTGGAGACGACCTCCGTCGGCAGCTGGAGGTTGCCGTAGACGCCGGGCTCGCCGCCCTTCGACCCGCGACCGTCGTAGCCCATGAGCTCCGCGGGCCAGATCTGCGAGTGGAACGTGATGTTGTCCTTGCCCATGAAGTAGTACGACAGGGCCTCGGGGTCGTTCCACCAGCCGCGCCACGCCTCCGGGTCGCCCGACCGGCGTGCCCACTCGATCGACGCCGAAAGGTACCCGATGACCGCGTCGAACCAGACGTACAGGCGCTTGTTCGGATTCTCCTCCCAGCCCGGCAGCGGCACCGGGATGCCCCAGTCGATGTCCCGCGTCATCGCACGCGGACGCATGTCGTCGATGAGGTTGAGGCTGAAGTTCAGGACGTTCGGGCGCCAGCCCTGCCGCGTGCTCAGCCACTGCTCGAGCGCCTGGGCGAACGCGGGCAGGTCGAGGAAGAAGTGCGTCGACTCGACGAACTTCGGGGTCTCGCCGTTGATCCGGCTCTTCGGGTTGATGAGGTCGATCGCATCGAGCTGGTTGCCGCAGTTGTCGCACTGGTCGCCGCGCGCGCCGTCGTAGCCGCAGATCGGGCACGTGCCCTCGATGTAGCGGTCCGGCAGCGTGCGGCCCGTGCTCGGGCTGATCGCACCCATGGTCTGCTGCTCGACCATGTACCCGTTCTTGTGCACCGTGCGGAACATCTCCTGCACGACCGCGTAGTGGTTGCGCGTCGTCGTCCGCGTGAACAGGTCGTACGACAGGCCGAGCTGCGCGAGGTCCTCGACGATGACCCGGTTGTAGCGGTCCGCGAGCGCCTGCGGGCTCACGCCCTCCTTCTCCGCCTGCACGAGGATCGGCGTCCCGTGCTCGTCCGTGCCCGACACCATGAGCACGTCGTGGCCCGCCATCCGCATGTAGCGGGAGAAGACGTCCGACGGGACGCCGAAGCCGGCGACGTGACCGATGTGGCGGGGGCCGTTCGCGTAGGGCCACGCGACGGCCGACAGGATGCGGGACATGCGCCCGATCCTAGGTGAGCGGGTCGGACCGGGTCGTCGCAGTTCCGAGCACGCGTCAGTCGTCGTACAGGCGGTCGCGCGCCTCGGCGTCCTCGACCGGCACGAACGTCGCACGGTCGCCCGACACGTCCCAGCCGCGGTCGTCGCGCGCGGCCGGCGGGATGCGGATCGGCTGCGTGTCGCCGGGCCGGTACGCGGGCTCGCGCGCGGGCGAACCGGCCCGGTCGGAGGGCGACGGGGGCACCGTCGCACCGCCGGGGACGGGCTGCCACGGTGCCGCGGGTGACGGCACCGGCGCCGGCACGGGAGCCGGGACCGGACCCTGCACCGGCCAGCCCGTCGGGACGGGCGCGCCGGTCGCCGCGGGCCAGCCCGCGGTCGTGGTCACGCCCGGCTGCGCAGGCCAGCCCCCGGCGGTGAAGCCCGGCTGCCGCGCGGCGGGCTGGGCGCCGGCGCTGCCGGGCGTGAAGATCGTGGCGCACAGCTCGCGGTAGGTCGCGTCGGGGTGCGCGACCCAGTTGATGCGTCGCATCGCCTGGTCCTGGCCCGCGGACTCGAGCAGGAACTCCCCGTAGCCGAGCACGCGCCCGACGAGCGACCGCGAGTACCGCATGTCGGTGATCTTCACGAGCGGCATCATCGCGACCTTGTGCGTGACCAGGCCGTACAGCAGGAGCATCCGTTTGTCGGTCGCGACGAACCACTCGTTGCGCCAGTCCAGGACCTTCCAGCCGAGGCGGCCGAGCAGCAGCAGGAACAGCAGCCACAGCCAGTCCGCGTTCTGCTCCCCCACGACCATGCCCGCACCGGGCACGAGCAGGAACGCGAGCAGCACGAAGCCGCCGAACGTCGTGAGGACGGGCTCGGCGAGCTTGCCCCAGTGGGAGCGGGCGCTGAACACGACCCGCTCGCCCGGCAGCACGTACCGCCGGATGTTCCGGTGGCTGCGGACGATCGCGTCGGGGGTCGTCATGGCGTGCGGCGGGGCGTCGGCTACTCGGTGAGGCCCGCGAAGAAGCGGCCGAAGCTCGCGAACGCGCCCGTGATCATGTCCCACAGCGCACGGACGAGGTCGGCGGCGCGGTCGGGGCTCGTGACGATCGCGTACACCAGGAAGATCGCGACGATCCAGAACAGCGTGGTCTTGAGCTTCGGGGGCATGCGGGTCCTCGCAGGTCGGGCGTCGGGTCGGGCGGGTCGGCCCCGACCGGGTCGGCCGGGGTCGGTCCGGGGCGGGCGGCGCGAGGCCGTCCGACGCGTCCCGGCGCGGCAAAGGGTACTGACCGGACACTCCGGTCCACGGGAGCGGCCCCCCGCGTGGCGCGAACCGGGTGAATCGGTCGGCGTGTCGCGCTCAGCGCCGTGGCGTGTCGACGTCAGCGGACGACGACGCGCAGGACCCGGTCGTCGCCGTCGCGCGGGTCGCCGCGACCGTCGGTGTTGTTCGTCAGGACCCACAGCGACCCGTCCGGCGCGGGTGCGACCGCGCGGAGCCGGCCGTGCTCGCCGGCCAGCAGCGCCTGCGGCGTGCCCAGCCCGGCGCGCGCGTCGCCGTCGACCGGCGGCAGCAGCGGGAGGCGCCACAGCCGCTCGCCGCGCAGCCCGGCCAGGTAGACGCCCTCGTCGGTCACCGCGAGCCCGCTCGGCGACGCGTCGCGGGTCGGCCAGGTCGCCACGGGGTCGACGAACCCCTGGTCCGCGCCGCCCGCCCCCTCGACGACCGGCCAGCCGTAGTTCCCGCCGGGCTCGACCACGTTGAGCTCGTCCCACGTGTTCTGCCCGAACTCGGCCGCGAACATCCGCCCGTCCGACGACCACCCGATCCCCTGCACGTTGCGGTGCCCGAGGCTCCACACGGGAGACGCCGGGTCCGGGTTGCCCGGTGCGGGTGCGCCGTCGGGCGTCACGCGCAGGATCTTGCCGCCCAGCGACGACGGGTCCTGGGCGCGGCCGGGCTGCCCGGCGTCACCCGTCGTGACGTACAGGTACCCGTCGGGTCCGACCGCGAGGCGACCGCCGTCGTGGTTGCCGGCCCGCGGGATGCCCGTGAGCACCGGGGTCAGCGCGCCGAGCGTCGTGCCGTCGAGCGTGCCGCGCAGCACCCGGTTGTCGTCGGGCGTGGTCGCGTACAGCGCGACGTCGGCGGTGCCGGCGTCCTCGGCGAGCACCGCGACGCCCAGCAGCCCGCCCTCGCCGCCGGGCGCCACGACGTCCGCGAGCGCGTCCGCGCCCGGACCCGTGACCTCCCGGACCCCGCCGTCCGGTGCGACGAGCACCACGCGCGCCTCGTCGCGCAGCGTCACGAGCGCGGAGCCGTCGGCGAGGAACGCGAGCCCCCACGGCACGTCGAGCCCGGTCGTCACGTCGTCGACCTCCACGACCTCGACCGTCGCCGGTCCCGACGGACCCGGCAGCCCGGTCGGCGAGGTCGGCGCCGCCCCGCCGGACGCGCCCGTCGGCGTGACCGCGGTGCCCACATCCCCGTCCGCCGTGCAGGCCGGGGCCGCGAGCACCACCACGGCCACGGCGAGCGCGAGCGGTGCGTGCCCGTGGCGCCGGTCGCGCCCGTCGCGCCCGTCGCGTCCGTCGCGTCCGTCGCGTCCGTCGCGTCCGTCGCGTCCGTCGCGCGAAGCGCACCCGTCGCGCGCGGCGCACCCGTCGCGACCGTGCAGCGATCGCCGGTGCGGGGTGCGCGGCCCGGTGGAGGTCATGCCCCAGACGAGCACGCACCCGTGCCGCCCGCCACCCCGCGTGCGAGGCTGGACGCCGGACGTCAGCGCACGAGGAGGTCACCATGAGCACCGCGGAACCGACGCGCCGGGCACTCGTCGTCGTCGACGTGCAGCCCACGTTCTGCGAGGGCGGCGCACTGCCCGTCGAGGGCGGCAACGCGGTCGCCCGCGACATCGCGCTCTACATCGCGGACCACCGTGCGCGGTACGACCTCGTCGTCACGACGCAGGACTGGCACGTCGACCCGGGCGCGCACTTCAGCGACGAGCCCGACTACGTCGACACCTGGCCGCCGCACGGCGTCGCGGGGACGGCCGAGGCCGACCTGCACCCCGCGCTGTCCGCGATCGTCCCCGAGGCCAGCGTGAAGAAGGGCCAGTACGCCGCCGCGTACTCGGGCTTCGAGGGCGTCGACGGCGAGGGCCGCGGGCTCGCGCAGATCCTGTCCGACGGCGGGATCACCGACGTGGACGTCGTCGGGCTCGCCGAGTCGCACTGCGTGCGGTCGACCGCGATCGACGCCGTCGGGCTCGGCCTGCGCACGCGTGTGCTCACCGACCTCACCGCGCCGGTCACCGCGGAGCTCGGCGCGGCGGCACGCGAGGAGATGCGCGCGGCGGGGGCGGAGCTCGTCGCGTCGTCGGACCTCTGAGGGCGGACAGGACCTCCGAGGGCGGGCAGCGCCGTCGTGGCGACCTCCGAGGGCGGGCAGCGCCCTCGTGGCCACCTCCGAGGGCGGACGGCGCCCTCGCGGTGGTCTCGGTCAGTCCTCGTCCTGCGACGCCCACCCGAGGTTGGTCGCGACGCGCTGGAGGACCGCGAGCGTGGTCGCGTAGTCGTCGGCCGTGACGCCCTCCGCGATGCGCTCGCGGAACCCGGCCACCCGCTCGGCGAGCGCCGCGACATGGTCGCGCCCGTCGTCGGTGAGCACGTACCCGCCGCCGTCGCGGACGACCCATCGGCGCGACACGAGCAGCGTGAGCTCCGCGGTGCCGACGGGCTCCCCGGCCGCGGTGTCGAACGGGGCGAGGGCCCGCGCGACCGCGAGCTCGTCGACCGGCCCCTCCTCCTGCACGACCGACAGGACCTGCCAGTGCCGTCGGGTCAGGCCGTCCCGGGCGAGCTCGGCGTCGAGGCCGACCTCGAGCAGCCGGTCGACGAGCTTGACCCAGTAGCCGATCGGGCGCGCCTGCGACATCGGATCCTCCCCACCTGGTCCTCTCCCGATAGTGCCCGTCGGCACGCCGCGCGTCACGTCGGAGGTCGCGGCGGGAGGTCGCGCGGGGCGACCGATCGCGCGGGCCGGTCCGCGCGGTCGGTCGGTGGCGGGGCCGGCCGGCGCCCCACGGCGGGGGCCGGTCGCTCAGGCGGCAGGCGGGGCGGACTGCGCGTCGAGCGCCGCGTACGCGCCGCCGGCGGCGACCAGGTCGGAGTGCGTGCCGATCTCGACGAGGCGGCCGTCGCGCAGGACCGCGATGCGGTCGGCGCCCCGGATCGTCGAGAGGCGGTGCGCGACGACGAACGTCGTCCGGCCCGCCATGAGACGCCCCAGGGCCTCCTGGACGAGCCGCTCCGACGCGGTGTCGAGCGCGGACGTGGCCTCGTCGAGCACGAGCACGCGTGGGTCGCGGACCAGGGCGCGTGCGATCGCGAGCCGCTGCCGCTGACCGCCCGACAGGCGCGCGCCGCGCTCGCCGATGACGGCGTCGAGCCCGCCCATCTGCTCGACGAACTCGAGCGCGTTCGCGTCGCGCAGCGCGGCGAGCACCGCGTCGTCGGACAGGTCGGGGCTGCCGTAGGTGACGTTGTCGCGCACGGTCCCCTCGAACAGCAGCGACTCCTGCGGCACGACCGCGAGGAACCGGCGGTAGGTGCGCAGGTCGAGCGTCGCCATGTCGCGGCCGTCGAGCAGCAGGCGCCCGCCCGTGGGAGCGAGGAAGCCGATGACGAGGTTGAGCACGGTCGACTTGCCGGAGCCGGACGGCCCGACGAGCGCGATCGTCTCGCCCGCCCGCACGTGCAGGTCGAGGCCGTCGACCGCGGGCTCGTCGGGGGCGTCGTCGTACGCGAACCGCACGCCGTCGAAGACGACCTCGCCGCGCACGTCGTCGACCGTCGCCTTGCCCGCGTTGCGCTCGAGGTCGGGCTCCGTGAGCACCTCGCCCATCGACCGGACCGACTCGAGCCCCTTGGTGACGATCGGGGCGATGGTCATCAGCGCGGTCACCGCACCCGTGAGGGCGACGAAGTAGCTCGACAGCATCGTCACGTCACCCGCGGACAGGTCGAACATGCCGTTCCACGCGACCCACGCCGCGCCCACGAGGCAGCCGACCGACAGCATCTGCATGAGGATCCACGACAGCGCGCCGAACCAGCCGTTCGTCACGTCGAGCCGGATGCCCGCGTCGCGCACGCCCACGAGCGTCGCGCCCATCCGGTCGAGCTCGTCGCGCTCCAGGGCGTGCGCGCGCGTGATCGGGACCAGGTGCGTCATCTCGCTGACGCGGGCCGACATCTGCTCGACCTCGGCGCGGAACGCGGCGTTGTGCGAGGTCATGCGTCGACGCATCGCGACGACGAGCCCCGCGGCCGCCGGGACCGCGAGCGCGAACACCGGCAGGAACTCGGGGACGCGCACCGCGGTGACGACGACCGCGCCGATGAGCGTCGTCGTCGCCGACATGCCCGAGTCGAACGCCTGCCGGCTGCTCTCCACGACGTTCTCGACGTCGCGCACGATCTTCGCCTGCAGCACACCCGCGCTGACGCGGCGGTGGTAGCCGATCGACAGCTCCTGGAGGCGGCGGGACAGCGCCATGCGCAGGTTCGTCTCGACCGTGCGGACCGCGACCGAGAACGCGCGGACGTAGAGCCAGTGCATCGGCAGGTTCTGCCCGACGACCAGCAGCATGAGCGCGGCGGCCCACCACAGGTCGTGCAGCGGGCGGTGGTCGACGACGACGTCGATCACGTCCGCGGTGAGGACCGGGATGACCCAGATCGGCGAGTGCTTGGCGGCGAACGCGAGCGCGGCGGCGGCGAGGCGGCGGCGCTGGCCGGAGTAGAGGCCGACGAGCGTGCGGACGGGGTGCGCGCCGTCGTACGCGTCCTCGAGGGGTGCGGTCACGAGCGCCCATCGTAACGATTCGACCCGCGATCGCGTCGGACGGCGTGCGAGTGTCCCTCGGACGCGACATCGATGTCGCGCGCAGGAGCGAGAGCATCCGTCAGCACCGGGACCGCAGCCGGAGCGCCGCGCGCGGGCAGTCAGCGGGTGCGGTCAGCGGGAGCGGGCTGCGAGAGCCGCGGCGTACAGGTCGCGCTTCGCGACGCCCGCGGCCGTCGCGACGTCGGCCACCGCGTCCTTGAGCCGCTCGCCCGCGTCGGCCCGCGCGAGCACCTCGGCGACCAGGTCCGCCGTCGACGCCGCCTGCGGGCGGTCCGCACCGCTGACCACGACGACGATCTCGCCGCGCACCTGCCCGTCGTGCGCCCACGCCGCGAGGTCCCGCAGCGGACCCCGCCGCACCTCCTCGTACGTCTTGGTCAGCTCGCGGCACACCGCGGCGGCCCGCTCGGCGCCGAACGCCTCGACCATCGCGTCGAGCACGTCGTCGAGCCGGTGCGGCGCCTCGAAGAACACCATCGTCCGTCGCTCGTCGGCGAGGTCGGCGAGCGCACGCGCCCGCTCCCCCGCCTTACGCGGCAGGAAGCCCTCGAAGCAGAACCGGTCGGTGGGCAGGCCGGACAGCGCGAGGGCGGTCAGCACGGCGCTCGGCCCGGGCGCGGCCGTCACGGGGAGGCCCGCCGCGACGGCGGCCGTCACGACGCGGAACCCGGGGTCGGACACCGCGGGCATGCCCGCGTCGGTCACGACCACGACGGTCCCGCCGCCCGCGACGACGTCGAGGAGGTCCGCGGCCCGCTCGGCCTCGTTGTGCTCGTGGTGGCTCACGACCCGCCCGCGCACCTCGACGCCCAGCCGGGCCGCGAGCGCGCGGAGCCGACGGGTGTCCTCGGCGGCGACGACGTCCGCCTCCGCGAGGAGCGTCCGCAGGCGGGCCGACGCGTCGTCGGTGTTGCCGATCGGGGTGGCCGCGAGCACCAACCGCCCGCCGGTCACGGACGCCGGGGCGTCGCCGCACGGGACGGTGCGGGGAGCGGCGTCGGGTGCGTCGGGTCCGGTCACGCCCGACAGCCTGCCATCCGTCGCGCGTCCACCCCTCGTCCGCCCCTGGCCACGGCCACAGGGGTCACCCCTACGATGACCGTCGTGCCGCCCACGCGAGACGACGACGCCGCGCTCCCGGACCACCCGGACGCGCCCTCGGGCGACGCGCCCGCGGCTCGCCCCGGCTCGGCCCCGGCCACCGTCACGACGACCGACCCCGCCGCCCGGGACGACGAGAGCGCGCCCACCGCCGCTCCGCCGCTCCCCGCGGGGCCGACGGCGGACGGCGTCCCGACGCCGGTCGCGCCCCACGGGAGCACCCGGGCGTCCACCCCCGGCCCCGGCGTCGCCGTCGAGCGGGACGACGACGAGCGCGACGGCGACGACGAGCCGTACCGCGTCGACCTCGTGAAGCACGCCGAGGACGAGCCGCCGCTCCCGACGCGCGAGCGCCTGCTGCGCACGCTGCTCGGCGCCGACCGGCTGGCGCTCGACGCGAACCCGCGCGACCGCCTCGCCGGCTGGCTGTGGCCGATCGCCGTCACCGTGCTCGCGGGCATCGCCCGGTTCTGGGACCTGGGCCGCCCGCACAAGCTCGTCTTCGACGAGACGTACTACGTCAAGGACGCGTGGTCGCTGGTCACGCGCGGCTACGAGGCGCAGTGGTCGGCGGAGCCGAACCCGGCGTTCGAGGCGGGCGACACGAGCGGCCTCGGCACGGTCGCGTCGTACGTGGTCCACCCGCCGGTCGGCAAGTGGGTCATCGGGCTGGGGATCCAGCTGGGCGGCGGGCCGGACTCGTCGGCGGTGTGGCGGCTGTCCGTCGCGATCCTCGGCACGCTGTCGGTCCTGATGATCGCGCGCATCGCGCGGCGGCTGTTCGCGTCGACCGCCCTCGGGGTGGTCGCGGGTCTGCTGCTCGCGGTCGACGGCGAGGCGATCGTCATGTCGCGCATCAGCCTGCTGGACCCCGTCCTGACGTTCTTCGTGCTGGCGGCGTTCGGGGCCCTGCTGATCGACCGCGAGCAGGCGAGACGACGGCTCGCGGAACGTGCGGCGGTCGTGATCGACGCGGGCGACGACCTCGGGTGGGGGCCACGGCTCGGCTGGCGCTGGTGGCGCCTCGCGGCCGCGGTGCTGCTCGGGCTGGCGATCGGCACCAAGTGGTCGGGCATCTACTTCCTGGCCGTCTTCGGGCTCATGACGGTCGCGTGGGACCTCTCCGCCCGACGCACGGTCGGGGTGCGGCACTGGGCGCGCTCGGGCGTGCTGCGGGACGGCGTGGTCGCGGGCGTCGCGATGGTCGGCCTCGGGGTCGTCACGTACCTGGGGTCGTGGTGGTCGTGGTTCGCGTCGACGGACGCGTACAACCGGCAGTGGGCGGCGCTCAACCCCGGTCAGGGCGTCGAGTGGCTGCCGCCGGCGCTGCGCTCGCTCTGGAAGTACCACCAGGACATGTGGGCGTTCCACAACGGCCTCGAGACGCCGCACTCGTACGCGGCGCACCCGCTCGGCTGGATCGTGCAGTGGCGGCCCACGTCGTTCTACTACCCGACCGAGGTGTCGGGGCTGCAGGGGCAGGCGGCCGTCGACGCGTGCGGCGCGGACCAGTGCTCGCAGGCGATCACCGCGCTCGGCAACCCGGTGCTGTGGTGGTGCGGCGCGGCCGCGATCCTCGTGGCGCTGGTGTGGCTGCTCCGGTTCCGCGACTGGCGCGCCGGCGCGGTGCTGTCGGGCATCGTCGCGGGCTGGCTGCCGTGGTTCCTGTACGCGCACCGCACGATCTTCACGTTCTACTCGATCGCGTTCCTGCCGTGGGTCGTCCTCACGCTCACCTACGTGCTGGGGCTGGTGATCGGCCCGAAGGACGAGCTGGGCGCGAAGCAGCGCCGCGTCGCGATCTGGTGCGTGGGCGCGCTGCTCGCGCTGGTGGTCGCGGTGAGCGTGTTCTTCTACCCGATCTGGTCGGGCATGGTGATCCCGTACGACTTCTGGCACAGCCACATGTGGATGAGCCAGTGGGTGTGACGCGGCGCGTCTGACGCCGCAGGGCTGGCCCGACGGCGCCGCCAGGTCAGCCCGCGGCAGGGCCCTCCGGCCAGGTGACCTGCGGGCTCGCGTACCAGGCAAACCCGACGTGGTCCCAGAACACCCCGTGCTGCGCGACGCGCGCGGCGAAGTCGTCCCAGTCGCGACGCTCGGGCGCGGTCCACGCGACCTCCGCGACGGCGGCGAGCCGCGGCAGCAGCATCGACGTGAGCTCGGTGAGGTTCGTCAGGGTCTCCGAGAAGACGGCGGCCTCGACACCGACGACGGCCTCGGCGGGGATGCCCGCGATGAGCGTCGACGGCTCCCAGTCGTAGGAGTCGCGCAGCTCGACGTGCCCGGCCCACTCGAGGCCGAGCTGCGTGCCCGCGTCGTACTTCATGTCGAGGTACGCCTTCGACGCGGGCGACATGAGCACCTGGGCCCCGGCCTGCGCCGCGGCGACGAACGGCGCGGGGTCGGCGTTGATGTCCCAGTACTGCACGACCGTCCCGGGCTCGAGCGGCGTCGACGCGATCTCCTGCCACCCGACGACCTTCTTGCCGGCGTCGCGCACGACGGACGACACGAAGCCGACGAGCCGCGCGTACTCGTCGTGGTCCATCGTCAGGACCTCGTCGCCGCCGATGTGCACGTACTCGCCGGGCGTCATCGCGGCGAGGTCGGTGAACACGTCGCGCAGGAACCCGTGGGTCGCGGGCAGGTCGTCGTGCAGGCGGCTGAACCCGACCTCGATGCCGGTGTACTCGTCGGTCGGCTCGCCGCCGGGCGTGAGCTCGCCGTACGCGTGCGTCGCGGCGTTGACGTGCCCGGGCACGTCGATCTCGGGGACGACGCGGATGCCGCGCGACGCCGCGTAGTCGGTGATCTCGGCGAGCTGCGCCGGGCTGTAGAAGCCACCCGGGCCGCCCCCGACAGACGTCGATGCCGAGACGCGCGTGAGGTGCGGGCGCGACGGCAGGTGGACGCGCCAGCCCTGGTCGTCGGTGAGGTGCAGGTGCAGCACGTTGAGCTTGTAGTGCGCCAGCAGCCCGATGACGGACTTCACGTCGTCGACGGTGAAGAAGTGCCGCGCGACGTCGAGCGACAGGCCGCGCCACGTGTAGCGGGGGTGGTCCTCGATGCGGACGGGCGCGATGGTGAGCCGGCCGTCGCCCATGTCCTGGATGACCTGCCGCAGCGTCACGACGGCCCGCACGAGGCCCGCGGGCGTGCGCGCCTGCAGGTCGACGCGGTCGGGGGTGACGACGACGCGGTACGCCTCGTCCGACGCCGGCAGGTCGTCGGTGACGCTGAGCCGCACGACGCTGCGCGCGCCGCCCTCGGTGTAGCGCACCTCGACGGGCCGCCCGGACAGGCGTCCGAGCAGGTCGGCCGCGAGGACGCCCACGGCGACGAGCTCGGGGGCGCTGTCGACGACCAGGATGGTCGGCGCCGACAGGACGAACGGCTCCTCCCCCGTGCTCTCCAGCAGGACGGGACGGGGGATGACGGCGACGTTCCGCACCGGGTCTCCTTCTCGGGGGCGGGCGCCGGGGACGGGCGCCGGGGGCACGCTACTGGACGCGGGCGATGCGGCGGGCGATCACGGCGCACGTCGCGAGCTGCAGCTGGTGGAAGACGATGACGGGCAGTGCGACGCCCGCCGCGACGACGGGCGTGAAGAGCACGGCGGCCATGGGCAGGCCGGTCGCGAGTGACTTGGTCGAGCCGACCATGACGAGCGCCGCGCGGTCGGCCCGGTCGAGCCCGAGGCGTGCGCCGCCCCACCACGAGGCCGCGAGCACGCCCGCCAGGACGAGCGCGCACACGACGACGAGGACGAGCAGCGCGACGGCGGTGACGTCGTCCCACGCGCCCGACACGGACGCCTGGCTGACGGACGTGTAGGCGACGAGCAGGATCGTGCCGCGGTCGGTGAACCGTGTGATCCGCGCGTGCCGGCGTACCCAGCCGCCGATCCACGGCTGCACGACCTGCCCGACGGCGAACGGCAGCAGGAGCTGCAGGAGGATCCCGGTGAGCGACCCGCCGTGCGCGCCGCCGGTCGCCGTCATGAGCACGCCGACCATGAGCGGCGTGACGACGATGCCCGACACGTTGGAGATCGTCGCGCCCGTGATCGCGGCGGCGACGTTGCCGCGGGCCACGGACGTGAACACCACGGACGACTGCACGGTCGACGGCAGGAGCGTCAGGTAGAGCACGCCGCGGCGCAGGTCGGGGGCGAGGACCGCGTCGGGCAGCAGCTGCACGAGCAGGCCGAGCACCGGCAGGAGCACGTAGGTGGCCGCGAGCATCGAGCCCTGCAGGCGCCAGTTGCGCAGGCCGTCGAGCACCTCGCGCGTCGGCATGCGGGCGCCGTAGAGGAAGAACAGCAGCACGATCGCGCACGTCCGGACCGTGGCGAGCACGTCGGCGAACCCGCCCTGCGCGGGGACGAAGAGCCCGAGCAGGAGGACCGCGACGATCATCACGACGAGCGGGTCGACCCACCCCCGCGCGATCTGGAGAAGGCGGGGACGGTCGGGGCGCGGCACCGGCCCATCATGCCCGCGCGTCCAGGATGCGAGCGCATCGAGGACGTCCCGATGCACCCTTCTGCCCCGTTTTCGACCACTCTGTCGGGTGACGTGCGTCGCCCGCGACCCGCTCGCCGCGCGCTCTCACCCGATCGGCTCTAGTTTTCCGGCTACCGGAATGAACCCCGATATGTCAAGGAGCTGTACATGACCCCCGAAGGCATCATCAGCGCGATCATCATCGGTGCGATCATCGGCATCCTCGGACGCCTCGTCGTGCGTGGTCGGCAGCGCATCTCGATCCTGCTGACCATCGTCGTCGGGATCGTCGCCGCCCTGGTCGGCACCTGGCTCGCCACGCTCATCGGTGTCCGGGACACCGGTGGCGTCGACTGGATCGAGCTGTTCCTGCAGATCGGCCTCGCCGCGATCGGTGTCGCCGCAGTGGCGGGCAGCGGCCGCCGCCGCCGCAGCATCCTCTGACGGCGCCGCGCCCGCCCCGGCGCGACAGCACCACCGCACCAGCCTCGAAGGGCCCGGACCGTCATCTCGGTCCGGGCCCTTCAGCCGTCCCTGCGCGGGACGAGCGGCGGGGGCGCGCGGGTCGCGCACGCGAGCCGGGCGCCGCGCACGGCACGCGCGGGCGCGCCCTCAGCTCACGGGCGGGCGCGACCTCTCCTCACACGCAGGCGTGACCTCACTGCACGCGCGGGCCCGACGTCGGCTCGCGGAGCACGCTGATCTCGACGCGCGAGCGGAGCCGCTCGGTCGGCAGGACGTGCGCGAGGTCGGCGAGCACGCGGTCGCAGGCCGCCACGACGCCCGGCAGGTCCGCCCCGGGCTCCACGGTCGTCCGCAGCCGGACGACCGTCTCCCCGCGGTCCCGCAGCACCGCGCCGCGCGCGGACCGCACGTCCCGGTCCTCCGCGAGCACGCCGGCCGCGGTCGCGACCGCCGGACCGGGGTCGACGACGAGCCGGCCCGGCCGGTCACCGCCGGGCAGCCGGAGCGGCCCGACGGACCGCCGCGGCAGGTGCGCCAGCAGCCACCACAGCCCGAGCACGACGAGCACGACCCCGACGAGCGCGAGCAGCAGCGGGTAGCCCGACTCCCCCGTCACGCTCCCCGTGTCGACCGCGAGCCGGCGCGGTGCGGACGGCCAGACGTCCGCGAGGAACCCGACCTGCCACCCGACCGCGGCGACGCCCACGACGACGAGCACGAGCCCGAGCAGCAGCAGCAGGACCCGGTCGACCGCGAGCACCGAACGCCTCATGCGCCGACCCCTCCCGTGCGCAGGGCGTCGCTGACGCGGGCGACGACCTTGACGGCCAGGGGCGTCGTCAGGGGTGCGAGCTGACGTGCGACGGCGGCCTGAACGGGCTCGACGACCCGCGCACCGGGCGGCACCGTCACCGTGACGGTCACCGCCGTGCGGGTCGCCGTGGCCCGTGCGTCGAGCACGTCGTCGACGTCGAGCGCGGCCACGCGGGCGAGCCGCGCGGCGTCGCCGACCCCGATGCTCACACCGCTCGACGCGCCGCGCGCCGACGCGTCGGCCGAGACCGGGAGCCGAGTCCGCCGGCGCCGCCCGAACGCCTCGAGCACCAGCCACAGCCCGAGCAGCGCGATGGCGACGCCGACCGCGGCGACGGCCACGGACGGCCCGAGCCCGTCCAGCCCGTCGACGACGGGCGCGAGCCACGGCTCGCCGTCGATCCGCCCGTCCGCCGCGAGCGCGTCGCGCACGCACAGCACGCCGAGCGCGACCACGACGACGGCCAGGACGATCCCGAGCACACCGGCGCGCGCGGTCCTGCTCGCGTCCCGGGCGGGCGCGAACGTCGAAGGCGACCCGACCTGAGTCATCGCACCCTCGCCACCGGTCGTGCGGCCGAGGCCCGCACGACGTCCCGCACGCGCACGTCGACGCGCCCGACCTTCTGACCGGCCTGCCGCTCGAGCTCGCGCGCGACGGCGTCCTGCACGGCACCCGTGACGTGCGCGGCCGACGACGGCCACACGAGCGCGATCTCGACGTCGACGGACGCGTGGTCGCCCGTGCGGTGCCAGGACACCCGCGGGAACCCGCGACCGAGCGTGCGCTCGACGGTGCCGGCGTGCTCCTCCGAGGCGACGCCGGGCACCTCGAGGGCCACCTGCCGCGTGATCGCCGTCAGGGCCCGGTCGGAGATGGTCAGCGAGCCGCGCGCGCCGGCGTCCGGCTCAGCCACGGCGCCGGCCCGTCAGCGCACCGGTCACGTCGAGGCGCCCGTCGACGGCGAGCCCGACGGCGACACCGACGCCCCCCAGGACGAGGGCCAGCAGGAACATCGCGAAGCCCCCGACGGCCGCGATCAGCGCCAGCAGGAGGCCGGCGAACAGGCCGATGGCAGCAGATGACATGGTCACTCCTCGGTCGGGTCGGCGGGGTCGGCGGGGTCGTCGAGGTCGTCGACGTGCACCCGCACGGGCATGGGCGCGACCGCGGACACGGCCCGCTGCACCCGGGCGGCGGTGGCGGCGACCGGCTGCGTCGCCGAGACGACGACGTGGACCTCGGTGCCGTCGTCGTCGACCCGCACGCCCGTCACGCGACGGCCGGGCAGGTAGGTGCCGAGCCCGCCGAACGGCCCGCCGTGCAGCCGCACGACGCCCGGGACGGCGAGCACCACGGCCGCGACGACCTCGGCGAGCGAGCCCGGCTCGGGGACGTCGGTGAGGACACGACCCGACCCGCCCGGTCGGACCTGCTCGTCGACCGGATGTCCACGGCCCGGTGTGGTCAGGTCGCTCACTGGACCCGCTGCTCCTGCGGCGGTGCGGGCTGCGGGTCGTCCTGCGGCAGGTGCACGTCGTTCACCGCGACGTTGACCTCGACGACGTGCAGGCCGGTCATCCGCTCGACGGCGCTGATGACGTTCCGGCGGATGCCGTTCGCGAGGTCGGTGATCGAGACCCCGTACTCGGCGACGAGGTCCAGGTCGACCGCGGCCTCGGTCTCGCCGACCTCGACCGAGACGCCCTGCGAGTGGTTGGTGCGGGCCCCGGGGATGCGCTCGCGGAGCGTGCCGATCGCCCGGGCGGCGCCGCCGCCGAGCGCGTGCACGCCGGACACCTCGCTCGCGGCGATGCCGGCGATCTTGCTCACCACGGTGTCGGCGATCGTGGTGGTCCCCTCGGGCGTGACGAGCGCGCTCTGGCGGGACGCGACCGGCGAGGTGGTGACGGTCTTGGCGGAGGACTCGGTCATGGTGGCCTCTCTCGACGGGTGCCACGGCGGGCCGGAGCCGGCAGTGCCGCGACGGTGACGCACAGTTGGTCGCCGCTGCGCCGGATTCGTCACGCGCGTCAGGAAGATCCGTTCCGGATGCGCGGCCCGCGTCACCACGGGAGTGTGCGAGGAGTGGACGACGAGGGGGCGCCCGACGCGGTGCTGGCCCGGCGTGCGGCGCTGCACGACCACGCCGCGTTCCGGGCGATCGTGGACCGGCACGGCCCGGCCCTCTACCGCTACGCGCGGCGCATGCTCGACAGCCCCGCGGACACCGAGGACTGCGTGCAGGAGGCGTTCGCCGCCGCGTGGACGTCCCTGCCGCAGTTCGAGGGCCGGTCGTCTCTGCGCACCTGGCTGTTCTCGATCACCGCGCACAAGGTCCGCTCGCTCCAGCGCCGCCGGGCACGCGGCGCGCTCCCGCTCCCGTTCAGCCCGGACGAGAGGGTCGACCTGCGCGTGGCCGACCCGCAGCGGTCTCTCGAACGCTCCGACCTGCTGGGCGCGCTCCACGCGGCGCTCCGCGAGCTGCCCGCAGGACCCCGGTCCGCGTGGCTCCTGCGCGAGGTCGAAGGACTGAGCTACGAGGAGATCGCCCAGATCTCGGGGACGAGCGCGAGTACCGTGCGAGGTCAGCTCCACCGCGCTCGCGCGCACCTGGTCAAGCGGATGGAGGAGTGGCGGTGAACGGCGAGCAGGTTCTCGACCAGGCGACCCGAGCGCTGCGTCAGCACACCGACGCGGGCTGGGTCGGGCTGCGCGACGACGTCGTCGCCGCCGCCGTCCGCGCCTTCCGCCCCGCCGCGCCCGTCCGCGGCAGCTCCGTCGACGGTGAGCTGTGGGTCACCAGCACCGTGCTCGTCGCCCAGGTGCGCGCCGCCCTCGACGGCCTGGGCGACGCCGCAGCCCTGCGGATCACCTGCACGACCACGTCCGACGACGCGCTCGACCGCCTCACCGTCGAGGTCGTCGCCCTGTACGGCACGCCCTTGGTTCCCCTCGCGACGCGCATCCGCGCGAGGGCGGCCGACGCCGTCGCCGCGACCCTGGGCCTCGACACCCCGCCCGTCGCCCTCGTGCAGGTCGACGTCTCGGTCCAGGACGTCACGGACGATCCTCGGACCCTGTGACACCGCAACCCGGAGCGTGAGCCGCGCGCCGGATCGACGGGAGCGCGAACGCCGAAACCAGAACTCTGGGGGGCCCGGCCTTCGGAATGCGGTGGAGCCGGCGCAGTTCGAGGTCCGCCAGCAGTGCGTGCCAGTCAGTTCACCCAGTGCGAGATCACGAGCCCGGTGGCGAGCACGACGGACACGACGGACACGACCAGGGCCGCCCGCTGAAGCGCCCTGCTCCCGGCGCTCCCCCGGAGCCGCACGATGGCCCAGATCAGCGCACCGACCGCGACGACGGGGAACACGAAGAGCGCGAGGCTGGCGACGGCGCACACCAGCAGCCAGACATCCCCCCACGCGACGGACGCCGGCGCGGGCCCGGCGGGCGTGGCGCTCGCCGCGATCTGCTCGACGGACCCGAGCTCGGTGATGACCCGCTCGACGGTCGCGTCCGAGGCTCCGTCCCGCGCGATCACCTCGGAGGCGTGCTCGCGCATCGCCTGGATCGTCTCGGCGCGCTCGCGCGCGTCCGTGCCGACCAGCGCGCGATCCAGGTCGGCGAGATAGGCCTCGAGGAGGTCCGGCAGTCGTGTCGTGGTCATGAGTGGTCCTCGATCGTGGTCGTGACGTCGGCGGCGAAGCGCCCCCAGGTCTCGATGAAGACCTTCAAGGCGGCCTCCCCGGACTGCGTGAGGCGGTAGTACCGGCGGGGCGGGCCGACCGGCGACGGTTCGAGCGTCGTCGTGACCCACCCCTGCTGACGCAGGCGCGACAGCAGCGGGTAGAGGGTGCCGTCGCTGTCGAACAGCACCTTGTCCTGCCGGAGGCGGTCGGCGATCTCCAACCCGTACGCGGGCCCGGAACGCAGGCAGGCGAGGACGCAGAAGTCGACCGTGCCCTTGCGCAGCTGCGTCAGGACCGACGCGGGGGTTGGTTCCATGCAGTACACGGTAGGCGGTTCCATGCATCGCACGCAACCGTATGGCGGTCCAGACGCCGACGGCTCAGCACAGAGGGTGTGGTCCCGCCGCTCGGTTCCGGAGAAACGACGAAGGCCGGACCCTGATGGGTCCGGCCTTCGTCGTGCGGTGGAGCTGAGGGGATTCGAACCCCTGACCTTCTCATTGCGAACGAGACGCGCTACCAACTGCGCCACAGCCCCGCGAGCGGGCTACAGACTAGCACCCCGCCAGGGTCGTTCGTGAAATCGGGTCACTCCCCCGCGGCCCGGCGCTTGGCCAGGATCGCGTTGAGGTCGATGCTGCCGGTGGTCGCCGCCGGAGGCTCCGCGACCTCGGCCACGACCTGCGCGACAGGCTCGGTGACCGTGTCGCCCACGACGGCGGCCTTTGCACCGGCCGCCGCGTCGGCGTCCTCGAGCGGGGCCGGCTCACGGCGCGGCGCGGTGGCCTTCATCGTGTAGGTCGGGCGCGGGACGGGCACGGGCGACCAGGCGCCGTCCTCGTCCTCGGCGGGGGTGCGCGTCGCATCGTCGGCGTCCGCGTCGCGCGTCGCCTTCGACCGGTCGGCGACGCTGGTCCGCACGACGGGCGTCTGCCCGGTCGACGCGTGCCGCGCCGGAGCCTCGGCCTCGCCGCGGTCCTCGACGATGCGCGCGAACACCTCGGTGCTCGCCTCCGACGGGTGCACGGCGCGGCCGGTGACGATCGCGTGCGGGACGCGCACGTCGTGCGTCTCGACGTGCTGCTGGGTCTCGTCCGAGGCGCGCTCCGCGACCGACGCCTTCTGCGCGGGCGCGGACGAGGACGCACGGACCGTCGGCTGCGCGCCCGTGACGGCACGCGTCGGCGCGGACGCCGGGGCGGACGACGTGCGCGACGCCTCCGCGACCGCACGCATCGCGCCGGTCCGCGGACCGCCGGACACGCGGCGCTCGTCGGCCATGCGGGCCTCCCACGCCGCATCGGCGGCGCGACCGGCGAGCACGGCACGACGGCCCAGCACGAGCACGCCGCCGAGCAGCACGCTCGGCACGGCACCGGCGACCCACGTCACGGCGGGCGCGAGGCCCGCGATGGTCCAGCCGGCGATCGTCGCGACCACCAGCACCCCTGCGAGCACGGCACGGCGCCGTGCGGCGGCAGCACGGCGCGCGACCGAAGCCGCTCTCGCTGCGCGCGCCTGCGCGGCACGACGGGCCGCGTCCGCGGTGATCCTGTCCTGCGTCGCCGTCGGTCGGTCCACGGTGGCACCTCCTGTCCCGGGCCCGGCATGGAGCACCGGGAGCCCTGCGCCCGGGGTCAGCAGCCCCGGCGATCCGCCGCTCGTCGTCCCGCAGTCGGCTGATCCGACCGCAGGCGCCTCGCGCGACCGTCGGAACGTCCCCGACCGGCGGAGCCGGCCCGTACGTTCGCTCACGGCGACCACGCGCAGCGCCTCCGAGAACCGGTCGTCAGCCCGGGACTCGAGCAGCTGCTGCCGGTGCCGCAGCTTGTGCGGCACCAGGTAGGCCCCCCACAGAGCCACGAGCGCCAAGGCGACGAGGCCTGCGAGATCGTCCACGTCACGACGGTAGGGGGCGTTCCGCGGACTCGCCGGGACCATATCGGCGTGTCGGGTGGCGCGTCACCCCGCTGAGGCTCCACGGATCGCTCGCCAGCGGGCCAGCAGCCCCTCGGGGACCTCCTCCGTCGTGAGGGCGAACGTCCGGTGGTCGCACCAGCGGCCCTGGATGTGCAGGTACCGCTCGCGCAGCCCCTCGTCGCGGAAGCCGAGCTTCTCGACGACCCGCAGCGACGGCCGGTTCTCCGGGCGGATGTTGATCTCGACACGGTGCAGGCCGAGGACGCCGAAGCAGTGGTCCGTCGCGAGCGCGACCGCCGTCGGCGTGATCCCGCGCCCCGCGACGTGCTCCGACACCCAGTAGCCGATGCTCGCCGACCGCAGCGACCCGTAGGCGATCGACGCGACCGTGAGCTGGCCGACGAGACGGTCCTCGAAGTCGACCGCGAACGGCAGCGTCACCCCCGACCGCGCCTGGGCCGACAGCGTGCGGACGAACGCGCCGAACGTCGGCCGCACCGCCGGCGGCGGCTCGGGGCTCGTCGCGTCCCACGGCTCGAGCCAGCCCGCGTTGCGCGACCGCAGCTCCATCCACGTGTCCTGGTCACGCCGCCGCAGCGGCCGCAGCCGCACGGGCCCGTCCTGGAGGACGGCAGGCCATCCCACCGCCATCAGCGACCGCCCTGCCCCTCTGCACCCAAGGCCGGCCTCATCCCTCGACTCCCGTGGTCGGGCCGAGGTCCCGCTCCGCTCCCGGCGCGTGCCGCTGCGCGCGCCCGCACCGTCCGCTGCGCTGCACCTCAGCCCTCCAGCACGAGGCAGTGGACGATCTGCCCCGGGTGCACGGTGAGGTCCTGCTCGCCGACGACGGCGAGGGCGTTCGCGTGCGCCAGGTCACGGACGGTGGGCGCGGACGGCTCGCCGACGGGCGTCACGCGGTAGCCCTCGTCGGGCGACCCGAGGACCGTCGCCGGCACGAACTGGCGGAGCCCGGGCGGCGACACCCAGCCGCTCGTCGCCTCGGCCGCGACGGACGGGCGGAAGAGCTCGGTGTGGCCGGCCATGGCCCGGAGCGCGGGGCGGACGAACACCTCGAACGACACCTGCGCGGCGACGGGGTGGCCCTGCAGCGCGAAGATCGGGACGGCGCGGTCGCGGCCGAGCTCGTCGCCGACGGAGCCGAACCCGTGCCGGAAGCCGGGGGTCATCGCGACCTGGTCGAGCCGGACGGTCCCGAGCGGCGCGAGCACGTCCTTGACGGTGTCGTGCGCGAGCTCGGACAGCCCGCCGGTGACGACGACCATGTCCGCACGGACGAGCTGGTCGTCGAGGGCCTCGCGCAAGGTCGCGCGGTCGTCCGCGACGATCCCGACGCGCACGGCGTTGGCCCCGGCGTCGCGGACTGCGGCCTCGAGCGCGTGCCCGTCGGCCTCGAACGTCGCGCCGTCGCGCGCCCCGACCGTGCCGGGCTCGACGAGCTCGTCACCGACCGACAGCAGCACGACGCGCGGTGTCGGGTGCACCCGCAGCCGGCCGCGGCCGAGCGACGCGGCGAGCGCGAGCTGGCGTGCGCCGAGGCGCGTGCCGGCGGCGAGGACCTTCTCCCCACCGCGGACGTCGGCCCCGGCGGGCCGGACGTGCTGGCCCGCGACGGCGGGCCGTTGCATCGCGACCTGCGCGGTGCCGCGGTCGGTCTCCTCGAGCGGGACGACGGCGTCGGCGCCGAGCGGCAGCGGCGCCCCCGACGCGACGCGCACGGCCTGCCCGGGGACCAGGCGCAGCGGCGCCTCGAGACCGGGACGCACGTCGTGGGCCACGGGCAGGGCGCGCGACGCGGCGTACCCGGCCGCGACCGCGGTGTCGTGCGCGGCGACCGCGTACCCGTCGCGCGCGGCGAGCGCCTGCTGCGGCAGGTCCCGACCGGCGACGACGTCCTCCGCGAGGATGCAGCCGACGGCGTCGTGCAGGACGACGTCGAGCGGCGCGACCGGGCCGACCGCGGCGAGCACCGCGGCCAGGTGGTCCTGGACCGATCTCATGCGCGCATTCTGCCCTGCCCGCGCACGCGCGCCCGCCGGGTGACCCGCCCGTGTCGGATGTCCCGGGACGGCCGCGATCGCGCGGGCCGCAGCCAGGTTGGAGGGCGCGGCCGCCCGACACGCGCCGCCGACGCCCGGCGGGCCACCGGAACCCGCAGCCGACCGTCGCGGACGATCACCGACGCGAGGAGGGCCGCCGGCGGCGCGGTGCACCGTCGACGGCCCTCGGGGCGGTCAGGAAGGGGTCAGGCGAGCCCGTCGGGTCCGACGGTCGCGCCGTCCGGCACCTGCGACGGCGCGCCCGGGTCGTCGAGCACCGCGTCGCCGGTCACGACGACACCGCTGCCGAACGTCCAGTCGCCGCGCACGCGGAGCGACGTGGCCCGCGCGAGCGACGGGGTCGCGGGGACGCGCGCGTCGAACGCCGCGATGACCTTGTAGTGGTCCTCGTCGAGGTCGACGAACGGCGCCTCGACCTGCGCGACGAGCCGGTGGTCGGGCTCGAGCCGGTAGACGTCCGAGCGGAGCACGAGCAGGTCGTTCGTGGTCTTGACGGGCAGGAAGCGGGACCGGTCGACCTCGAGCACCGCGGCACCGTCGAACACCTCGATCGCCGCGCCCATGGCCGACTCGATCTGCACGACCTTGGTCGACGTCTTGTCGGACGGGTCGACGGTCTTCTCGTTGCGGATGAGCGGCAGGTCGAGCACGCCGCCGGTGCGGTCGAGCTCGGCGTGCAGGGCCCGCAGGTCGAGCCACAGGTTGTTCGTGTTGAAGTACCGGTGCCGGTCGATGTCGCCGGCCGCGTCGGCGTCGTCCTTCGGGGTCTGCGCCGACTCGCGCAGCACGATCCGGCCGTCGGACTCCCGGACGACGAGGTGGCCGCCCTTGCGGTCCGCGGGCGTGCGGCGCGCGACCTCGGCGGCGAACGGCGCACCGGTCGCCGCGAACCACCCCGCGATGCGCGCGTCGGGCGACGCCCCGAGGTTGTCGGAGTTCGACACCGTCGCGTACCGGAAGCCCGCGTCGAGCAGCGCGTCGAGCACGCCCGACGCGTGCAGCGCCGTGTACAGGTCGCCGTGCCCGGGCGGGCACCACTCGAGGTCGGGGTCCGCGGACCACTCGACGGGCGTGAGGTCGTCGGCGCGCAGCTTCGGCTCACGGTTCTGCACGAAGTCCAGCGGCAGGCCGTCGACGACCAGGTCCGCGTAGCCGGAGAGCGCCGCGAGCGTGTCGTCGCGCGTCCGGAAGCTGTTCATGAGGACGAGCGGCAGACGGGCCCCCGTCGCCTCGCGCGCCGCGAGGACCTGCCCGGCGATCACGTCGAGGAACGTCGCGTCGTCGCGCACCCGGAGCAGCGACTTCGCGCGGTCCATGCCCATCGACGTGCCGAGGCCGCCGTTCAGCTTGACGACGGCCGTGACGGCGAGCGCGTCGCGCGCGGCCGCGTCGCCCACGTCGAGGTCCGCCAGGTGCGGGACGTCGGTCAGCGGCCGGACGCCGCTCTCGGGGATCATCCCCGTCTCCCCCGACTCGAGGAGTCCGTAGAAGCGGGTGAACACGTCGACGGCTGTGGGGTGCACCCCGCCGTCGGTCATCTTGCGCTGGGCCTGTGCGAGTCCGTGGGCGCTCATCTTGCGATGCTAGGTCGACCGGGTGCGAGAGCGCAGTGGCGGGCGTCACGCGACCCGTGACATTGGTCCGTCGTTCGGGCTCCCGTCATGTGCTGGGACGCGTGCCCCGCCGACGTTCACGGCCGCGACGCGCCCCCGACGCGCGCACCGTGGGCCAGACTGGACCCATGAGCAGCGTCGCCCAGCCGTACCCGCACGCCGCCGAGGGCGACGAGGTCGAGGAGGTGAAGGAGCGGCTGCGGCGCTCGATCCGCGACGCACGGCACACGCGCTCCCCCCGACGACGCGACGCGGCCGCGCAGGCGCTCGCCGACGTCGTCACCGCGATCCCCGCCGTGTCCGAGGCGACCTGCGTCGCGCTCTACGCTGCCCGCCCCTCCGAGCCCGGCACCGTGCCGCTGCTGGACGCGCTCGCGGCCCGCGGCGTCCGCCTGCTGCTGCCCGTGCTCGGCTCCGGGCTGCAACGCGACTGGGCCGAGTACGCGGGCGCCGACGACCTGCGCGAACGTGCACCCGGCCGCCCGCCCGAGCCCGGCGGGCCCACGCTCGGCGCGGGCGCGCTCGCCGACGCCGACGTCGTGCTCGCCCCCGCGCTGGCCGTCGACACCGCGGGCGCACGGCTGGGGCAGGGTGGCGGCTGGTACGACCGGGCGCTGCAGCACGCGCGGCCCGGGGCGCCCGTCATCGCGATCGTCTTCCCGGAGGAGCTGTACGACGCGGAGACGCGTCCCCTGCCGCGCGAGCCGCACGACCGTCTGGTCGACGGTGTCGCGACCCCGGACGGCTGGCGACCCGTCGGGCCGGGCACGGTCTGACGGGCCCGACGGGTTTGGCCGGCCTGACGGAGCCGACGGGTCGGTCGGGCGGGCCTGACGGGCCCGACGGGTCGGCGCGGGCGCGCCGCCTCGGTGCAGCGGCCCGCCTGCGGGACGAGGAGCCTCAGTCCGTCGACGGCAGCAGCGTCAGGTGATCCGTCGCGTCGGCCTCCGTCGCGGCCTGCGTGAACGGCCACGGGAACGTCTCCCCGGTCGCCCACGCCTTGAACTGGTCGGTGTAGTGCACGCTCGCGGGGTGGCCCGACGTGCCGGTGAGGTTCACCCACGTCGAGGAGTCGAGGTCCCCCAGGTCGACGACCATCCGCATCGACGGCGCGGCCGTCACCGCGTACGACGGCGTGCTCGCGTCCCACGCGGTCGCGTCGACGATGGCCGAGCCGCCGCCGACACTCAGCGGCGACGGGTTGACCAGGCGCCGCAGGACGCCCGGGAGCGACTCACCGCCGAGCACCGGGTGCTCGGGCGCGGCGACGTGCAGCATGCCCCAGCGCCAGTCCTCGGCGTCGCGGCCGAGCTGCGTCGTGAGCTGTCGGCGGGCCGACACCATCGCGCGCGTGAGGATCTCGTCGCGACCTTCCACGACGGCGGGCGTCGACCGGTCGTCCCACCAGGGCGACGACGGGTCGTCGACGAGGCGTCGCACGACCTCGAGCCAGCGCGAGTCGCCCGCGGGCGACGCGTCGTCGGGCAGGTCGTCGTCGAACGCGAGCGTCAGGATCGTCTTCCACACCGCCGCGAAGTACGCGGCCGCCGCGGAGTCGGACGACGACACGCGGTCCCAGTCGCGCAGCAGCTCCTGGCCGTCGTCGTCGAACTCGTCCTCGATCGGCAGCGACAGCAGCGTCGGCACCAGCATGTCGGCGTACGGGTTCCGCTGGTCCGACTGGATCTCCGCCATGTCGGCCACTGTCACGGGCTCGCCCGTCGCGAGCCGCTCCGTCAGCAGCGTGCGGATCCGCTGCGAGCGGTAGCCGTAGTCCCAGTCGTCGGTGAGGAACGGGCCCACGCCGCTCGGCGTCACGGCCTGGTTCGCGGCGACGACGAAACCCTCCGCCGGGTCGAGCGTGCGGGGCATGTCGGCCGGGTCGACGAACCCCTGCCAGTCGTACGCGCTGTCCCAGCCGGGCCGCGGCCACGTGCCGTCCGACGGGACCGGACCGCCCAGCACCGACGTCCGCACCGGGATCCGGCCCGGCGCCTGGTAGCCGATGTGGCCGTCGACCGTCGCGAACACGATGTTCTGCGCGGGCACCTCGAGGAGCGCCGCGACCGCGGCGACGTCGTCCGCGTCGCGCGCCGTGGCCATCGCGAGCAGCGCGTCGGCCGTCCGGCCCGGCTGCAGCGCCGTCCAGGCCAGCGCGACCTCGAACTGGCGGCCCGGCGCGCCGTCGGGCACGGGCGCGTCCTCGACCGCGTCGACGTCGAGGACGTCGGACACGATCGGGCCGTGCACCGTCTCGCGGACGTCGAGCTCGACCGACCGGCCGCCGTTGACGTGGATGACCTCGCGCCGGTGCCGGATCGGAGCGGTGCCGCCGTCCCGCACGGTCACGTCGTCGTCGACCTTCTCGAGGAAGAAGTCCGTGACGTCCGCGCCGAGGTTCGTCAGGCCCCACGCGAGGTCGGCGTTGTGCCCGATGACGACACCGGGCATGCCCGCGTTGGCGAACCCCGTGACGTCGTAGGGGCACTCCGCCGTGACCTCCGCGCAGCGCAGGCCGACCTGCGCCCAGATGCCCGGGGCCGAGATGCCGAGGTGCGGGTCGTTCGCCAGCAGCGGCGCGCCGGACTCGGTGTAGCGTCCCGAGACCGCCCAGGAGTTCGACCCGACGCCCTCGCCGTCGCCGACCAGGTGCGGCACCGCGTCGAGCGCCCGCTGCGCCGACGCGAGCGCCGCCTGCAGGTCGTCGCCCGCGAGGTCGAGCCCCGTCGTCGCCGCCGTCGTGGTCGCGCCCTGGCCCACCTGTTCCGCCGAGAGGATCGGCTGGTTCACATCCTGCGGGTAGGCGGGGAACAGCTGCTCGACGCGGGCGACGTCCTGCACCGACGCGAACGTCCGCGCGCGTGCCAGCTCACGGTCGTAGTTGCCGCGCAGGTCCCACGCGAGCGCCTTGAGCCACGCGAGCGAGTCGACCGGGTCCCACTTCTCGGGGGCCGGCGTGCTCGTCCGGGCCCCGAGGACCGTGTACTCGACCGCGATCTGCGAGGGGTCCCGGTCCGCCAGGTACGCGTTGACCCCGTCGGCGTACGCCTGGAGCGCGTCGCGCGTCGACTGCTCGACGACGTCCCACTCCTGCTCCGCGACGTGCCGCCAGCCGAACGTCCGGATCACCTTGTCCGCCGCGAGCGCGTCCTCGTTCTCGCCGACGAGCTCCGACAGCCGTCCGGCGGTGACGTGCCGGCGGTAGTCCATCTCGAAGAAGCGGTCCTGGGCCGTGACGTACCCCTGCGCGCGGAACAGGTCCTCGGACGTCGACGCCGTGATCGTCGGCACGCCGCGCGGGTCGCGGGTGACCGTCACCTCGCCCTCGAGGCCGGGCAGCGTGAGCTCGCCGGACACCTCGGGCAGCGGACGGCGCAGGACGACGACCACGCCCACGGCCGTCGCCACCAGGGCGAGGACCAGGACGACGGCGACGGTCGCGAACGCGACCCGGACGAGGCGCAGGCGGGACACGTTGCGAGGGTACTTGTCCGTCTGGGCCCGGGGTGGCAGCACACCAGACCTGGGGATGACCAGCGGCGGCGCTCCGCGAGGTCCGCGTCCGGGTACCCGCGGAATGCAGTCGGCGCGCGTGCCGTTAGGATTGGCACTCGATCCATGTGAGTGCCAGGCCACCCGGGCGTCCCGCCGGGCCGGCCCGTCGACCTCGTCCAGGAGCCCCGATGCCCACCTACGCCTACGCGTGCACGGCGTGCGGTCACGCCTTCGAGATCCAGCAGTCGTTCTCCGACGCCTCGCTGACCGTCTGCCCCGAGTGCGAGGGCCGGCTGCGCAAGGTGTTCTCGGCCGTCGGCGTCGTGTTCAAGGGCTCGGGGTTCTACCGCAACGACGCGCGCTCGTCGGGGTCGACGTCCTCGTCGACGACGTCCTCCTCGTCTCCCTCGTCGTCCGGCTCCCCCTCGTCGTCGTCCACGTCCGGCTCCTCCTCGGGCAGCGCGTCGACCAGCGCCCCGAGCACGACCTCGTCGACGTCGACCACGAGCAAGGCACCCGCCGCCTCGTCCTGACGGCCGCGGCGGCGACCGTCGCGGCGAGCGGTGCCGCCGGCCGCCAGGATCCGACGCTGGCCCTCGCGAGGCGGGCCTCGCGTCGACCCGCCCGCGACGCACGAGGTCGGGCCGGACGACGTGCCGGGCCGCCCGACATCTCGCCGTCGCTCCGGGTGCACCGCACGTCGGGCCGCATCCGGACGGGCCGTCCCCGTCGGGTCGCGAGCCGTCCACAGCCCGCCCTCGCGCGCGGACGCGCACCGACGGCGTCCCGCACCACCAGGGCTCCGACGGTGCGTCCGTAGCGTCGCGGACGTGTCTCTCGACCGACGTGACCCGTCCCGACCGGACCGCCCGCCACCGCTCGCGCGTCGCCGCGCACCCGTCGCGCTGCGCGCGCGTGTCCTGCTGTGGCGGGCTCGTCCTGCACTGCTGGCGCTGACCCTCGCCGTGGCCGCTCTCGGCGTCGTCGGCGCGCTGCGGCCCCCGCCGCCACCGACGGTCGAGCTCGTCGTGGCCGCACGGTCCCTCGACGCCGGTGCGACGCTCGCCGACGGTGACCTGACGGTGCGCGCCGTGCCGGTGACCGTCGCACCCGACGACGTCCCGGCCGACGCCGACGCAGTCGTCGGACGGGTCACGGCCGTGGACCTCGCGACCGGCACCCCGCTGGTCCCGGGCGTGCTCGTGGCGTCGGACGCGACCGGCCCACCCGGCACGGTCGTCACCGCAGTGCGCCTCGCCGACGAGGCGGCCGCGGCGCTCCTGCGGCCCGGGATGCGCGTCGACGTCCTCGCGGCGACTCCCGACGAGGGCGACGGGCGCGTCGTCGCGACGCGTGCCCTCGTCCTGCCGACGCCCACCGAGGAGTCCCCGCCCGACGTGGTGTCCTTCGGGGCGGACGCCGGCCCGGCGCCACCCGTCCTGCTCGCCGTCACGCCCGACGAGGCGCGCGCGCTTGCCGGCGCCTCGGCGACCGCCTTGCTCTCTGCGGTGGTCGTGCCATGATCGTCCAGTCCAGCGACAGGGCCCCTCCGACCGGCCCTGACGCACGCCGTGAGCTGCCGGGGGCACACATGACCGACACCGTCAACAAGGGCCTGCGGGGCGCCGGCGAGCACCTGCGCGGGCTGCCGAAGGTGTTCCAGGGCTTCAAGGACTTCATCTCGCGCGGCAACGCGATCGAGCTCGCCGTCGGCGTCGTCATCGGCGCGGCGTTCACGGGCGTGGTCACCGCGCTCCAGGACGGGTTCATCGGCCCGCTGATCGCGGCGATCTTCGGCGAGCCGGACCTGTCCGCGCTGGGCCGCTTCACGATCAACGGCGCCACGTTCTCGATCGGGGTCATCCTCAACGCGCTGCTGCAGTTCCTCATCACCGCGGCGGCGGTGTACTTCGTCATCGTGCTGCCGCTCAACGCCCTGGCCGCGCGGCGCAAGCGTGGCGAGGAGGAGGAGCCCAAGGCGCCGGCCGAGGACATCCTGCTGCTCCAGGAGATCCGCGACCTGCTCGCCGCCCGCCCCAGCCCTGCCGTGGCCAACGACGCCGGCGCGGTTCCGGGGACCGGCACGGCTCCCGGCACTCCCCCGACGTTCCAGCCGGGCAGCGGCCCGGCGACGCCTCCTCCGATCGCCTGACACCACTGCGGGCGAACCCGCTCACCGACGCTGCGACAGGCGACACCGCCCACCGACGCTGAATGGGCGACGGCCACCGCTGTCGCCGCCCCAGACGAGCGCACCGGCGCGGGCCGCGTCCCCACCCGTCAGACGGCGGCGTGGTTCACCGGCGGCACCGACGAGCGCGGGTCGCGCGCGGCGTGCTCGCGCGCGTCACCAGTGCGGCGGGCGGTCGCGGAGCAGACGGTCGTCGTTCGAGTCGACGTCGTGGCCCCAGCCGACGTCGGTGTCGTCGAGGGCACGCAGCGGGACGGCCGGGTCGTGGGACGCGTCAGCGGGCTGCGCCGGTGTCGCGGGAGACGCGGCGTGGTCCTGGCCGTCGGACGGCGCCGCCGGGAGCGTCGAACGCAGCACCGACTCGTCGGTGCCCACGGTCCCCGCCCGTCGGACGGCGCGTCGCGGGGCACGCGGCGACCGCCCGGACGCCGCTCCGGCGACCGCACGCACGGCCGGGGTCGGCGTCCGACCTGGACCGTCGACGGCCTCCGTCCGGGCCAGGTCCTCGGGGCTGTCGCTCACCGCACGATGATCCCACCCGGCGCAGCTCTGCCCGGCAGACCCCGGTGCGTCAGCGCAGGGCGCGGCTCACGGCCGAGCGGACGGCGGTGTCGATCCGGTAGGAGCGGCGCGTGATCCCGAGCTCGTCGCGGAGCGCGGCGGCGAGCTGCTCACGGTTGCGGTCCTCCCCGTCCGACCGGAGCCACGCGACGAGCTCGTCGAGCTGGTCGTCGCTGTAGGCGCCGATCGGCAGACCCTTGCGCACGTCGGGCCGCGGTGCGCCGGGCACCCCGGCGAGCGTGAGCTGCACGTGGTGGGCACCGGTCGTGGGCTCTGACGCGGTCGACGACTCACCGTCGACCCGCGCGACACCCGCCTCGCCCGAGGCCGCGTGCGTCCCGGCCCCTGCCGGCGCAGCCTGGTCGACCGGGGCGCGTCCGGAGTCGGTCGTCGGGTCGTCCGAGTCGACCGCGTCGTGACCGGCGACCGCGACGTCCGCGTCACGACCGACGCCGCTGGTTCCCGGGTCGACCGTGTCGTGACCGGCGACGGCGCCCTCGGAGTCGCGCGTGTCGTCGCTCGCGTCGGGGTCGTCGCCCCAGGTCCTCGCGTCGCGGTCGCGGCCCTCGGTCCTCGCGTCGGGGTCCTCGTCGGCGGTCGCGGCGTCCACGTCGTCGGCGCCGGCCGCGCGGCGCGCGGCGAGGGTCGCGCGGACGGAGATGCGGATGGGCGCGGTGACGGGCGGTAGCTCCTCGACCTCGTCGGTCTCGTCGACGGACGACGGGATGCCGAGCACGAGCGGCGCCTTGCGCGGGATCGCGGGCGCGGGTACGCGACCGTGCACGGCGCGACGGATGCGGTCGACCTCGGCCTGGGGGTCGAGGAACGCCGCAGCGGACCACACGCGCACGACCGTCCAGCCGAGCCGCTCGAGCCGGTCGGCGAGGAGCCGGTCGCGGACGCGCACCGACGGCTCGCCGACGTAGGCCTCGTCGTCGGTGAGGACGGCGACGAGCAGCCGGTCCTGCGCGTCGGGGTGCCCGACGACCATGGGGATGCGGGTTCCGCCGGGGATGCCGTAGTCGACCTCGACAGTCAGGCCGTGCCGCCAGAGCCGCTCGGCGAGGTCGAGCAGCAGCCGGTCGGGCTCGCCGGCGTCGTGCGTCGCGCCACGTGCGACCCCGGCCGACGCCGAGGACGACGCCGACGCCGACCGGCCGGCGGTCCCGCCCGACGCCTCGGCCGCGTCGGCGGCGCGCAGGTCGATGTCGGCGTCAGGGCGCGGACCGGGCGCGACGAGCCGCACGTCGTCGCCGGTGGCACCGGCACCGCGGGACCCGGCGAACGCGAGCAGGTCGCGCAGCAGCCGCGGACCGGCGGCGCGGACGCGCTCGGGGTCGAGGTCGTCGGCGCCGAAGCAGGACACGACGGTGAGCCGGTGCCGCGTGGCGCCGAGGACGTCGAGGAGCAGGGCGTCGCCACCCGGCTCGCCGACGACGCCGAAGGAGTGCAGGACGCGGCGGTGCGGGGTGCGACCGAACCCGACGGACAGGATGACGGCCTCACGGCGCAGGCCCGCGACGTTGGCGAGGTCGGTGACGACGAACGGCTCGGCGCGCCCGCCGTCGAAGAACGCGGCGACGGCAGGGTTGCCGCGGACCTCGGTGAGGATCGCGTCGCGGAGCGCGTCGGCGTGCACGGCGGACGGCGTGACGACGGCGAGCGACTCGTCGGGCTGCATGAGCGCGTGGTGCAGCACGAGCTCGACGACGTGCTCGACCTCGGCCCGCGTCGACGCGACGGTGCCGGTGGCGGCGTCGGGCATGCCGGTGCCGTCGACGACGTCGAGCCGGACGAGCGGGCGGTGCTCGGGCAGCGGGGTCGGCGACAGCACGCCCTCGTACCCGTGCGCGGCGAGGAACGCGGTGAGGTACGGGTCGCGGCGCGACGTCTCGGCGTGCAGGGCGACGACGGGCAGGACGGCGGCGAGCTCGCGCACGGCGGTGCCGGAGGCGCACCGGGCGTCGCCGACGACGACGACCTGCCGGCCGCGGGCGATGGCGGCGACGGCCATGTCGACGGGCAGGTGCGCGGCGGCGTCGATGACGACGAGGTCGACGGTGCGCGACGGCGGCAGCACCTGCGGCACGAGCATCGGGCTCGCCGCGACGACGGGACGCAGGCGGCGCGCGATGTCGGGGTGGCGCGCGATGGTGTCGCGCAGCGACGTGAGCCGCTCCTCGACGAGCTCGACGAACAGCGACTCGGACTGCTCACGGTTCTGCCGCAGGACCTCCTGCGTCTGCGCGGCGACGGCCTGCCGGACGGGTCCGGCGAGGCTCGCGACGTGCGCGCGGTCGAGCGCGGCGTACTGCGCGGACAGGTCGCCGAGCGCGGTGCCGTCGTAGCCGGCGAGCGTGGGGTCCTGCGTGAGGATCTGCTCGATGACCGTGCTCCACCACGCGAGGTCGAGCTCGGCGGGGGCGAGCGTGGGGTCGACGCGGCGCGTGGCGAGGTCGTCGACGAGCTCCCCGAGCCCGGCGGCGCGCAGCCGGTGCAGCAGACCGGTGCGGTCGGGCAGCGTGTCGAGCGCGCTCGTGTCGGCGCGCAGCCGCGACAGCCGCTCGGTCAGCGCGGCGAAGGGCAGCTGCGCGAGCCCGGCGCCGCCGGGGGTCGACGCGAGCACCTCGTCGAGGGCCCGCAGGTCCTCGGCGACGGCCTGGTGCTCCTCCTCGATGTGCTCGAGCCCGTCGGGCAGCCGCGGCCAGCCGCCCGCGGGGCAGTGCGCCTGCCAGATCTCGCGCTGCGCCTGCACGTCGAGCAGCGCGGCGTGCAGGTCGGCGACGGGACGGCCCGGGCGGACCATGTCGCGGGCCTGCCGCCGCAGCCGCCGGCGCAGCCAGAAGCCCATGTCGACGCCGCGCTCGGTGCGCCACTGCGGTGTCGCGGTCGCGGCGACGAGGTCGGCGGCGGTCCGCTCGAAGACGATCGGCAGGAAGACGTCGAGCGCCCCACGGACGCCGTCGAGCATCCGGAGCTGCTCGGCCCACGACGCGACGGACGTCGCCTGCGTGAGCCCGGTGTCGGCCGCGACCTGCGCGGTGCGCTCGACGAGCGCGGGCAGGGCGCCGTCGAGCAGCCGCGAGATCCGTCGCACGACGACGTCGGCGTCGGCGCGTGTGCGCAGGTCGGCGCCGTACCAGGGCGTGTCCACGGGCCGGACGTCGAACGCGCCGAGCTCGCCGGCCCGGACCAGGTCCGCACCGAGGGCCGCGCGCCGCTCGGCGTCGAGCACGCGTGCGACGTCCGGGGTGAGGCGCACCGTGGTGCGCGGCGCCGGACGCGTCGAGGTCAGCCGGGCGAGCTGCTGCAGCGCGTCGTAGGCGGACGCGCCCCACGGCGTGCGGGTCGCGTGCAGGTCGTCGACGTACGCGCGCAGCCGCTCGCGGTGCTCGACGAGCCGCGTGCGCAGGACGTGCAGGCTCTGCCCGTCGACCGCGGGCGCGTCGAGGGTCATCGCGCCGAGCAGGCGGCGCGCGGCGGCGGTGCGCCAGCCGGCCTCGGGGGCGACGTCGAGCAGGAGGTCGCCGAGGCCGAGCTCGTCGAGCCGGGCGGCGAGCGCGGTGGCGCCGCGGCGGTGGCCGGGGACGTAGAGGACCGTGCGGCCGGACGCGGCGGCGTCGGCGACGACCGCGGCGAGCGTGCCGGTGACGTCGGCGCCGGTCGGGGCGTCGACGAACAGGTGCGCACCGGTGCTGAGCGCGTCGAGCAGGTGCTGCTGCGCGGGGTCGAGGTCGCCGACACCCCGCTCGACGCTCGGGTCGCGGTCGCCCGCGACGGGCTCGGGCAGGCGGACGACGAGCCGCTCGCGGTCGACGTCGACGCCCGCGAGCGCGCAGACGACCTCGTGCTGGTCGAGCGCCGCGGACAGCGCGTCGAGGTCGTCGACGAGGATCTGCCCGGGGTGCACGAACGTCCCGACGACGACCTTCTCGGTCAGCCGGAAGTCGTCGAGCACGGCCTCCCCGAGCGACGACAGCCGCGCGAGCGCGCCGCGCGGGTCGAAGCCGCCGCTCTCGAACGTGCCGCGCGCGACCGCGCCCGGGTCGAGCAGGGCGCCGCGGGTGCGCAGGGCACGAGCGAGGACGGGGTTGACGTCGAGCGTCGGCTCGAGCGCGATCTCGTAGTCGGCCTCGCCGGTGCCGCGGGCGCGCAGCGTGACGGGTCGCAGCAGCACGGGCGCGCGGACGGTGCGGGCCTGGGTGGCCGACCGGGGTGCGGGCTCGGCGGGCCGGGTCGCGACGGCGAGCGCGTCGACGTCGTCGTGGTCGTCGCGGGCGGCGGGCCGCTCGGTCCAGGTCGCGACGCCGATCGCGAGCGCGGTCGGGGCGATGCCGTAGCGCTGCTCGTAGACGGCGGCGCGCGACGCGACGGCCCGCGCACGACGGCGCGCGGTCGACAGCGCGGCGCCCTCGCGGACCAGGTTGGACAGGCGCGTGGGACGGCCGGCGAAGAGCTGGGCCATCCCCGAGGGGTGGGCGGCGGTGAGGTCGAGCGCGGCGTCGCCGAGCAGCTCCATGTCGGCGAGGGTCGACCCGCCGGCGGCCTCGACCAGGCCTTCGCGCCAGCGTTCCACCGCGCGGTCGACGAGGTCGGCCCGGGTCGGCGGGGCGACGAGGGCGACGGGGGCGTTCGGGGTCGCGTCGGTCGCGGGAGCCTGGTCGGGACCCGTGCCGGACGAGCGCGCGGGGACTGTCACCCCAGGAACGGTAACGGCAGGGTCTGCGGTCGGCGGCGTGGCGCGCCGAGGCTCCCCCGATGGTGTCGTCGTGCCCGCGCCCGGGGACGTCGTGCCGCGGCTCTCCCCCGTCGTCATGCGGTTCTCCCGTCGCGACGGCCCCGTCGGGGACGTGCCCGCAGACGACAGGAGCGGGACGGCTCCGAAGACCCGTCCCGCTCCTGGGAAGTCACAACGGTGCGCACCGCGCAGGGGGCAGGCGATGCGCACCGTCGAGTACGAGTGTGCGGCATGAGGGGGCTCTTGGTCAAACGTCCAGGCCAGGCTGTCGGGCGGTTTTCACACGATCGGGTCTGCCGGTGTGCGCGCTCCTCGACGCCTCCCGTCACGCTACCCGGTCCTCGCGCTTCAGGCGCAGCAGGACGAACAGGAACGAGACGACCGCGGTGGCCGAGAGCAGCAGCAGACCGACCGTGTAGGAATGCGTCGCCTCGTCGTAGGTCGCCCCCATGACGAGCGGCGGGAAGTACCCGCCGAGGCCACCCGCAGCACCCACGATGCCCGACACCGAGCCCACCCGGTCGGCGGGTGCACGACGGGCGACCCAGGCGAACACGCCGCCCGTCCCGATGCCGAGGAAGAAGGCCATGAGCACGAACTCGGTGCCTGCGGGGATCTCCGGGACGGGCTTGAACGAGAGCAGCACGGCCATGATCGCGGCGCCGGCGAGGGACACGAGGACGATGGGCTTGGGGTGCACGCGGTCGGACAGGATGCCGCCGAGCGGGCGCGCGACGACGGCCGCGATCGCGAACCCCGCGGTGCGTGCGCCGGCGTCGGCGAGGTCGTAGCCGTAGACGTCGGACAGGTACGTCGGCAGGTAGGTGGAGAACGCGACGAAGCCGCCGAACGTCACGGCGTAGAGGAACGACATCTGCCAGGTGACGGGCAGCTTGATCGCGGCGCGGAGCTTCGGGACGACGGGCTGCGTCGACGGCTTCCAGGCGGGCGCGTCGCGCGACACCGACAGCACGACGAAGCCCGTCACCGCGAGCGCGATGGCCACGAGCACGTGCGTCGTCACGTAGCCGAACGAGTTCACCATGCGCGGCGTGAAGAACGACGACAGCGCGGTGCCGCCCATGCCGATGCCGAAGACGCCGGTCGCGAAGCCGCGGCGAGCGGGCTCGTACCAGGCGTTGACGAACGGGATGCCGGCCGCGAACGTCGTGCCGGCGATGCCGAGCAGGAAGCCGAACAGCAGCAGCAGCGCGTACGACTCCTGCTCCCCCGCGAACGCGACGAGCAGCACGGGGACGATCGAGATCAGCGACAGGATGCCGAGCATCCGACGACCGCCGACGCGGTCGGTGAGCGCGCCGACCGGGATGCGCCCGATCGCGCCGACGAGCACGGGGGTCGCGACGAGCAGCGACTTCTCGGTCGCCGACAGCCCGAGCTCCTCGGTGTAGCGCGCGGCGAGCGGGCCGACGAGGTTCCACGCCCAGAACGTGATGGCGAACGTCCACGTCGCGAGGACGAGGTTGAGCGTGCGGCCCGACACGCGGGTCGTCGTCGCGGCGGTCGTCGTCATCGGCGTCTCCCCGATCCTTCGCGGTCACGTGTGCCGACGGGGTCCCACCCGCGTCGGGGTGCGCTCGCGCCGGGGGTCGGCCGGGCGTCGCGGCTGCGGTAGACGATGTACGGGCGGAACAGGTAGTGGAACGGCGCGGTGAACGCGTGCACGAGGCGCGTGAACGGGAAGATCGCGATCAGGGCGAGGCCGACGAGGGTGTGCCACTGGAACGACGCGGGCGCCGCGGCCATCGACGCGACGTCGGGCTGCAGCACGAACAACGACCGGAACCAGGGGGCGACGGTCTCGCGGTAGTTGTGCGCCTCGTGGCCGGCGCCGACGGAGTTCAGGGTGGTCCACAGTCCCAGCACGATCGCGGCGACGAGCGCGACGTACATCGTCTTGTCGTTCTTCGTCGTCGCCATGAAGACGGGTCCGGTGCGGCGCCGCCGGTAGACGAGGATCGCGACGCCGACGAGCGTGCAGAAGCCGGCGATCCCCCCGATGACCAGCGCCATCGCGTGGTACGCCTCCTGCGACAGCCCGGCGGCGTCGGTCCAGGACTGCGGGATCACGAGGCCGCCGACGTGCCCGACGATGACGAACACGAGCCCGAAGTGGAACAGCGGGCTGCCGATGCGCAGCAGCCGGGACTCGTAGAGCTGCGACGAGCGGGTCGTCCAGCCGAACTGGTCGTAGCGGTACCGCCAGATCGTCCCGCCGACGAGCGTGACGATCGCGAGGTACGGCACGACGCCCCACAGCAGCACGTCCATCAGCGCCCTCCTCCGGTCGGCCCGTCAGCACCCGCCGGGACAGACCCCGCGAGCGGCAGCAGCCGAGGGTCGGCGGCGTCGAGCCCGACGGACTCGCGCGGCGGCCCGGCCGCCGCCATCGCGTGCACCGCGGCGCGGTCGCGCGGCGACTCGCCGGGCAGCGTCGCGCACACCGCGGTGAGGACGCCGGCCCACGGGCTGCCGGCCTCGACGAGCGCGAGCCGGACGAGCTCGAGGCTCGGCCGGTACTCCTGGAGCAGCGAAGGCCCGTCGACGGGGTCGGCGACGGCGGCGTACTCGAGCACGAGCGGCAGGTGGTCGGGCAGCTCGCCCCGGGTGTCGACGAGCATCCCCGACGCGCGGTACCGGGCCTTGAAGGCGGCGAGCACCTCGCCGCGGCGGCGGGTGTCGCCGTCGGTCCAGTACGACAGGTAGAGCGTCTGGCGGCCCGACAGGTCGAACGCGTCGACGTAGGCGCGCTGGAGGTCGGCGAGCGGCGTGGTCGCGGCGTGGTCGAGGAAGCCGCGGAGCCCGTCGCGCGCGGCTCCGGCGGGCAGCTCGTCGACGGCGGCCACGAGCAGCGGCAGCCGGTCGACGAGGTCGTCGTCGGGGTACGCGAGGCACCACGACGCCGCCTGGTGCACGACGCGCGCGGACGTCCGGCGTGCCGTCGACGCGCGCCGCCCCCGGACCACCGGCCCCCTCACGACCGCGTCCCCGTGACGCCCGGGTCGACGCCCGGCCCGTCGTCGGCCCCGCCGGTCGCGCCCGGTCCGGGTGGTGTGGCCCGTCCGCCGGACGACGGGAACAGCCCGGGCGGTGTCCCCTTGCCGTCCCAGTTGAGCAGGTTGACCCTCCCGTGCATCTCGGACGGTGTCGCGAGCCGGTCGGACGTCTGCCGCTGCTTGAGCGCGTGGAACGTCTCGACCGCGACGGGCACGGGCCGGCCGGACGCCTCGCCGAACGGCGCCTGCTCGTACATGCCCGGGCCCTCGTCGTAGTCGAGCGAGCAGCCGAGCTCCTCGAGCTCGTGCCCGCGTTCCTCGTGGGCCTTCGGGATGACGTAGCGGTCCTCGTACTTGGCGATCGCGAGCAGCCGGTACATCGCGTACATGAGCTGCCCGGTCATGCCGACCGACGCGGGGATGCGCTCGTCGGCGTCCTCGTCGAGCGTGATGCCGCGCAGGTAGCCGCGCATGGCCGCGAGCCGCCGCAGGACGCCGGTGACGACGTCGGTGTCGCCCGCGGTGAACAGCGAGGCGAGGTACTCGACGGGGATGCGCAGGGCGTCGATCGCGCCGAACAGGTTGCCGTGGTCCTCGGCGTCGTGTCCCTGCTCGCGCAGCAGGTCGACGACGGGCGAGAGCGGCGGGACGTACCAGACCATCGGCATGGTCCGGTACTCGGGGTGCAGGGGCAGGGCGACGCGGTACGTCTTGGCGAGGGCGTAGACGGGCGAGCGGCGGGCGGCGTCGAGCCAGTCGGCGGGGATGCCCTGCTCGCGGGCGGCGGCGATCACCGCGGGGTCGGTCGGGTCGAGCATGAGGTCGAGCTGGGACTCGTAGAGGTCCTGGTCGTCGGGGACCGACGCAGCCTCCGTGACGCGGTCCGCGTCGTAGAGGACGAGGCCGATGTAGCGCAGCCGCCCGACGCACGTCTCCGAGCAGACCGTCGGCAGGCCCACCTCGACGCGGGGGTAGCAGAACGTGCACTTCTCGGCCTTGCCGGTCTTGTGGTTGAAGTAGATCTTCTTGTACGGGCAGCCGGTGACGCACTGACGCCAGCCGCGGCAGCGGTCCTGGTCGACGAGGACGATGCCGTCCTCGGCCCGCTTGTAGATCGCGCCCGACGGGCACGACGCCATGCACGACGGGTTGAGGCAGTGCTCGCAGATCCGCGGCAGGTACATCATGAACGTGCGCTCGAGCTCGAACCGGATCCTGTCCTCGGACTCGGCCCGCACCTTGGCCACCATCGGGTCGAGGTGCCCCATCTCGGCGGTGCCGCCGAGGTTGTCGTCCCAGTTGGCCGACCACCGGATCTTGGTGTCCTCGCCGGTGATGAGGGACTTCGGGCGCGCGACGGGGAAGTCGTCGCCGAGCGGCGCGTCGATGAGCTTCTCGTAGTCGTACGTCCACGGCTCGTAGTAGTCCTCGAGCTTCGGCTGGACCGGGCTCGCGAAGATCGTCAGGAGCTTCTTGACGCGGCCGCCGGCCTTGAGCGTGAGCCGGCCGCGCTTGTTGAGCGTCCAGCCGCCGCGCCACTGCTCCTGGTCCTCGTAGCGCCGCGGGTAGCCCTGCCCGGGCCGCGTCTCGACGTTGTTGAACCACACGTACTCGACGCCCGCGCGGTTCGTCCACGCCTGCTTGCAGGTGACCGAGCACGTGTGGCACCCGAGGCACTTGTCGAGGTTCATGACCATCGCCATCTGCGCCATGACCCTCATGAGCCGGGTCCTCCCTGGACCTCCGGTGCGGCGAGCATCAGTACTCCACCTCCTGCGAGCGGCGGCGGATCGTCGCCACGATGTCCCGTTGGTTGCCGGTCGGGCCGAGGTAGTTGAACGTGTAGGACAGCTGCGCGTAGCCGCCGACGAGGTGCGTCGGCTTGACCAGCAGGCGCGTCACGGAGTTGTGGATGCCGCCGCGTCGCCCGGTCTTCTCCGACTTGGGGACGTCGATGGTCCGTTCCTGCGCGTGGTGCACGAACACGACGCCCTGCGGCAGGCGGTGGCTCACGATGGCCCGCGCGACGAACACGCCGTTCGCGTTGACGCACTCGATCCAGTCGTTGTCGGCGGCCCCGATGATCGCCGCGTCCTGCACCGACACCCAGCAGACGGGCCCGCCGCGCGACAGCGACAGCATCAGCAGGTTGTCCTGGTACTCGGAGTGGATCGACCACTTGTTGTGCGGGGTCAGGTACCGCACGGTGACCTGCGCGTCGCCGTCGGGGCCGAGCCGTGGCTCGCCGAGCAGCCGGTGCAGGTCGAGCGGCGGGCGGTAGATCGGCAGCGCCTCGCCGAGGTCCGTCATCCAGTCGTGGTCGAGGAAGAAGTGCATGCGGCCGGTGAGCGTGTGCCACGGCTTGAGCCGCTCGACGTTGACGGTGAACGGCGCGTACCGGCGGCCGCCCGTCTCCGACCCCGACCACTCGGGCGACGTGATGACGGGCACGGGGCGGGCCTGGGTGTCGGCGAACGTGATCCGCTTCTCCTCCGACCCCTCCGCGAGGTCCGCGAGCGGCTTGCCCACCCGACGTTCGAGCGACCGGAAGCCCTGCGTCGCGAGCTCGCCGTTCGTGGTGCCGGACAGCGACAGGATGGCCTCGGCGAGCTTGACGTCGGTGTCGAGCGCCGGCCGCCCGTCGCCCGCGCCGCCGAGCATGACGCCGTTGAGCCGACCGAGCCGCTCGACCTCGTGCTCGAGCCGGTAGGTGACGTTCTTGATCGTGAACCCCAGCGTGTCGGCGAGCGGCCCGAGCGAGCCGAGCTTGTCCGCGACCGCCGTGTAGTCCCGCTCGACGACCTGCAGCAGCGGCAGGTTCACGCCGGGCTGCGGCGCGATGTCACCGCCCGCCCAGTCCCGCGCCCGGCCCCCGACGTGCCCCGCCGCCTCACCGGGGGTGTCGTGCTGGACCGGGACGCTCACGACGTCGTACCGCGTGCCGAGGTGCGTGCGCGCGAGCTCGGAGAACCGGCGTGCGACCAGGTGGAACGCGTCGAAGTCGGAGCGCGCCTCCCACGGCGGGTCGATGGCCGGGGTGAACGCGTGGACGAAGGGGTGCATGTCCGTCGACGACAGGTCGTACTTCTCGTACCAGGTCGCCGCGGGCAGGACGACGTCCGACAGCAGCGTCGTCGACGTCATGCGGAAGTCCGCGCTCACCAGCAGGTCGAGCTTCCCCTCGGGCACGCCGTCGCGCCACGTGACGTCGCGCGGCCGGACGTCGGCAGGCTCGGCCGTGACGTTCGAGTGCGTGCCGAGCAGGTAGCGCAGGAAGTACTCGTTGCCCTTGGCCGACGACCCCAGCAGGTTCGCGCGCCAGAGGATCAGCGTGCGCGGCCAGTTCTCGGGGGCGTCGACGTCCTCGATTGCGAAGCGCACGCGGCGGTCCGCGATGCGCTCGACCAGCGCGGCCGTGGCGTCGGGCGCCTCCCCGGCGTCGGCGGCGGCCCGCACCTCGTCGGCCAGGTCCAGCGGGTTGCGGTCGAACTGCGGGTAGAACGGCATCCACCCGAGCCGCGCCGACTGCGCGATCGTGTCCGCCGTGTGCATCCCCGCCAGGTGCCCCTCGGCCAGCGGCGACGCGAGCGCGTCCGCGCGGTACCCGTCGAACCGCCACTGGTCCGTGTGCATGTACCAGTACGACGTGCCGGTCATCGTGCGCGGCGGGCGCGACCAGTCGAGCGCGTTCGCGAGCGACAGCCACCCCGTCAGCGGGCGGCACTTCTCCTGGCCGACGTAGTGCGCCCAGCCGCCGCCGTTGCGCCCGAAGCACCCCGTGAGCGCGAGCAGCGCGAGCACCGCGCGGTACGTCGCGTCGCCGTGGAACCACTGGCAGATGCCCGCGCCCATGATGATCATCGACCGGCCGCGCGACTTCTCCGCGTTCGCCGCGAACTCGCGCGCGATCCGCGCGCACGCCGCCGCGGGGACCGACGTGATCGCCTCCTGCCACGCGGGCGTGTACGGGGTGTCGGCGTCGTCGTAGCCCGCCGCCCACTGCCCCGGGAGCCCGTCCCGCCCGACGCCGTACTGCGCGAGCATGAGGTCGTAGACGGTCGTGACGAGGTGGTCGCCGACGCGTCGTGCGGGCACGCCGCGGTGCAGCACCGAGCCCGAGCCGTCGGGCTGGTCGAACACGGGCAGCAGCACCGGCACGGGCTCAGCCGCGGTCGCGCCCGCGTCGGCCGCGCTGAGCGCCGGGTCGACGCCCTCGAGGTCGAGGTTCCACCGCCCCTCGCCCGACTCCGTGTAGCGGAAGCCCATCGACCCGTTCGGCACGACGGGCCGCCCGGTCGCCGCGTCGAGCAGGACCGTCTTCCAGTCGTCGCCCTCGGCCCCGGGGACCGCGTCCGGGAGGTCGGCCGCGCGCAGGAACTTCGACGGGACGTAGCCCCCTTCGGCGTGCGGCGTGAGCGTCACCAGGAACGGCAGGTCGGTGTACTGCTTCACGTAGTCCCGGAAGAACGGCACCTCGCGGTCGACGAGGAACTCCCGCAGCACGACGTGTCCCATCGCCATCGCGAGCGCCGCGTCCGTCCCCGCCTGCGCGGGCAGCCACTCGTCGGCGAACTTCGTGTTGTCCGCGTAGTCCGGCGACACCGTGACGACCTTCGTGCCGCGGTAGCGGACCTCCGCCATCCAGTGCGCGTCCGGGGTGCGCGTCACCGGGACGTTCGAGCCCCACATCATCAGGTAGGTCGCGTCCCACCAGTCGCCCGACTCCGGGACGTCGGTCTGGTCGCCGAACATCTGCGGGCTCGCGACGGGCAGGTCCGCGTACCAGTCGTAGAACGACGTCATGACGCCGCCGATGAGCTGCACGAACCGCGTCCCGACGCAGTGCGACACGATCGACATCGCCGGGATCGGCGAGAAGCCCGCGCACCGGTCCGGGCCGTACGTCTTGATGGTGTGCACGTGGCCCGCGGCGACCATCTCGACGGCCTCGTCCCACCCGACGCGCACGAGCCCGCCCTTGCCGCGCGCCTGCTGGTACCGCCGCCGGCGCTCGGGATCCCCGACGACGTCCGCCCACGCGAGCACCGGGTCCTTGAGCCGCGCCTTCGCCTCGCGGTACATCTCGACGAGCACGCCGCGCGCGTACGGGTACCGGACCCGCGTCGGCGAGTACGTGTACCAGGAGAACGCCGCCCCACGCGGGCAACCCCGCGGCTCGTAGTCGGGGCGGTCGGGGCCGGGCGACGGGTAGTCCGTCTGCTGGGCCTCCCACGTGATGATCCCGTCCTTGACGTAGACCTTCCACGAGCACGAGCCCGTGCAGTTCACGCCGTGCGTCGAGCGGACCACCTTGTCGTGGCGCCAGCGGTCCCGGTAGAACGCGTCGCCGCGCCGGCCGCCCTCCCGGAACACCGCCCGGTTGTCGGCGGTCTCGTCCCACCGCGTGAAGAAGCGCCCTGCCTGCAGGAGCGCATCCGTCGCGGGTCCGTCGAGTCGAGCCCCCTCGCCCATGGCCCGACCATGCCGGAGCCCGCAGGTTGCCGCCACCGGAAGTCGCCCCCGGGCACGTCGTCCGGCCTCCGTCGCCGCGTGTCGGGCGTCCGGGCTGCGACCTCGACGGGCCCGTGCGAGCCTGTCGGGAGCGTCGAGCCGCGGGCGCGCCCCCGCCGGCCCCCGAGGACGCCCCCATGCGCGCGATGGTCTACCGAGGTCCGTACAAGGTCCGTGTCGAGGAGAAGCCCGACCCGCGGATCGAGCACCCGAACGACGCGGTCGTACGGGTCACGTGCGCCGCGATCTGCGGCTCCGACCTGCACCTCTACCACGGGATGATGCCCGACACCCGCGTCGGGCACACGTTCGGCCACGAGTTCGTGGGCGTCGTCGAGCAGGTCGGCTCGTCGGTCCGGAACCTGACCGTCGGCGACCGCGTCATGGTGCCGTTCAACATCTTCTGCGGCACGTGCTTCTTCTGCGCACGAGGCCTGTGGTCGAACTGCCACAACGTCAACCCGAACGCGACGGCCGTCGGCGGGATCTACGGCTACTCGCACACCGCGGGCGGGTACGACGGCGGCCAGGCGGAGCTCGTGCGCGTCCCGTTCGCGGACGTCGGGCCGTCGAAGATCCCCGACTGGCTGCCCGACGAGGACGCGGTCCTGCTGACGGACGCCTGCTCCACGGGCTACTTCGGCGCGCAGCTCGGCGACATCGCCGAAGGCGACGTGGTCGTGGTCCTCGGGGCCGGACCCGTCGGCCTGTTCGCGGCCCGGTCCGCGTGGCTCATGGGCGCGGGCCGCGTGATCGTCGTCGACCACGTCGACTACCGGCTCGAGAAGGCGCGGACCTTCGCGTTCGCGGAGACCGTGAACTTCGCGGAGGTCGACGACCTCGTCGTACACCTCAAGAAGGCGACCGGGTACCTCGGTGCGGACGTCGTCATCGACGCCGTCGGGGCCGAGGCCGACGGCAACCTCACGCAGCACGTCACCGGCGCCAAGCTCAAGCTCCAGGGCGGCTCGCCCGTCGCGCTCAACTGGGCCGTCGACTCGGTCCGCAAGGGCGGCACGGTCTCCGTCATGGGGGCCTACGGCCCGATCTTCTCGGCCGTGAAGTTCGGCGACGCCGTCAACAAGGGCCTCACCATCCGCACCAACCAGGCGCCCGTGAAGCGGCAGTGGCCGCGGCTGCTCGAGCACATCCGCAACGGCTACCTGAAGCCGAGCGACATCGTCACGCACCGCATCCCGCTCGACGACATCGCGGAGGGGTACCACATGTTCTCCGCGAAGCTCGACGGCTGCGTCAAGACGCTCGTCCTGCCGGGCCAGGACTGACAACCAGGAGGTCGACGTGCCGTACACCCCGGACAAGCCCCCGCTGCCCGAGACCCCCGAGCAGCTCGCCGCCCGCATCCCCGGCTGGGGGGCGGACAAGAACCCCGCCGACCGCCCGTCGTACCCCCGCGAGCGCACCGACCTCGAGACCGGTGCGCACTGGACCGAGCCCGAGCAGCAGGCCGAGCTCGCGCCGCGCGAGCGGTCGATCGAGCACGCGCGTCTCACACCCGTCTTCGGCACCGCCCAACCGCTGCACGGCCTCTCGGGGGCGATCCGCCGGCACGCGTACGCCGCCTACAGCGAGGGCCGCGCCGCGCACTGGCTGCTGCTCATCGCGGCCGACCGCGTGGACGCCGTCGAGCAGCACCTCGCGTCCTTCGCGACGCCGCACCCCGACAACCCCGTGACGGAGACGGGCGTGCTCGCGGAGGGCGAGCGGCGCGGCCTGCGGTCGCGCGCCGAGGGGCACCGCGTCGACCGGGGCCACCAGGCGATGGACCCCGTCCTGGTCGCCGGGCCGTGGGTGCTCGCCGCCGCGGGCGTCGCCCTCATGGTCCACGCGCTGCGCCGTCGCCTGCGCTGACCCCGGACCGCGAACCTCGCGACCGGCGCGCCGACCCTCCGCCGCGCGCGTCAGCAGACGCGTGGCGGGCGCCTGCTCGCCCGCCGGTCGCGGGAAGCAGCGGGGTGGCCGATGAGTTGTGGCGTGGTGGGCGGTCGGTCAGGAAGAGGCCCGTCTGCCGGTGGCGTATTTGCGTCGACCGTGTCAGACCCCTCGACAAGACTGGACGCTCCGCCGTCGACGCCGCTCGCGTCGACGCGTGCGACACCACTCCCGACCGTCCCCCGGAAGCCAGGTGCCCCTGTGACCGAGACCTCCACCGCCAAGCTCCGCGACGAACCCGCCTCGGGCGGGTCGTCCGCCGCGCCGGCCGTCCCCACCGCCGGGATGAGCCCGCGCGACCGCCTCGCGGTCACGGTCCTGCTCGTCTCGACGTTCGTCGTCATCCTCAACGAGACCATCATGGGCGTCGCGCTGCCGCGGCTCATGACGGACCTGTCGATCACCGCGTCGACCGCCCAGTGGCTGACCACCGCCTTCATGCTGACGATGGCCGTCGTCATCCCCGTCACCGGGTTCGTGCTGCAGCGCATCACCACGCGCCCCGCGTTCCTGCTGGCCATGACGCTGTTCGCGACGGGCACGCTGATCTGCGCGCTCGCCCCCGGGTTCGTCGTGCTGCTCGCCGGGCGCATCGTGCAGGCGTCGGGGACCGCGATCATGCTCCCGCTGCTCATGACGACCGTCATGACGGTCACGCCGCCCGCCGCGCGCGGCCGCACCATGGGCAACATCTCCGTCGTCATCTCCGTCGCCCCCGCGATCGGCCCGACGATCTCCGGCCTCATCCTGTCGGTCCTCAGCTGGCGCTGGATGTTCGGGCTGGTCCTGCCCATCGCGGTCGTCGCGATCGTGCTCGGCGCGATGCGTCTGCCGAACGTGACCGAGCCCCGGTACGCCAAGGTCGACGTGACGTCCGTGATCCTGTCGGCGCTCGGGTTCGGCGGGATCGTCTACGGCCTGTCGGGCCTCGGCGAGATCACCGACGGCGGCGTCGCGACGACCACGTGGATCTCGCTCGGCGTCGGCGCGGTCGCGCTCGTCCTGTTCGTCCTGCGGCAGCGGTCGCTCGCCCGCGTCGACGACGCGCTGCTCGACCTGCGCGTCTTCTCGTCGCGCACCTTCGCGGTGTCCGTCGCGCTGCTCGCGGGCCTCATGGTGTCGCTGTTCGGCGTCATCATCCTGCTGCCGATCTACGCGCAGTCCGTCCTGGGCCTCACGACCCTCCAGACCGGCCTGCTGCTGCTGCCTGGTGGGCTGCTCATGGGCCTGCTCGCACCCGCGGTCGGGCGCGCGTACGACAAGGTCGGGCCGCGTCCGCTGCTCGTCCCCGGCGCGATCGCGCTGAGCCTCGCGCTGTGGGGCTTCGTCCTGCTGCAGCCGGAGTCCTCGCCGTGGATGCTGCTCGCCGCGCACCTCACGATGTCCGCCGGGCTCGCGCTCATGTTCACGCCGCTGTTCACCTCGGCCCTCGGGTCGCTGCCCGCCGAGCGGTACTCGCACGGGTCCGCGGTCGTCGGGACGCTCCAGCAGGTCGCCGGTGCGGCCGGCACGGCGCTGTTCGTCACGGTCCTCACCGCGCAGTCGATCGCGCTCGCCGACGGCGGTGCGAGCGAGGTCGCGGCCACCGCGGGCGGCATCCACTCGGCGTTCCTCGTCGGCGCGATCCTGTCGCTCGTCGCGCTCCCGCTCGCCTTCGCGGTGCCGCGCGAGCGGGTCGAGGGCCCGCACGGCGGCGGGCACTGAGGGCGGGCGTGCACCGATGAGCGGGCTCACGGCCGACTGGATCGAGCACCGGCGCGAGGGCGACCGTGAGCTGCTCGGCTGGATCCGCGTCGACGGCGACGGCTTCGTCGCCGTCGACCGGATCGGCCGCGAGCTCACCGGGGTCGTCGACTGGCACGACGCCGAGGAGGCGCTCGACGGCCACGGCCTGCACTGGCTCGCCGACCGGTGGCAGCTGACGCTCGACGACGGGCGCGTCGTGCGGGTCCGGATGTCCGAGGTCGCCGCCGACCGGGTCGTCGTCACCACCGACGACTTCGGCGACGTCAACGCCGTCGTCACGCGGTACGTCCTGCCCTTCCCGGCACCGGCGGCGCTGCGCCCGTTCGCGGGCGACCCGGGCGTCATCGACGGCCTCGGCGCGCACTGAGCCGTCCCGCCGCTCGCTCGACCGCCGCGCGCCGGACCGGCGCGCGGGAGCGTCGCGCGCGTCCTCCCCAGCCGCGGCGCACGCCTCGTCAGGTCGGGCGCGCGCCGCGGCGCCAGCGGGCCGGGGTCACGCCGTGCTGCTCCCGGAAGCGTCGCACCAGGTAGGCGGCGTCCCGGTGGCCCGTGCGCTCCGCGACGAGCGCGACCGGCAGGTCGGTCTCGACCAGCAGGCGGCGCGCCTCGATCATCCGCCGCTCGGTGAGCCACTCGAGGACCGTGCGGCCCGTGCGCTCCCGCACGACGGTCGTGAGGTGCCCGGTCGTGTAGCCGAGCGACCGGGCGACGTCCCGCGTCGAGATCGGGTCCCGGAACCCGGCCTCGATCGCGTCGAGGACCGCGGCGACGATCGGGTCCCCGCCCCCGTGCGCCGGCGGTCCCGCGAGCCGCGCGACCGACACGAGCAGCAGCGTCAACGCGGCCGTGGCCGCCTGGTCGGCGGCCGCGAGCGACGGCGGCTCGTCGTGCGCGGGCGCCTCCCGGGCGAGCACGTGCAGCAGGGACTCCCACGCGGCACGGTCGTCGTCGGGCACGCGCAGCGTCCGGGGACCGCCCGTACCCGACTCCGCGAAGGCCGCGAGCAGCGGGTGGAACCGCCACGCGAGCGGGTTCGCCGTCACGCCCGCGACCGCGTCCGCCGTGAAGAACACGACCCACGACCGCGCCTGGTCGGGCTCGTCCGTCGTCGCGCCCCCGACCACCTGGCCGGGCGACACCAGGCACACGTCCCCGGCGACCAGCGGCACGCCGTGGCCGTCGACGAGCAGCGACCCGCTCCCCCGCGCGACGTGCACGAGCACCAGGAAGTCGTGCGCGTGCGGCATGCCCCCGGGCAGCGCCCGGGGCGAGATCTGCTCGCCCGTGAACAGCTGCGCGCCGATCGGGACCCGCCCGGGACGGCGGTCGTAGGCGACGACCGGGGCACCGTCCGCCCGGCGTCGGGCGCGCGTGAACGGCGCCGCCGGGACAGCCGAAGAACGTCGCATTCTCCCCGCACTTCCGTCCTGGTCCGCGCTCCCGTCGCGCCGGACGCTGGTTGCAGCCCGGCGGACGGTCTACCACGCCGCCGACGACCAGGAACAGGTGGTGCCCGATGTCCACGACGCCCGACGTGACGCTCGTCGACGACCTCGCCGACGACGCCGTCACGCCCTACCTCCCCCCGACCGGCCGCGTCTCGCTGCTGCCGTTCTACGACGTGCTCAGCGCCGTGACCGGCGTGCGGCGCCGCCACGCGCGGCTCGTCGGCCTCGCCGGGATCCGCGCCGGCGACCGGGTCCTCGACCTCGGGTGCGGCACCGGCAACGTCGCGCTGCTCGTCGCGCGCACGATCCCCGGGACGGTCGTCACGGGGCTCGACCCCGACCTGCCCGCGCTGCGCCGCGCCACCCGCAAGGCCCGGCGGGCGCGCGTCCCGCTGACGTTCGTGCGCGGGTACGGGCAGGCGATCCCGCTGCCCGACGCGAGCGTCGACCACGTCGTGTCCGCGCTCGCGCTGCACCACGTGCCCGAGGGCGACCGGGACGCCACCGCGGAGGAGGTCGCGCGCGTGCTGCGGCCCGGCGGCCGCGTCACGATCCTCGACTTCGGCGGGCACGGGCACGGCGGACACTCGCTCGTGCGGTCGCACCTGCCGCGGTTCGGCGCCGCCGCGGCGGACGGCCTGCGCGCGAACGTCGACGACGGGCTCGTCCGGCTGCTCGCGGGGGCCGGCCTCGTCGACGCGCGGGAGGTCGCGAGCGGGCGGCTGATCGGCGCGGACCTCACGTTCGTGGGCGCCCGCAAGGCCTGACGTCGCGGCGGCCCCGACGCAGCGGGGGCCGGTCGGCGGGACCGCTCGACCGTCCGCGTCGGCCGGGTGGTCGGCCCGTGGGGCGGACGCGTGCACGCCCGTGGCGTCCGGTCGCCTACCGCTCCGGGCGCTCGATGGTCGTGCGGACCGTGGTGACGGTCGGGCGGCGTGGCACGGACGAGAAGCCGAACGCGACCGGCGGCACGGCGGGCAGGAGGTCGCCGCACGGCCGACCGTCCCAGGCGACGCGCGCGTCGACGACGGCGTGCTGGTCGGTCGCGCCGTACCACTCGCGTCGTCCGGCGCCCGCGCTGCCCCGGGTCCGCACGCCCGGGAGCAGCGCGCGGGCGACCGGGTCGGCGAGGGTGGCGAACGTCCGCGAGCGAGCCAGCGGTCGCGGGACCGCGCGGAGGAGCCGACCGAGCGGCGTGCGGTCGCCGATCGTGACGTCGGCGGTCAGCGGGCCGGCGTCGACGAACCAGCGACGGGCGGTCCCGTCGCAGGTCACGCGCACGGGAGTGAGGACGACGTCGTCGAAGACGTAGGTCGCGGCGATCTCGTCGGCCACGTCGCGGTGCGGCGCGAGCAGCGTGCGCCGGCCGCCGACGTCCTGCGTCATGACGTCCGCGAACGGCGGCCACGGCGAGCGGAGCCAGCGACCGATCACGACCCGGCGGCCGTCGGCCGTCGCGAGCCCCAGGATGTGGCCGTCGTAGCGGTCGAGCACGCCCCAGTGTCGCCGCGGGTGCCTCGGGGCGCGCGTCGACGGGCGTCCGCAGGTGCGGACGGACGCGGCCCGACCGGCGCGCCGCGGCCCGTCGTCCTGGGAGCGCGCCGCCCCCCCGTCGATGAAGCCCTGGGCCGCCGCGCGGCGAGGCGGCGCCCGGGTCGGCGGGCAGCGCCGCGCCTAGGCTGCGAAGGTGCCCGACCCGATGCACTTCGACGGCATGGCCGACCTGTACGACCGGGCGCGGCCGCCCTACCCCGACGCGCTGTGGTCGCGGCTGGGGGCGCTCGGCGTGCTGGGGAGCGGGACGCGCGTGCTCGAGCTCGGCGCCGGGTCGGGGCTCGCGACGGCGCCGATGGTCGCGGCCGGTGCCGCGGTGACGGCGGTCGAGCCCGGTCCGGCCCTGGCCGACCTCCTGCGACGTCGGGTCCCGGAGGCGACGGTCGTCGAGGGGACGGCCGAGTCCGTGCCGCTGGACGACGCGGCGTTCGACCTCGCGGTGGTGGCGACGGCGGTGCACTGGTTGGACCTCGACGTCGTGCTGCCGCGGCTGCACCGCGCGCTCGTCCCCGGCGGTCACCTCGCGGTGTGGCGGCACGTGTTCGGTGACCCGACGGCGCCGCTCACGCCGTTCCGGGAGCGCGTCGCGCAGATCGTGCGGGAGCGGGGCGATGTTCCGCCGCGGCCGGGGCCCGCGGAGCTCGACACGACCGGGTGGGTCGGCCGCCTGACCGCCGGCGGCTGGTTCGCGGTCCGGCACGTCGACGAGCTGCGGTGGTCGGTCGACCTCGGTGCCGACCAGGTGCGCGACCTGTTCACGACGTTCAGCGAGTGGTCGGACGTCGAGGCCGAGGCGGCCGGACGCGCGGTGCGGGACCTCGGCGGTCGTGTCACCGAGCACTACCTGACGCCGCTGCTCGTCCTGCGTCGCGCGGGGACGCCCACGCGCTGAGTGCGAGGATCGGGACCATGACGGACGACACGGCTCAGGACCCCGCCGGGACGGTCGCGGACGTCGTCGAGCGGAGCCTCGCGGAGCTGACGGACGCCGACGTCGAGGACGTCTACCGGCGGCTGCTCGTGCCGACGTTCCGGCCCGAGGAGCTCATGACGCTCGACGAGGTCCGTGCGACGTTCACGGGACCGGACGCGCAGCCGTCCGACGTGGTGCTCGCGGGCGGCAGGCCCGTCGGCGTCATGCTCGGCACCTGGTACGCGGACCGGCGTGCGCTGCTGCTGACGTACCTGGCGCTCGACCCGTCGGCGCGGGGCCTCGGGCTCGGCGGCCGGCTGATGCGGGAGGTGCTGCCGCGGTGGGCGGCGACGTCCCCGGGCTCGCTGGTCGTGGCGGAGGTCGACGACCCGCGTGTGTGGGCCGCCGACGCGACGCAGGGCGACCCCGTCGCGCGGCTGCGGTTCTACGGCCGGCACGGTGCGCGGCTCGTCCCGCTCCCCTACGTGCAGCCGTCGCTGAGCCCGGGCGCGGCGCGCGTCGACGGGATGCTGCTGCTGCGGCTCGACACCACGCCGGGGCTGTCGGGCGACGCGCTCGCGGCGTTCCTGGCCGACTACTACGCGCAGTCGGAGGGTGCGTCGGCGGTGGCGGACCCGCAGGTGTCGGCGCTGCTGGACGCGGCCCGTGCGCTCGACCTCGACGCCCTGTGGCCCGTCGACCGGTGGGCCGACGTCGTCCGCTGACCACGGACGCCGACGGGGCGGGGCGCGACGTCACGCACCCCGCCCCGTCGGGTCCATCAGGTCAGGCTGTGCTCAGCGGGTCACAGGTACCACTGCTGGTTGGCCTGGTTGTTGCAGTCCCAGATCTGCACGCGCTGGCCGTCGTGCACGGGCAGCCCGCCGACGCCGTCGAGGCAGCGGCCGGACTGCGGGTTCTTGATCGCGCGCGTACCGGAGTCGTAGGTCCAGCGCTGGGCGGCCGTGCCGTTGCAGGTCCAGAGCTGCACGACGGTGCCGTTGGCCGTCCCGCCGCCGCTCACGTCGAGGCACTTGCCGAGCGCCCGGACCGTGCCGTCGGAACCGCGGGTCCAGGACTGCGCGGCGTTGCCGTTGCAGCCGACGACCTGGATCGGGTTGCCGTCGTGCGTCTGCGCCCACGGGACGTCGAGGCACAGCTGGTTCGCGACGCGGATCGTGCCGGTGCCGGTCGGCAGCGAGCCGCCGCCCCCGCCACCACCGCCGCCGGTCGAGCCGTTGTCGTAGACGCGGACGTAGTCGACCTTCATCTGCTGCGGGAGCTGCGTCGACCCGTCGGGGTAGCCGGGCCACTGGCCGCCGACGGCGACGTTGAGGATGAGGAAGTACGGCTTGTCGAACACCCACGGGTTGCCGCCGACGCGGCTCGTCGTGACCTGGTGGTAGACGTTGCCGTCGACGGACCAGGTGATGGAGCCGGGCTTCCAGTCGACCGCGTAGGTGTGGAAGTCGTCGGCGAACGACCAGTTCTGCGGGTGCTGGTACATGCCGGTGATGCCCGCACCGCCCGAGTAGCCGGGGCCGTGCACGGTGCCGTAGATGCGGTGCGGCTCCTTGCCGACGTTCTCCATGATGTCGATCTCGCCGCTGCTGGGCCACGACGTCTGGGGGAAGTCGCCGCCGAGCATCCAGAAGGCGGGCCAGATGCCCTGGCCGCGCGGGATCTGGATGCGCGCCTCGATCCGCCCGAACTTCTGCTCGAACTTGTTGTTGCTCTGCAGACGCGCCGACGTGTACGACCCGTCTCCCTCGCGGCGGGCGGTGATGACGAGGTTGCCCTGGCCGTCGAGCGCGGAGTTCGCGCGGGACGTCGTGTAGTTCTGGAGCTCGCCGTTGCCCCAGCCGCCGGCGCCGGTGTCGTAGCTCCAGACGCTGCCGTCGGGGGCGCTGCCGGCGCCGCCGTTGAACTCCTGGGACCAGATGACGTCGCCGACCGCGGCGGACGCGGGGGCGGCGGGACCGCCGGTGAGCTGGGCGGCGGTGAGGGCGCTGGCGACCAGGCCGACGGTCAGGACGCCTGCGCCGATCATGCGGCTGCGGCGGACGTGGCGTGGGCGGGACGTGCGGGGACGTACGAGTGCGACGGGCATCGGTGCCTCCTCGGGGTCGTCTGGTGGACGACGCAGGCGCGGCTGACTCGTGTCACTTCGTTGTGCCGGGCGCGCCCTGCCGTCCGGCGACCGACCGTAACGGCCCTGCTTACTGACAGGCAAGTAATCCTTACCGAGGCCACCCGATCGTGCGGCCAGGACCCCGCTGACCTGCGACGACGCGCGCGGTCAGCGAAACGATTCGGGATCCATCGGACACCGACCGCGCGCCGCCGCAGTCACGACGGGTGTCCGTCGGACCGCCGGCGGGCGTCGAGATACGCGCGCACGGTGTCGTCGTCCGCGAGCTCGGCCGCGCGCGCGAAGGCGCGTCCCGCCTCGTCGGCGCGGCCCGCACGCGCCAGCAGGTCCGCGCGCGCCGCCCACCACGGCTGGAACGCCGGCACCGGCTCCGACGGCAGCGCCGCGAGCCCGGCGACCGGCCCGTCGAGCCGCCCGACCACCGCCGCGAGCGCCGTCCGCGACCCCAGGCTCGGCGCGACCGCGTCCAGCGCGAGGTACAGGGTGCGCAGCGCCGCCCAGTCGACGACCCCGGTGCGCCGCCGGTCGCAGTGCACCGCCTGGATCGCGGCCTCGAGCCGGAAGCGCCCCGGCGGCCCGGGCCGCGTCGCCCGGCGCAGGTACTGCTCCCCCTCGGCGACCAGGTGCTCGTCCCACGTCGCCGGGTCCTGCTCGTCGAGCGGCACGAACACGTCGCCCGGCTGCCGCCGGGCCAGGGACAGCGTCACGAGCGCGGCGAGCGCCCACGCCTCGGCGTCGTCGTCGAGCAGTGACGCCAGCACGACGGCCAGGTGCTGCGCCTCCCCCGCGAGCTCGCGCCCGTCCTGCCGCCACGTCACCGCCGCGCACCCGTAGACCGCCTCCAGCACCGCGGGCAGCCGCTCCGGCATCGCGCGCCGGTCCGGCACGACGAACGGGATGCGCGTGCGCGCGATGCGCCGCTTGGCCCGGACGAGCCGCTGCTGCATCGCACCCGGCGGCACCGCGAACGCCCGCGCGACGACCTGCGAGTCCAGGCCGAGCACGGTCTGCATCATCAGGGGGGTGCGGACGTCGGGCGCGATCGCCGGGTGCGCGCACACGAACAGCAGCGCGAGCCGCCGGTCCTCGATCGCGTCCGGGTCGACGTCCACCCCGTCGGTCGACGTCAGCGCGTGGGCGTCGTCGAGCGGCGCGGCGCGGCGGGTCGCGGCGGAGCGCCACACGTCACGGAGCCGGTTGCGGGCCACGGTGAGCAGCCAGGCATCGGGGTTGCGCGGGACACCGTCGGCCGGCCAGGTCGTCAGCGCTCGCTCGAAGGCGTCGGCGAGCGCGTCCTCCGCCTGCGCGAGGTCGCCCGTCGAGGCCGCGAGCAGCGCGACCAGCCGGCCGTAGGAGTCGCACGCGGCACGCGAGGCGGCCGCGCGCGCTCCCGCGGTCACGCGTTCGGCACCCACACGCCGTCGACGACGTGCGTCGCACCCGGCCGGACCTCGACCGCGCCCCACTCGACCGACGGGGCACGCTTCGCCCACTCGAGCGCCGCGTCGAGGTCGGGCACGTCGACCACGAACGTGCCGCCGAGCTGCTCCTTGGTGTCGGCGAACGGCCCGTCCTGCACCTGCAGGGCACCGTCCACCGTGCGCAGCGTCGTCGTGCTGCTCGACGGCTGGAGCACCTCGGCGCCGACCAGGACGCCCGCGGCGTGCAGGGTCGCGGCGTAGGCGCTGAACTCGCGCTCGCCCTCCTCCCACCCGCCCTCGCCCAGGTCCTCGGGGGTCATCTCGGGGTAGTGCAGCAGGATCGTGTACCGCATGGGGTCCTCCTCGGTGTCGTCAGCGTAGGTCGCGAGCAGGGCCGCGACACCAGGATGACGATCTCGCGCCCGCCCGACAGACACCCGGGCCGCCGACCGTCGACGGGCCCACGCCCGCACCACCGACGGCCCCCGTCGAGCACGTGGCTCGGCGGGGGCCGTCGGTGGTGCGGGTCAGCGCTCGCGGCGCGACCGGCGCGTCACCAGGACGAGCGCCAGGCCGGCGGCGGCCGTGAGACCGGCGAGGCCCGCGAGGGGAACGCCCTCGCTGCCGGTGTGGGCCAGGCTCCCGGTGCGGCCGCCCGACACCGGGTCGGCGGCGAGGACCTCGCTCAGGACCGGCACCACGGTGGGCGTCGGCTCCGGCGCCGGCTGCGGCTGGGGCTCCGGGTCGGGCGTCGGCGTCGGGTCCGGCGTCGCGACGGGCTCGTAGACGTAGGTCACGACCACGGTGCCGTCGGGGAGCGTGCCGGTCGGGTCGCCGTCCACGCGGACCAGGACGTAGCCGTCGATGTGCCGGGGCTGCGTGCTGTACGGGTCGCCCGCGTCGCCGGTCGTGGTGTCGTCGTCCGCCAGCGGGGTGCCGTCGGCGGTCTGGTGGTGGACGACGAGGGAGCCGGGCTTCGGGGCCGGCGGGACCGGCCGGTAGACGTAGGTGACCTCGACGGTCCCGTCGACGTACGTCCCGGTCGTGCTGCCGTCGACGCGGACCAGCGTCCAGCCGTCGAACGACTTCGCTGCGGTGCCGTACGCCGCGCCGACCTCGTCGGTGGACGTCGTGTCGTCGGCGAGCGGGCTGCCGTCCTCCGCGACGTAGTGCACGACGAGGGTGCCGGTCGCGTCGGCGGGCTCCGGGTCCGGGTCGGCCTTGGGTGCGTAGACGTAGGTCACGACCGCGGTGCCGTCGGGGAGCGTGCCCGTCGGGTCGCCCTCGACGCGGACGAGGACGTAGCCGTCGATCTGCTGGGGCTGCGTGCTGTACGGGTCACCGGCGTCGCCGGTCACGTGCTCGTCGTCAGCGAGCGAGATGCCGTCGGCGGTCTGGTGGTGGACGACGAGCGCTCCGGGCACGGGGAGGGGGGCGACGGGCTTGTAGACGTACGTGACCTCGGCAGTCGTCCCCTCGGCGTAGGTGCCGGTGGCGGGGCCGTCCACCCGGACGACCGTGTAGCCGTCGATGTCGAGCGGGCCGCTGCTCCAGGCCTCGCCGGGCCTGCCGGACGACGTCTGGTCGGCCGCGAGGGGCGCGCCGTTCTCGTCGACGTGGTGCACGACGAGGTCACCGGGCGCCTCGAACCGCACGACGGCCTCGGCCGGCGCGTCGATGCCCTTGCGCACGACGATGTTCGCCGGGCCGTTGCTGTAGGTGCCGGAGGTCGTCGACGTGACGTCGACCTCGACAGTGCACGACGCCTGCCCGGCGGCGAGCGACCCGTTCGTCACCGCGACCTTGGTGCCCTGCGCCCAGGCGTCGCCGACGCACGACGAGACGAGGTTCGGCTGGTCCGCGACGCGCAGGCCGTCGGCGAGCTCGTCGGCGAACGTCCAGCCCTCCTTCGCGGCGAGCTCGTCGGTGTTCGTGACGGTCAGCACCAGGCGCACGGACTCGCCCGTGGTCGCGACCGGCCGGTCGAACGCCTTGTCGAGCTGCGGCGTGACGTCGATGACCTGCAGGTCGTCGAACGCGCCGTCGTTGCCGAGGTGGCCCGACGTCAGGTTGCGCACGACGACGCCGAACGCGCCGCCTTCGTAGAGGAAGGACCGGTCGGACGCGAACTGCCCGCCGCGCACCGGCTCCTTGGTGCCGTTGGCGGAGGCCGTGACGGCGATGGTCTGCGAGCGCGGGTCGGTGATCGGGTCGATCGGGGTGCTCGTGAGCGCCTGCTCGCCCGTGCCGGCCTGGTTCACGTAGAACATGAGCCGCGGGTTCTCGCGGTCGGGGTGCGCCTTGTCGACGCCGTTGGTCGCGGCGGCGTTCAGCGAGAACGCGAGGAAGCGGCCGTTGGCGTCCTTGAGCTCGATGTCGTCCTTCGTCCGCAGCATCACGAGGTTGTCGGCGACGTTCGACGCCTTGACGTCCTGCGTGTAGGCCGAGATGGCGAGGTTGCTGCGCGGGTCGGAGCTGCCGTTGACCTTCCCGAGGGCCTCGGCGAGCTGCCGGAGGGTGGCGCGGGCGGTGGTCTCGGTGTCGTTCTTGGCGCCGGTCGCGTCGGTGGTCGCGAAGGTGCTCTGCGCCGAGACGACCATGCCGTTCGCCTTGACGGCGTTCTTCCAGTAGGGGTCCGCGTCGTAGGTGTGACCGTCGGCGCCGACGTACTGGTCGATCACCGTGCGCAGGCCGCTGACGGGGGCGTTCTGGAAGTCCTCGTGGAAGACGACGGTGGCGGGCTGCGGCTCACCCGGGGTCCCGGGGTTCGCGAGGCCGGCCGAGGCTCCGGCGACCACGAGGGTCGCGGCGAGCCCCGTCGCGGTGACGGTGCGGAGGACGGACATGGGAGGCGCTCCTGGGGTTGTCGGTGCGATGACGTCTTCAATGTATTTCACCGTTCACCGTCCACGGTCAGGACTTACGGCCCGACTTTCACGGATGACCGACCTACGATCAGGGCGTGCCCATCCCCACCACGCCGATCGACGTCACCGGAGCCGCCGAGCGCGCCGCGCTCTACGACCGGCTGCTCGACGCGATCGTCACCGGCGACCTGCCCCCCGGGCAGCGCCTCGGCGAGCAGGAGCTCTGCGAGCGCTTCGGGACGAGCCGCGCCGCGCTCGGCGAGGCGCTTGCGCGGCTGTCGCTCGTCGGCCTCACGGACGTCGTCCCGCGCCGCTCCACGCACGTCACGGCCGTCGACCCGCGACGGGTCCACCAGGCGCTCGGCGTGCTCGGCGAGGTCACCGCAGCCGCGATCGTCGACGGGTTCCCCCGGCTCACCGACGCCGACCGCGACACCCTCGTCGCCTACCGCGACACGTGGCTCGTCGACGACGCTGCCGCGCTCACCGCGCTGCGCGAGTCACGCGTGAGCACGGTCCACGACGTGTTCTACCGCCGCGCCGCGAACGCCGACCTCGACCGCGTCCGGTCCTGGCTGTCCCCCGGGATCGTGCGCTTCCACCGCCTGCACGGCGACGCAGCCGACGCGGCCGCCGCCCGTCGCACCCAGCGCGCACTGGTCGACGCCGCCCTCGCCGGGGACGGCCAGGCCACCGTGCGCGCCTGGCGCGACGCTGCAGCGGCCGTGCCGACGGCGGTCCGCGAGGCGACCGACGTGCCGGCGCGTCGACCGACCACGCCCCTCATCCGCGACCGCGTGCGCGACGCGATCCGCCGGGCGATCCTCGACGGCACGCTCCTGCCCGGCGAGCTGCTCCGCGAGGCCGACCTCATGCGCTGGCTCGGCGTCTCCCGCACGCCCGTCCGCGACGCGCTCGCGACCCTCGCGGAGATCGGGATCGTCACGCAGCGGTACCACCAGCCCGCACGCGTCGCGACGCTCGACCGCCGCGAGTTCGTCGACGCCATGCGGACGGCGGGGGTCCTGCGCGGCTACGCCCAGCGGCTGTGCGTCGCACGCTCGCCCCAGGCGCTCCTCGACGCGCTCGACGCCGAGATCGCGGTCCTCGCCGACGACGACTCCCCCGGCAGCCGGCTCGCCGCGGCCACCCGGGTGGTCGACGCGACGCTCGCCGGCGCGCGCGACGAGGTGCTCACCGTGGTGCTCGACCGGCTCGCGCCGCGCGTGCGCTGGTGCGCGACGCACGAGCCGTCCGTGCTCGACGCGTTCGACGCGGCCGCGCTCCGCGAGCTGCGCGACGCCGTCCGGGCAGGCGACGTCGCGCGCGCGGCGGCCGTCGACGCCCGCTTCTACGACGTCGCGCCGGAGCCGCCCACCACCGCCTGACCGACCGCGCCCCACGCAGGACGTTCGGCTCTGCCGCAGGTCGGACGCACGGCGAAGACTGCCGACGTGGAACGTCTGACCGTGTACGACCGGGCGGAGCTCGCGACCGACGTCGGGCCGAACCCGCGGCACATCACGGTCCTGCTCACACTCGCCGGCCCGGCGCCGGGCGTCGACGAGGTGCGCCGACGCATGCGGCGCGCGGTCGCGGCCGAGCCGAGGCTGTCCGCGCGCGTCCGGCACCGCGCCGCACGGCCGCCGGTCTGGGAGCCTGTCCCGATCGACGTGCCCGACCACGTCACCGCCCGGCTCACCCCCGGTGGCGATCCCGTCGACGTCGCGCTCGACGACCTCGCGCGTCCCTTGCCGACCGGCGCGCCACCGTGGCGGCTGACCGTGGTCGACGTCGGCGACCCCGAGCGTTCCGCGCTCGTGTGGACGAGCCACCACCTGCTCGGCAACGGCCCGAGCCTGCTCGGGCTCCTGCTGGAGACGCTCGGCGACGTCCCACGCGGCTCACCGTGGCGCACGCCCGGCCGACCGCGCGTGCGCGCCGGGTCCGGCACCGGCCCGGACTCCGGCCCCGGCTCCCGCGCCGGCGGCGGCACCGGCTCCCGCTCCCGAGCGGACGACGAGCGACCGCCACGCACCGGTCGCGCCGGCCGCAGCCCGCTCGTCCGGCCCGTCACCAGCGGCACCGTCGCGGTGCCCGTCTCGGTCGAGGCCGCCGCCGTGCGCGCGGGCGCCCGGACGTGCGAGGCGACCGTCAACGACGCGCTCCTGTGGGCGTGGGCGCGCGCGTACCACCGCGCCGACCTCGCGCGCGGCGGGCCGGGCGAGCAGGTGGCCCTGTCGGTGCCGGCGACGCTGCCCGGGACGCGGTTCGGCAACCACCTCGGGACGTTGCGGGTCGCCGTGCCCGCCGACCTCCTCGGCGACCCGGCCGACGGGCTCGCCCGGCTCGCCGCCCGGACGCGGTCCGCGAAGCGGCGGCTCCGGCCGTGGGCGTGGCCGCTCGCCCCGTTCGGCGCCCGGCTCGTCGCCCGGCTCGGCCTGCTGCCCTGGTTCCTGCGCCGCCAGCGCCTCATCAGCACCGTCGTCACGCACGCGCCCGGCCCGCCGGGTCCCGTCCGGCTCGTCGACGTGCCGCTCGTGGCGACCGCGCCGCTCGTGCCGCTCGTCGGGAACGTCACGACGTGCGTCGCCGCGCTCTCGATCAGCGGGCGGCTCGACGCGGCAGTCCTGTGCGCGCCGGAGTCCGCCGACCTCGTGCAGACCCTCGCCGACGACCTGCGCGACGGCCTCCGACAGGTCGCGGACCTCGCCCGGCGCCTACCGTGAGGGCATGCCTCGCACCGTCGCCACCCACCGCACCGTCGAGCTGCCCGAGCTCCTGGACTTCGTCCGCCCGCGCCACCACTTCCTGCTCGTCACGACGCGCACCGACGGCCGCCCGCAGGTGTCCCCGGTCAGCGGCGGCGTCGACGACCAGGGCCGTCTGGTGATCTCGACCTACCCGGGCCGGGCCAAGACGCGCAACGCCGAGCGCGACGCGCGCGTGAGCGTGTGCGTCCTGTCCGACGACTTCGGCGGCGCGTGGGTGCAGGTCGACGGCGACGCCGAGGTGCTGCACATGCCCGAGGCGGAGGACGCGCTCGTCGACTACTACCGCTGCATCGCGGGCGAGCACCCGGACTGGGACGAGTACCGCGCGGCGATGCGCCTGCAGGACAAGTCGCTGATCCGCGTGACGCCGACACGCTGGGGCCCGGTCGCGACGGGCGGCTTCCCGGCCGACGTGGCGGAGCGCCTCGACGCGCTCGACGGCTGACCCGACCGTGCTGCGCCGCGCGGAGGAGCTGCACGACGCGGCCGTCGCGGTCGTCGCCGCCGAGCGCGCCGCGCTGGCCGCGGCGGGCGTCCCGGGCGAGCTCGTGTGGGTCGGCGCGTCGAGCGTGCCGGGTGCGCTGACCAGGGGTGACGTCGACCTGCACCTGCGCGTCCCGCCCGAGGAGTTCGACGCGGCCGTCGCGCTCGTCCGGCGCGACCACGCCGTCGTCCACCCCGAGATCTGGTGCGCGACGCTCGCGACGTTCGCGGTCGACGCACCCCTGCCCGCGGGCCTGGCCGTGACACCGCTGGGTTCCGAGCACGACGTGCGGTTCACGCGCACGTGGGCGCTGCTGCGCGCCGACGCAGCCCTGCTCGTGGAGCACAACCGCGTGAAGGCCGAGGCGGACGAGAGCGCGCCCGACGAGTACGAGGCGCGCAAGTCCGCGTTCTTCGACCGGGTCCTCGCCGCCGACGGGACCGGCGATCCTGCCGGTGACGGCACCGGCTGACGCGCTCGGCGGCACCGGCCGAGGCACGCGTTGGCACCGCGCGAGGCACGCGGCGGCACCAGACGACGCACGGGGCGTCACCGCCAGAGGCCGCGCTCCGTCAGCACGTCGCGCAGCACGTCGGCGCGGTCGGAGATCAGTCCGTCGACGCCGAGGTCGAGCAGCGTCCGCATGTCGTCGGCGTCGTCCACCGTCCACACGTGCACGAGCACCCCGGCGGCGTGGGCTGCCTCGACGTGGCGAGCGGCGAGCACCTGCCGCCCGCGGAACCGCCACGGCACCTGGTAGACGTCGAACCGTCGACGGGACCGCGCGTGGAACCGCACGCGACCGCCGCTGCGCAGGAAGGCGACGGCCTCGGTCGTCCCGGCCGACGTGGCGACGGGCCGCGACAGCCGTGCGACGGTCGCGTCGCGCCGCGCCGCCGAGAACGACGCGACGCACACGCGGTCGTGCGCGCCGGTCCGCTCGATCGCGTCGGCGACGGGCACGATGCCCGACCGCTCCTTGACGTCGACGTTCACGCGCAGGTCGGGCCACGTGCCGAGCACGTCCTCGAGCAGCGGCACCGGTGCGACGCCGCCGATCCGCGCCTCCCGCACGCGGTCCCACGGCAGGTCGGAGACGCGTCCGGTGCCGTCGGTCGTGCGGTCGAGCGTGGCGTCGTGCAGCGCCACGGCCCGCCCGTCGGCGGTGCCGTGCGCGTCGGTCTCGACGTACGTGAAGCCGAGGTCGACCGCGGCCTGGAACGCGGTCAGCGAGTTCTCCAGCCCGTCGGGCGAGAAGCCGCGGTGCGCGAGCGCGGCGACGCCACCGGGTGCGTCGAGGTACGGATGCTTCACGTCGGCCCTCCCGGTCCCAGCACAGCACAGCCCCGCTGACCTGCGCGATCCGTCGAGGGCGGCGACGATGGCCTCATGACGAACCTCGCACGTGCCGCCCGCGCCGCCGGTCAGCTGGGCCTCGGGGCCGCGCTCCTCACCGCCGGCACCGGCCACCTGACCAACGCCCGGGAGGAGTTCCAGGCCCAGGTCCCGTCGTGGTTCCCCGCCGACGCCGACACCGTGGTCGTGGTGTCGGGCGTCGTCGAGCTCGCTCTCGGCACGGCGCTCGTCGCGACATGGAAGCAGCCGGCGCGCGCGTGGGTCGGAGCCGCGGCCGCCGCGTTCTTCGTCGCGATCTTCCCCGGCAACGTCGCGCAGCTCGTCGAGCGCAAGGACGGCTTCGGGCTCGACTCCGACGCGAAGCGCGCGGCCCGCCTCGTGCTCCAGCCCGCGCTGGTCTGGTGGGCGACCGCGGTCACAGACGCCCGCCGGTCGCTCGGGCCTCGTTGACCCGATTCACCGCACCCTGAGCCGCGTGCCCGCTTGCCGGCGGACGCCTCGCAACAGAGGTCAGCGTCAGTCGAAAAACGGGACCTCCGCCTGCGATGCACGGTCCGCTACGCGCGTCACCGCGTCGCACATCGAATCGGCACTCCTCTGCAGCCATCCTGAACTCCGTCACCCTTCAATATGGAGCCGCGCCCGCATGTGCCGCCGACGCCACCGAGCAAGCGGTGCACGCATTCGATGTCCGACCGATCGGAAACTCTCACCCACCACCAAGGTGAGCACACTTAAGACACCGACCGCGCGACCAACATTGGACGCCAACGTGAACAAAACCCCGTCGTCGAACCACTTCAGTTCGACGGCGAGATACGACATGACACCCACAAGTACCAGCGCAAGCAGGGCTCCATTTATCACCCGTCGCGCGAAACGCTCCGCATTCCGATCGATCGTCGCAAGTTGATTCTGGTTTCGCTCCTGCAGCGCCCGAACGCTTGCTCGCAGCTCTTCGATTTCCGACCGCGATGTGCCCAACTGGGACTCGGCGGTCGATAGAGCCGAACGTGCGGACTCAGCTTGTCGCTCTGCCTCCTCTCGCGCTCGGACCTCTGGGTCCGCAGCCGCCGCACGCGACGCACTCAAGGCCTCCCTAACCACATCTGCTGAAAGCGCTTCTGGGTCCCCAGAAGTGTTTATCATGATGGAGCGATGCGCCTCGATGGAGAATCGGAGTTCGACAACCTCACTCGCGGTTATCTCGCCCCGACCGACGAGCCGATTGATTTCCTCCATGTAAGCGCGCCACAACCTCGGCCCGGGATCAAGCAGCGCGTAACTATCGGCAACCACCTGCGCAAGCGGCAGATCGGGAGCGACCTGCGGCTGTTTCAGCCACAGCAGCGTGGCGAGATTGTGATCGAGAAATGCGGGCCCCACGTCCGCCGCTTCCTCACGCCTGAAGAAGCGCTGCGCAGCGGAAACCAATGACGCGTTGTCCGTCACCAACGTTGCCGTGGACCGCTCGATCTGCTCAACGCGTCGCCCTCGACGGAGGCGGTGAATCGCCGTGAGCGATTTGATGTCGTAGTCCAGCGCCGCCTCATTATGATAGCTAATTCTGTCGGCGAGCGCTTCGCGAAGGGCCGTCTCATCAATCGTAAGTTCATACTCGTACGGGGGGCGCTCTGCTATCTCGATTCCTAGACGATGCAGTTCCTCGTCAATCGCGCCGATCCTCTCGAGGACGTCGCTCGCACTCGACTGGTTACTCAGGTAATGAGCAAGAACGCCCCGAACGACAGGCGGTTGTCGACCCGATCGCAAAACGTCTGCAGCACCATGTAGCACACCTCTCACTTCGTCCACCGTGTGCTCCAGGCACGCAACTGACGCCCCCGCCCTAGTGGCCATCGTGACCATCTCGACGATGGGATCCGCACCTCGCTCGCCCTCGTGCCCGAGGACCTTCAAAACCAACGGAGTGTCTAGGTACAACGTCGTCGACTTGAATCGACGATCAATTTCTCCCGGCGAGGAGAGATACAGAGACGCGGCGAGCATCGATCCCTTCACAATGTCGCCAAGAGCCTCAGAGAGAACCGGCTCGCGGTCGATGACTCGCGTCACGAACTGCGCCACTAAGTACTCGCGCTCCTCCGTTACGGAAGGAAGGTTTCCAGAGTTGTCACCTAGAAGCCGAGCAAGCAGCGGAACGGAATGTCGCTCAATAAATTCCACAAGCGCGAGCTCAGCTTGCTCGAGGGTCCAGTCAATACCCGCCTCGGCAACGCTCGCGATGAGCGCCTCAAGCAGGTATCTGCGTTGGCGGTCAAGCGCCGCCAACTGGTTCTGGAGATCCGCAACGGCGTCGCTCGCTGCAACCGTTCCCACGAAGTTGCCACGCGCCCGCTTCTCGGCCAGACCAGCCCGCACTGCTCGCTCGAGCAGATTTGAGACGACACCGACTGGCAACTTAAGGCCATAGTCGATGCGGATCCGGTCGGCGACGTCCGTCGGCGTCCGAGCGCCACCCAGGCGCGACAGGGACGTAGCCGCGAACGGGATAAAATTGTCGACGTAGGTGGTGGACCGACTATCCCAATTGACCTTTACGATCGCGAGGCTAGTCAGAGCCGACGCTGCGCCGACCGTCGATGAGGTCACTGCATCATTCCCTGTCAGGCCGAAGGTCGCGACGCTCGCGGGTTCGAACGATAGCGCTGCGGGGCGGTGCCTGACCATCATCTGTCGGGCGGACCCCCGCCAGCGGGTCGCGGCTATTGCCTAGTGCACTGGCGGGTTACAGATTGCGGCCTCGTCGCGCAGTGCGACGATTACACATCCCCCGCTCCCTCTGCGTCGCGTGATGTCGCAGACGCGCCGGACGGGTCGACGAGCGTCGGCTCCTCCGGCGCGGGCCGCGGCGACGGCAGCGCGTCGACGTCGGGCACGACAGACTCGAGCACCGCCGACCCCTCGGCGGGCCCGTCGGCGACGAGCGTCGTCGGGAGCTCGCCGACGCCGGTGACCGGCTGCTGCGCGAGGCGGCGCGCGGCGGCGACGTAGGCGGGGACGAGCAGCGCGACCGCGCCGATCCAGGCGAGCGGGTTGCCCCAGACGACTCCGTCGTACCCGTAGGACGCCCCGAGGACGACGGCGGCGCCGACGCGGCAGACGAGCTCGATCGCGCCCGTGACGGTCGGGACGACGGTCTGCCCCAGGCCCTGCAGGGCGCCGCGCAGCACGAAGAGCACGCCGAGCACGACGTACAGCAGGCCGTTGACGAGCAGCAGGTGCGCGGCCATGCCGACCACGGACTCCTCGCCCTCGCCGACGAAGAGCCGGACGATCGCGCCGCCGCCGGCGACGAGGACGGCGCCGATGAGGACGGACCCCACGACGGACATCCAGGCGGCCTGGACGACGCCGCGGCGGATGCGGTCGGGGCGCCCGCCGCCGAGGTTCTGGGCGACGAAGGTGGACACGGCGAGGCCGAGCGACGCGAGCAGCGCGACGGCGAGCCCGTCGACGCGTGCGGCGGTCGTGTAGGCGGCGACGGCGTCGGAGCCGAGCTCGTTGAGCCGGACCTGCACGGCGAGCGTGCCGATCGCGATGATCGACGCCTGGAAGCCCATGGGGAGGCCGAGCCGCAGGTGCAGGCGCAGCTCGTCGCCGGTGACGCGCCAGTCCTCGCGGTGGACGCGCAGCACGGGCACGCGCCGCCGGACGTGGTCGAGGCAGAGCGCGACGGACACCCCCTGCGCGACGACGGTCGAGAGCGCGGCGCCGCCGACGCCCCAGTCGAGCCACGCGACGGCACCGACGACGAGCACGATGTTGAGCAGGCAGCTCACCGTGAGGAAGACGAGCGGGGTGCGCGAGTCGCCGATGGCGCGGATCACGGCGGACAGGAAGTTGAAGAACATCATCGTGCTCGCGCCGAGGAAGCTGATGACGGCGAACGTCGTCGCCTGCGGCAGCAGCTCCTCGGGCGTCTGGAGCAGGCGCAGCGCGGGCGCGGCGAGCAGCGGCGCGCCGACGGTGAGCACGAGGCTCGTGACGCCCGACAGGATCGCGCCGGCCGCGACGGAGCGACGCACGGCGTGGTGGTCGCCGGCGCCGAACGCCTGCGCGGTGGGGATCGCGAAGCCGTTCGTCATGCCCCACGCGAAGCCGAGCAGCAGGAAGAGCAGCGAGCCGGTGGCGCCGACGGCGGCGAGCGCGTCGACGCCGAGGATGCGGCCCACGACCATGGCGTCGGCGGCCTGGTACAGCTGCTGGACGACGTTGCCGACGAGCAGGGGGACGGCGAAGAGGAGGATGACGCGCCAGGGGCGACCGGCGGTGAGGACCTTGGGCACAGCGATTCCCGGGACAGGAGTGGGCGGGCTGGGGAGGAGCGCGGTGGTCGGGTCGTGCCGGTCGCGTCAGGCATCGATCGTATCGATACGACCCGTCGAGGACGAAACGATTTGATCGTGTCCCGACGTCGCCCGATCGGCTTTCACCCGCTCGGGGGAAGCGCTCCCCTCCGTGATGCGACGGCGTCTGGACCGTTATGGATTCGAAACCCAAAATCAGAGCCGCCCGCTTGACTTCGATTCTCGAACACAGGAGCGTGGTGCGTGCTGCCGGGCGCTGTCGCCCGACGACCAGGCCCCACGGGGGACCGCGCAGCGAGCGGGTCGCTCCCGCGGTTCGACAACCCAGGCACGCCCCAGTGGCGGCCGTCTCAACGACGAGAAGGAGTGGACGATGCGACGCAAGATCTCCATCGCCGCCATCGGCGCAACGCTGGCCCTCGGGCTCGCGGCATGCTCCGGCGGTGGTGCCGGGAGCACGGACGACTCGACCAGCGGTGGCGGCGACGGCGGTGCGGGCCAGCTCGTCGGCGTGGCCATGCCGACGCAGACCTCCGAGCGCTGGATCGCCGACGGCGACGCGGTCAAGGAGGGCCTCGAGGCCGCCGGCTACAAGGTCGACCTCCAGTACGGCAACGACGACATCCCGACGCAGCAGTCGCAGATCGACCAGATGATCACCAAGGGCGCCAAGCTCCTGATCGTCGCCTCGATCGACGGCACCGCGCTCGCCAACCAGCTGCAGGCGGCGGCCGACGCGGGCATCCCCGTCATCGCGTACGACCGCCTCATCCGCGACACCGAGAACGTGGACTTCTACGTCACGTTCGACAACTACAACGTCGGCGTGCAGCAGGCGACCTCGCTGCTCGTGGGCCTCGGCGTCCTCGACGAGGACGGCGTCGCCGTCCCCGACGTCGCGGGTCCGTTCAACGTCGAGCTCTTCGCGGGCTCGCTGGACGACAACAACGCGCACTTCTTCTGGAAGGGCGCGATGGACACGCTGGAGCCCTACATCACGGACGGCGTCATCACCGTCCCGTCGGGCCAGACGGACATCGAGCAGGCGGCCATCCTGCGCTGGCAGCAGGAGACCGCGCAGAAGCGCATGGAGGACCTCCTGACCTCCACGTACGGCGGCGGCACCAAGCTCGACGGCGTGCTCTCCCCGTACGACGGCCTGTCGCGCGGCATCATCACGGCGCTGCAGAACGCGGGCTACGGCCCGACGCGCTCCGACGCCAAGCCCATGCCGGTCATCACCGGCCAGGACGCCGAGATCGCGTCGGTCAAGCTCATCCAGGACGACGTCCAGTTCTCGACGATCTTCAAGGACACGCGCAAGCTCGCCGAGCAGGCCGTCTCCTCCGCCAGCGAGTTCCTCGCCGGTGAGACGCCCGAGTCGAACGACAAGGACACGTACGACAACGGCGTGAAGGTCGTGCCGTCGTACCTGCTCGAGTCGGACATCGTCTACGCCAACAACATCCAGGCGCTGCTGATCGACTCCGGCTACTGGACGGCCGAGCAGGTGGAGAAGGGTCAGGCCTGACCTTCCACCCGCGGGTCACGCCGCACGCCGCGGCCGGTCGGCGCCCCACGAGGGCGTCGGCCGGCCCGGCCGGCGGGCCCACGCCACGAGCAACCAGAGAGGCGGTCGGACGCGGATGAGCACCATCCTCGAGATGCAGTCGATCACCAAGACGTTCCCTGGGGTCAAGGCCCTCCAGGACGTCAACCTCGTCGTCGAGCGCGGTGAGATCCACGCGATCTGCGGGGAGAACGGCGCCGGGAAGTCGACGCTCATGAAGGTCCTGTCGGGCGTGTACCCGCACGGGACCTACGACGGCCGGATCCTGTTCGAGGGCGAGGAGGTCGCCTTCGGGTCGATCAACGACTCCGAGGACAAGGGCATCGTCATCATCCACCAGGAGCTCGCCCTGGTCCCCTACCTGTCGGTGGCCGAGAACATCTTCCTCGGCAACGAGCAGCGGGGCGCCGGCGGCCTCATCGACTGGAACCGCACGAACGCGGAGGCCGCGCAGCTCCTCGCGCGCGTCGGCCTCGACGAGCTCCCCGTGACGCCCGTCGGTCAGCTCGGCGTCGGCAAGCAGCAGCTCATCGAGATCGCCAAGGCGCTGTCGAAGAAGGTCAAGCTCCTCATCCTCGACGAGCCGACCGCCGCGCTGAACGACAACGACTCCGAGCACCTGCTCGAGCTGCTGCGCCAGCTCAAGGACCACGGCATCACCTCGATCATGATCAGCCACAAGCTGAACGAGATCGCCGAGATCGCCGACTCCACGACGATCATCCGTGACGGCAAGACCATCGAGACGCTCGACATGTTGCGTGACGGCGTCACGCAGGAGCGCATCATCCGCGGCATGGTCGGCCGCGACCTCGAGCACCGGTACCCCCCGCACGAGTCGACCCCCGGCGAGGAGGTGCTGCGCGTGGAGGACTGGACCGTCCACCACCCGACGCAGCCCGACCGCGTGGTCGTCGACAACGCCTCGTTCTCCGTGCGCGCCGGCGAGATCGTCGGCATCGCCGGACTCATGGGCGCCGGTCGCACCGAGCTCGCGATGAGCCTGTTCGGCCGCACCTACGGGAGCGACATCCGCGGCCGCGTGTACCTGCGCGGTGAGGAGATCCGCACCCGCAGCGTCGACGAGGCCATCGGCCACGGCATCGCGTACGCGACCGAGGACCGCAAGAAGTACGGCCTCAACCTCATCGAGGACATCCGCACCAACATCTCCGCCGCGAGCCTGCGCAAGCTGTCCCGCCTGGGCTTCGTCAACGGCAACGAGGAGATCAAGGTCGCGGAGGACTACCGCAAGTCCATGAACATCAAGAGCCCGACCGTCATGGCGCTCGCCGGGAAGCTCTCCGGGGGCAACCAGCAGAAGGTCGTCCTCTCCAAGTGGATCTACACCGACCCGGACGTGCTGATCCTCGACGAGCCGACGCGCGGGATCGACGTCGGCGCGAAGTACGAGATCTACACGATCATCAACCGGCTCGCGGACCAGGGGAAGGCGATCGTCGTCATCTCCTCGGAGCTGCCCGAGCTGCTCGGCATCTGCGACCGGATCTACACCCTGGCCTTCGGCCGGGTCACCGGTCAGCTGCCCCGCGGCCAGGCCACCCAGGAGAGCCTCATGGAGCTCATGACCAAGGAAAGGGAGAACGCCTGATGACTGCCGTCGCGGGTCTCAAGGACATCTTCACGCGCAACCTGCGCACGAGCGGCATCTACATCGCGTTCGTCGCCATCATCGGGCTCTTCACCATCCTCACGGACGGCATGCTGCTGAGCCCCGGCAACATCACCAACATCGTCCTGCAGTACTCGTACATCCTGATCCTGGCGATCGGCATGGTCATCGTGATCATCGCCGGGCACATCGACCTCTCGGTCGGGTCGGTGGTGGCGCTCACCGGGGCGGTCGCGGCGGTCGTCGTGATCAAGAACGACAACCCCTGGTGGCTCGGCGTGCTCGCCGCGCTGGCGGTCGGCCTCCTCGTCGGGGCGTGGCAGGGCTTCTGGGTCGCGTACGTCGGGATCCCCGCGTTCATCGTGACGCTGGCCGGCATGCTCCTGTTCCGCGGCATGACGCTGCAGGTGCTCGAGAACGTCTCGCTGTCGCCGTTCCCCGCGGCCTACCAGAAGATCGCCGGTGGCTTCCTCAACGGCATCCTCGGCGGCAACGGCTTCGACGTCTTCACGCTCGTGATCTTCGCGATCGCGATCGCCGGCTACGCCTTCAGCCAGCTCCGCGCCCGCCAGGCCCGCATCAAGTACCAGCAGGCCGTCGAGTCGTTCCCGCTGTTCGTGCTCAAGCTGGTGCTCATCGCGGCCGTCGTCATGGCGTTCGCCTACCAGCTGTCGCGCAGTCGCGGCCTGCCGATCGTGCTGATCATCCTCGGCGTCCTGATCCTCGCCTACCAGATCGTCACGACGAAGACGGTGTTCGGCCGCCACGTCTACGCGATCGGTGGCAACCTGCACGCCGCCGAGCTGTCCGGCGTCAAGGTCAAGAAGATCAACTTCTGGATCTTCGTCAACATGGGCTTCCTCGCCGCCGTCGCCGGCGTCGTGTACTCCTCGCGGTCCAACGGCGCGCAGCCGCAGGCCGGCAACATGTTCGAGCTCGACGCGATCGCCGCGTGCTTCATCGGCGGCGCGTCCACCACGGGCGGCGTCGGCCGCGTCACCGGCGCGATGGTCGGTGGTCTGATCATGGGCGTCATGTCGAACGGCATGCAGCTCATGGGCATCGACCAGTCGGTGCAGCAGATGGTCAAGGGCCTCGTGCTGCTGCTCGCCGTCGCGTTCGACATCTACAACAAGCGTCGCGCGGGCGCCGCTCGCTGATCGCGCACCGGCCGGGTCCCGGCGGCGCTCGACGCCGCGGGGCCCGGCCTTTCGCACACACATCCGACTTCCGGCCTACCGACGCGTTCGCGCAGGCCAGGTAGTCTCTGCCGCGTGAGAGGACGGTAGGCGGTGGCCGGTTCGCAGTCCTCGTTGCGTGAAGCCAACCGCAGCGCCGTCGTCGAGACCGTCAAACGGCACGGCGGGCTCACCCAGGTCGAGCTCGTCGGTGCCACGGGCCTCTCCCCCGCGACCGTCTCCACGATCGTCAAGCAGCTGGTCTCCGACGGCGTCGTCGAGGTCCGCACGACGATCCGCACCGGCCGCCGCGCGCAGCTCGTCACGCTCGCGCACCGCGTCGGGCTCGCCGTCGGGGTGCACGTCGGCCAGCGCCACATCCGCGTCGCGATCGCCGACTTCACGCACGAGGTGCTCGCCGAGCGCGTGCTCCCGATGCCCGTCGACCACCCGGTCGACACGTCCCTCGACCGCACCGCGCTCCTGGTCGTCGACCTGCTCGAGCGCCTCGGCCTCGCGATGCAGGACGTCGTCGGCATCGGCATCGGCCTGCCCGCCCCCGTCGACGACGCGACCGGCATGATCTCCGTGCGCGGCGTCATGCGCGGCTGGGACGAGGTGCACGTCGGGCACGTCCTGTCGAAGCGCCTCGCGCTGCCCGTCTACGTCGACAACGACGCCAACCTGGGCGCCCTCGCCGAGAGCACGCGCGGCGCGTCGCGCGAGTACCGCGACAGCGTCTACGTGCGCGCGTCCTACGGGACCGGCGCCGGCATCATCATCAACCACCAGCTCCACCGCGGGTTCGCCGGGACGGCCGGCGAGATCGGCCACGTCCAGGTCGACCCGCAGGGCGACATCTGCCGCTGCGGCAGCCGCGGGTGCCTCGACACCGTCGTCGGTGCGCGCGCGATCGTCGAGCCCCTGCGCGCGACCCACGGCAACCTCACGCTGCGCGACGTCGTGCAGCGTGCGCGCGAGGGTGACCCCGGGTGCGCCCAGGTCATCGCCGACGCGGGCGCCGAGATCGGGGCCGTCGTGTCCGGCGTGGCCATGACGGTCAACCCGCAGTGCGTCGTCGTCGGCGGCGAGCTCGCCGAGACCGGCGAGATCCTGCTCCGGCCCATGCGGGAGGCGCTGCGGCGGCGCGTCCTGCTCAACCAGATCGCCCCGCTCGAGGTGATCCCCGCCGAGCTCGGCAACGCCGCCGAGGTCGCGGGGGCCATCGCGTTGGTGATGCAGCACGCCGACGTCGACCTGGACCCGCCGGTGACCGCTCAGGAGCGGGCCGACGCATGAACCGCTCGGAGGCATGATGACTGGGACGACCGTGAAGGACGAAGGGCAGGTGCGACCGATGGCGACGATGCCACCCCGCGTGCCGCTGCTGTCCATGAAGCAGATCACCAAGAGCTTCAACGCAGTCGAGGCGCTCGTCGGCGTCGACTTCGAGGTGCACGCGCACGAGGTCGTCGCGCTGGTCGGCGACAACGGCGCGGGCAAGTCGACGCTCGCCAAGATCGTGTCCGGCGTGCTCACGCCCGACTCCGGCATCGTCGAGATCGACGGCGAACCCGTCTCGATCACGTCCCCGTCGGCCGCGCACGCGCTCGGCGTCGCGACCGTCTTCCAGGACCTCGCGCTCTGCGACAACCTCGACGTCACCGCGAACCTGTTCCTCGGCCGCGAGCTCACGCGCGGCGGGTCGGGGCTCAAGGACGGCGAGATGGAGCAGACCACCAAGCGGATCCTGCAGGACCTCAACAGCCCCATCCCGTCGGTCAAGACCGAGCTGCGCGCGCTGTCCGCCGGGCAGCGGCAGTCCGTCGCGATCGCGCGCACGCTCATCGGCAACCCGCGCATCGTCGTGCTCGACGAGCCCACCGCCGCGCTGTCCGTCGCGCAGACCGCCGAGGTGCTCACCCACATCGAGCGCCTGCGCGAGCTCGGCCTCGGCGTCATCCTCATCAGCCACAACATGGTCGACGTGCGCGCGGTGTCCGACCGCATCGAGGTGCTGCGCCACGGGCGCAACAACGGGTCGTTCGACGCCGGCACCGCGAGCTACGAGAGCATCCTGGCCGCCATCACCGGCGCGACGAAGTACACCCAGGGCGGGGACCGGCGGTACGGATGAGCATCTTCGGCCGTCGCCCGCACGTCACCGGCGTCGTCGGTGACGGCTTCGTCGCCGCCGAGGCGCCCGCGCTGCAGACGTCCCTGGTCGCCGCGCTCACGATGCACGAGCGGGCCGCCGAGCGGCCCGTCACCGTCGAGCTGCGCGTCGACCGCGGCCGCGGCACGCGGCTGGTCCTGAGCGCGCGCAACGTGGTCATCGGGTTCGTGCCGCCCGACGAGGTGCCCCTGCTCGCCGCGCAGCTGCCGTCCGGGAGGGCGCTGCTCGTCGTGCCCGGCGTCGTCTACCACCAGGACGGGCTGTGGCGGCTGTGGGTGGGGCCGGAGCCGTCCTCCTTCCCCGCGCCCGCCGACGACCTCGACACGCTCCCCGTGCCCGACCCGTCGATCGCCGGGATCCCGCTGAAGATCCTGCGGCCGAAGGACGACGACGACGACCGCTGACCGTCTTCTGTCGACGGGCGTCGTCGAACGTCACCTCCTGGTCGACGTCACAGACGGAAGTCACTGCACGGAGGCGTCGATCCTTCAGGAACGACGTACCGTTACTGAAGGCTAAGGCGGTAGCCTTCATTAACGAGCGCAGGAGGTGAAGGATGGAAGCCCCGACGACGGCTGCCGAGCCACCCGCTGCGCCGTGGCCCGCCTTGTCGTTCGAGGCACGCGACTGGACGCCGAACAATCCGCACCTGGACGCGTTCCAACGTCTACGGACGACCCGCCCGTACCAGGCCGCCATCCCGCCGGCCATCGGCGATCTCACCGTCGACACGCCGCCGCGCGTGCGGGCGATCGCCGAGCAGGCGACGCTCGACGTCGCCCGGTTCGACCAGGAGATGGCAGCCCTGCCCGTCCCGATGCCCGCCGTCCTGCTGCGGACCGAGTCCGCGTCGAGCTCGCAGATCGAGCACCTGACGACCAACGCGCGCAACCTCGCCCTCGCCGCGCTGGGCGCGCCGTCGCGCCAGAACGCCGAGCTCGTCGCCGCGAACGTGCGGGCCATGACGACCGCCCTCGCGGGCGGTGACGAGGTGACCCCCGAGCACATCCTGAGCGTTCACGCCACGCTCCTGCGCGAGAGCGAGCCCGACGTGGCGGGTCGGTGGCGTCAGGAGCAGGTGTGGGTGGGCTCGTCGGCCATCAGCCCGCACGGTGCCGACTTCGTACCGCCGCACCACGAGCGGGTCCCCGCGGCCATCGACGACCTCGTCACGTTCGCCGCCCGGGGTGACGTCCCCGCGATCGTGCACGCCGCGGTCGTCCACGCGCAGTTCGAGACGATCCACCCGTTCACCGACGGCAACGGTCGTACCGGACGCGTCCTCGTGCACACCCTGCTTCGCCGCCACGGCCTCGCGCTGCACACCACGGTGCCCGTCTCGGCCGGCCTGCTCCGTGATCCCGATGCGTACTTCGCTGCACTGGGGTCGTACCGGCTCGGCGACATCGGGCCGATCATCGAACAGGTGGCAGATGCCGCCACGGCCGCGACGGTGAACGGTCGCGCACTCGCCGCAGACATCACGACGACCCGAGCTCGGTGGCACGACATGATCCACGCGCGTACCGACTCGACCGCGTGGCGGCTCGCCGACGCGCTCTTCGCGCAGCCCGTCGTCACCGCGGACTTCGTGACGACGACGCTCGGCGTGTCGGAACGAGCGGCATACAACGCGATCGAGGTACTCGAGCGCGACGGCGTCCTGCGCTCGCCTTCGACGGGCCGCCGCTCACGCGTCTGGCAGGCGGACGACGTCCTCGTCGCGATGGACGAGTTCGCGGCACGCGCCGGCCGGCGCCGCTGACGTCCTCGCCGACGCACCCACGTCCTTCAACGCAGTGTCGCGACCGCCTCGTCGAACTGGGCGAGCGCGGCGTCGGTGAGGGGCTCGACGAAGAGGTCCTGCGCGACGGCGGCGCCGAGGGTCACGGCGTGGGCGCCGGCGACGGCGAGCGTCACGACGTCGTCGACGGTCCGGATGCTCGCGACGAGCACCTGCGTCCCGGTGCCTTCCAGCGCGCGCACCATCCGGGCGACCTGGCCGTGCCCGTCGCGCCCGGACTCGGTCATGCGGCCGAGGTAGGGGGCGATCCACCGGGCGCCGGCGGCGGCGGCGAGGACGGCCTGGCGGGCGTCGTAGACGGCGGTGACCAGCACGGGGACGTCGTCGTCGGCGAGGCGGCGGGTCGCGGCGAGGCCGTCCTGCGTCGCGGGGACCTTGACGACGAGCCGGTCGGACAGGGCGCGCAGCGCATGGCCCTCGGTCACGATCGCGTCGACGCCGTGGGCCGTCGTCTGGACGAAGACCTCGGATGTGCGCTCGAGCAGCCAGCCGACGAGGTCGGGCACGGCGTCGAGGCGCACGTCGCCGCGCTGGAGGATCAGCGGGTTGGTCGTGACGCCGCGGAACAGGCCCGTGGCGAGCAGCGGTTCGAGGGCCGTGCGGTCGGCGCTGTCGAGGTAGAGGTCCATCGTCACTCCGGGGTCTCGTCGGGCTGGCGGGCGTCGGCCAGCGCGCGGTAGCGGCGCCAGACGTCGGCGTCGACCGCGTGCTGCGGCTCGACGACACCGGTCGTGGCGGGGGTCCAGGCGTCGCGCACGGTGTGGACGTCGGCGTCGGTGAGCACGGCGGCGGCCTGCACCGCGGCGCCGCGCGCGGTGGCCTCGTCGACGTCGCGCGTGTGCACGGGCGCGCCGAGCGTGTCGGCGAGCACCTGCCGGTACGCGAGCGAGCGCGCGCCGCCGCCGGTGACGACGACCTCGCCGTCGGCGGTCGCCCCGGCGGCGCGGATCGCGTCGTGGCCGCGCACGAGACCCAGGACGACGCCCTCGTAGGCGGCGAGCGCGAGCTCCTCGCGGGTCGTGTCGGAGCGCAGGCCGGCGAGCACGCCGCGCGCGTCGGGACGGTCGGGGCTGCGCTCGCCGTCGAGGTACGCGGCGAGGACCATGCGGTCGGCGCGGCGCGGTGCGGCGAGGGCGAGGCGCGTGAGCTCGGAATGGTCGACGCCGAGCAGGCGCGCGACGGTGTCGGTGACCTTGGCGCAGTTGAGCGTGCAGACGAGCGGCAGCCACCCGCCCGCGGCGTCGGCGACGCCGTCGACCCACGCGGTCGCGTCGTGCACGGGCGTGGGCGAGGTCGTCATGACGACGCCCGACGTGCCGAGGCTGTACAGCACCTGCCCGGGCGCGAGCCCGATGCCGAGCGCGCCCGCGTGCTGGTCGCCCGCGCCGGCACCGACGACGACGTCGTCGCGCAGGCCGAGCGCGCGCGCGTCGGGTGTCGAGGCGGTGCCCGCCGCCTCCGACGGGCCGAGGACGGACGGCAGCATCGTGGCCCACGGCAGCCCGGCACGGACCCAGCGGTTCAGGTGGTCGACCAGGTACCGGTCCTCGTGCGCGGCGTAGTAGCCGGTCCCCGACGCCTCGGAGCGGTCGGTCACCGCGCGGCCGGTGAGCCGGTAGGTGAGGTAGTCGTGCGGCAGCAGGACGAGGGCCGTCGCGTCGAGGAGCGCCGGCTCGTGCTGGGCGACCCACGCGAGCTTGGTGATCGTGAACGCGGCCGTCGGGACCGAGCCGACGGCGTCCGCCCAGCCGGCGGTGCCGAGGTCGCGCACGAGCGCGGCGGCCTGCGGGCTCGACGTCGTGTCGTTCCAGAGCTTCGCGGGCCGCAGCACGCGGTCCTGCGCGTCGAGCAGCACGAGACCGTGGCACTGGGCGGCGACGCTCACGGCGTCGACGTCGCGCGCGCTCAGCCCGGCGTCCGACAGGGCGTGGCCGAGCGCGAGCCCGAACGCCGCCCACCAGTCCGCCGGGTCCTGCTCGCTGACCGGCGGCGACGTCGGCGGGTGCGGGCTGCGGCCCGACCCGAGCAGCCGGCCGGACTCGGCGTCGCGCAGCTCGACCGTGCAGGACTGCGTCGAGGAGTCGACGCCCGCGACGACGCCCATCAGGCCTCCGGACGCTCGGCGGCGAGCGACGGCAGCGCCTCGGGCAGCTCCTCGATGCGCCCGACGGCACCGGCGGGGTGCGTGAACAGCACCTGCTCCCAGCCGTAGCCGCGGATCTGCATAAGAACTGCGGCGAGCGCGTCGCCCCACGCGGCGGTCGCGAGCGTCGACCCCATCGCGATGACGCCGCCGGGGTCGACCTCGGGACCGGCGTCGACCACGGCCGTGAGGTCCGCGAGGGTCCCGAGCGTCGACGTGGGCGAGGCTGTCAGCGCGATCACCGGCACGCCCCGCTGCTGCACGCGGCGGGACAGGTCGTTGAGCTCGTCCGACTCGCCGCCGCGCGAGATCGTGATGAGCAGGTCGCCGGACACCACGGCACCCATCGTGCCGTGCAGCGCGTCCATGCCGGGCAGGAAGACCGCCGGGGTGCCGCACACCGACAGCAGGTGCGCCATGCGCCGGGCGACCGCGCCCGACGTGCCCGAGCCGGTGACGAACACCTTGCCGGTCACGCGGCCCACGAGCTCCACGGCCGCGACGAACGACTCGTCGAGCTGGTCGGCGACGTCCGCGACCCCCTGGCCCTCGCGCCGCACGATGTCCCGCGCGGTCTGGAGGGTCGCCGCAGCGCTCGTCGTCATGGGGGTGCTCTCTTCCGTCGGTGGTCCGTGGTGCGTCATGAGGAGGCCGGGATCAGGCGGCGGCCCACGCCGCGAGGCGCAGCGCCTGCGGGGTGCGGTGCTCGGCGGACAGCTGCTCACCGGTGCTCCGGCCGTGCGAGACGACGACGATGTCGTCGGCGACCTCGCAGATCTCCTCCTCCTCGGAGGAGACGAGCAGCACGGTGAGCCCGGCGTCGTGCGCGAGCGAGCGGACGATGCGGTGGATCTCGGCCTTGACGCCGAGGTCGACGCCCTTGGTCGGCTCGTCGAGCAGCAGGACCCGCGGCCGCTGCGCGATGGCCCGCGCGAGCAGCACCTTCTGCTGGTTGCCGCCCGACAGGCTCACGACGGGCCCGTGCACGTCGCCGCGCACCCGCAGCTGGCCGAGCAGGTCGTCGGCGTCGCGCAGCATGCGGCGCTTGTCGAGCAGGCCCGCACGCCGGTAGCGGCGCAGGACGGGCAGGGCGACGTTCATCGGGGAGTCGAGCTTCGGGACGATGCCGTCGCTCTTGCGCTCCTCGGTGACGTAGACGACGCCCGCGCGCTGGGCCCGCGCCGGGGCGCCCGGGCGGTAGGGGCGGCCGTCGAGCAGCACCGACCCGGCCGTGACGGGCGCGAGGCCGACGAGCGCGCGCATCACCTCGGTGCGACCCGCGCCGACCAGCCCGTAGAGGCCGAGGACACGGCCCGGCTCGGCGGTCAGCGAGACCCCGTGCACGCCCGAGGCGTGCAGGTCGCGGACCTCCACACGGGGGCCGCGTGACGCGTCGGGGAGCCAGCGGCGGACGTCGGCGACGGGCGCTGCCGCATCGGCCTCGTCGGTCTCGACCTGCGCCGCGTGCGTCGCCTGCGTGGGGGCGTCGCCGGCGCGCAGCCGGTCGTCCATCTGGGCTGCCTCGTCGCCCGCGATCGCCGCGACGACGTCGTGCCGGCTGACCTCGTCGACGCGGGCGTCGATCCGGACGCGCCCGTCGACGAGCGCGACGACCCGGTTGCAGACCGCGTAGAGCTCGTCGAGCTTGTGGTCGACGAACACGATGCCGAGCCCGCGGTCGGCCGCGAGGGACCGGACCATGTCGAGCAGGCGCTCGACCTGCCCGCCCTCGAGGCTCGTCGTCGGCTCGTCGAGCAGCAGGTACTTCGCGTCGCGGTGCGTGGCGACCGCGATCTCGAGCATCTGCCGGGTCGCGACGGGGTAGTCGCCGAGCTTGCGGTCGACGTCCACGTCGAGCCCGAAGGACTCGACGAGCTTCCGCGCCCCGGCGCGCATCTCGTCCCGGCGGAGCAGCCCGCCGCGCGAGCGCTCGTCGCCGAGGTAGACGTTCTGCGCGACGGTGAGGTTCGGCAGGAGCGAGAGCTCCTGGTAGACGGTCGCGATGCCCGCGTCGATCGCGGCGGCGGGCGAGTCGATCGTCGCGGCGCGCCCGTCCACGACGATCTGGCCGCCGTCCGGGGTGGTCGCCCCGGCGATGGTCCGCAGGAGCGTCGACTTGCCCGCGCCGTTGTGGCCGACGAGCCCGACGACGTCCCCCGGCCGCACGTCGACCGAGACGCCGTGCAGCACCGACACACCCGAGTACCGCTTGATGATCCCTCGGACGCTCAGCCCTGCCGGCGTCCCGGTCGACGTCGTGGTCATGTCAGCCGACCTCGCCCGGACCCGGCGTCTGGCCGACGGTGAACAGCTTGAGCGACTGCAGGATCTCCGCCTCGGGCGTCGCGCCGTCGACCCACGCCCGGATCTGCTCGACGACCTGCTGGCCGTAGGCGTTCGGCTCCTGGGCGACGCACGCGGGGTACTGCTCGGTCAGCGTCTGCTCGGAGGCGCAGAACCCGTAGACCTTGACCGCGCTGTTGGCGCCGAGGGCCTGGAGCGCGCCGTAGGCGGCCGGGCCCGTCGACGCGAAGATCACGTTGATGTCCGGGTTGCCGGAGAGCATCTCGGTGGTCGCGCGCAGGCTGTCGTCGGGCTTGACGTTGCCGTCGACCTTCGCCACGACGGACGCGTTCGGGTTCGCGGACAGGGCCTCCTCGAAGCCGGCGTCGCGCATCTGCGTCGGGGTCTCGTCGGGCTCGGTCACGAAGCCGACCTTGATCTCGGCGTCGGCGCCCAGGTCGGCGAGGACCTGCTCGGCGGTCTGGCGGCCGCCCGCGGTGTTGTCGGCGCCGAGGTACTGCACGATGCTCGCGCCCTGCGACTCGAGCGCCTCGGGGTCGATGCCCACGTTGACGGTGAACACCGGCACGCCCGCGTCGTTCGCGGCCTTGACGATCGCGGCGCCCGGCTCGGACTTGACCGCGTTGAGGGCGAGCGCGCACGGCTTCTTCTGCAGCATCGACTGCGCCTGCGCGAGCTGGTTGGCGTCGTCGTCGTCGGCGATCTGCACCTCGACCGTGAACCCGTTCGCCTCGGCCGCCTCCTCGAAGCCGGCCTTCATGGCGACGTAGTAGGGGTTGGTGAGGTTCGGCAGCGCGACCGCGATGAACGGGGTCTCGTCGTCGCACGAGTCCGGGCGGGGGATCTCGCCGGAGGCGGCGGTGGCCGCGCCGGACGAGCCGCCGTTCGACGAGCCCGTGCCCGTGTCGACGGCACCGCACGCGCCGAGCACGAGGGTGGTGGCGGCCAGGCCGGCCGCGAGGGCGGGGATGCGAAGCTTCATCGCTCTGTCTCTCCTGGGGGTGGGTCGGGGTCGTGCCGGGTTCACCGGTGGTCGGGGGTGCCCGCGGTGACGGGGGTGGCGGGCGTCGCGGTGGCGGGGGTGCCCGTGGCGTCGGTGCCGCTGGGGGGCCCGCCGCGCAGGTGGCGGCGGAACAGGTCGCTGAGCGACGACTGGCGGCGGTAGGTGTCGAGGATGACGCCGCCGAGGATGATCAGGCCGATGACGAGCGGCTGCCAGTACGACTGGACGCCGACGACGTTCATGCCGTTGGACACGGTCGCGATGAGGACGGCGCCGAGCAGCGCACCGGGCAGGGAGCCGATCCCGCCGAACAGGCTGACACCGCCGACGACCGCCGCGGCGATCGAGTAGAAGAGCTCGTTGCCCGAGCCGGCCGACGGGTAGCCGACCATGAGGCGCGACGTGACGATGAGGCCGCCCATGCCCGCGCAGAGCCCGGAGACCGCGTAGACGAGCATCGTGACGCGGCCGATCGGGATGCCCGACAGGCGCGAGGTCTCGGCGTTGCCGCCGACCGCGTAGATGTGGACGCCGGTCGGGGTGAGCCGCAGCAGGACCGTGAAGACGATCGCGAACACCGCGACGAGCACAACCGGCATGGGGATCCCGAACAGCGACCCGCGGCCGATGATCGCGAACATCGGGTCGGCGACGTTGACGGAGCTCGCGCCGGTGAGGATGAGCGGGATCGACGCGGCGACGCCGAACGCCGCGAACGTCACGATGAACGGCGGCAGCTTCAGGTAGTGGATGAGCGCGCCGTTGATGACGCCGACGAACGCGCCAACCGCGAGCGCGGCGAGCGCCGCCGCCCACCAGGGCAGCCCGTTGCGCATGAGGAGCGCGGCGACCATGCCGGTGAGGGCGACGTTCGAGCCGGTCGACAGGTCGATGCCGCCGGTGAGCAGCACGAACGCCTGGCCCATCGCGAGGAACGCGATGACCGTGCCGTTGAGCAGCAGCAGGTTGGCGTTGTCGAACGTGCGGAACGTCGGGGACATCAGGCTGAAGATCACCGCGACGAGCACGATCACCACGCCGATGCCGAGCTCCTCCGGGATCCGGCGGCGCTTCACCATGTCTGCCTCCTCGCAGCCTGTGTTCTTGCTCATATGAGCACCGTGCGTTGCTCATCTGGCTTCGACACTACGTCGCGGTTCTCGCTCGGATCAACTCGGCCAGATCACGATTGGGAAACGTTCGAGCGCGCTATGGTGCTCACATGAGCGAGAGTGAGGTGCGCGGCAACGGCGCCGAGGACCGCGGACTGATGGTCCTGGCGGCCCGGCGCTACTACGTCGACGACGTGTCGAAGGTGCAGATCGCGGAGGAGTTGGGCGTGTCCCGGTTCAAGGTCGCGCGCCTGCTCGAGCACGCGAAGGCGACCGGCGTCGTCACGATCACCATCCACGCCGACGGGCTGCAGGACCCGGCGCTGGGGGCTGCGCTGCGCGAGCACCTCGGCCTGACGTCGGTGACGGTCGTCGAGACCAGCGGCGACGCCGACGCCGTCCGCCACCAGGTCGGCGAGGCCGCCGCGCAGGTCCTCGGCGCGACCCTGCGCGAGGGCGAGGTGCTCGGCCTGGCCTGGGGCCGGACGCTCACCGCCATGAGCGCCGCGCTGCCGCCGCTCCCCCGCGTCGACGTCGTCCAGCTCACCGGCGCGATCGGCACCGACCTCGACGAGTCGCCCGTCGAGATCGTCCGCCGCGTCGCCCTGCGCTCCGGCGGCACCGCGCGCCCGATCTTCGCGCCGCTCGTCGTCGACGACGCCCGCACCGCCGACGCGCTGCGCCGCCAGCCCGACGTCGCCGCCGCCCTGCGCATGTTCGACTCCGTGACGACCGCGGTCGTGTCCGTCGGTTCGTGGGAGCCGCCGGACTCGCAGCTCCTGCGCACGATCAGCGACGCCGAGCGTTCCGCCCTGCTGGAGTCGGGCGTGCGCGCGGAGGTCGCGTCGCTGCTCGTCTCCGACTCCGGCGACCTGGTCGCCCCGCACTTCCAGGACCGCTGCGTGACCATCGAGTTCGCGCAGATGCGCGCCATCCCGCGCATCGTCGCCGCCGCCGGCGGGGCGCAGAAGGCGCAGGCCGTCGCCGCGATCGTCCGCGCCGGGCTGTGCACCGAGCTCGTCACCGACCGTGCGCTCGCCGAGGCGCTGCTCGCGCTGCCGCGGGTCGCGCCCGTCGAGGGTGGCGACGCAGGGGCGAGCTCGTGACGCTGGTCGTCGCTGCGTCGCTCTGGTCCACCCCGCCCGACCGCCTCGCCGGCGAGGCCGTGCGCCTCGCCGCCGCCGGGCTCACGCGCTGGCACTGGGACGTGTCCGACGGGGTCTTCGCCGCGCCCGGCGGCTTCGACCCGGACACCGTGTCCCGGCTGTCCCACCTGACCGGCCTGCCCGGGGAGGCGCACCTCATGGTGTGCGACCCGCTCGCCGAGGTCGACGCGTGGACCGCCGTGTGCGACACCGTGATCGTGCACGTCGAGGCCGCGGGCTGGGCGACGGCCGTCTCGCGGGTGCGCTCCGCCGGGCGCCGGGCTGGCGTCGCGATCTCCCCGTCGACGCCGCTCTCCGCCCTCGACGACCTCCCACCCGACGTCGCGGTCCTCGTCATGTCCATCACCCCCGGCCAGGCGGGCTCGACGTTCCTGCCGTCGACGCTGTCCCGTCTCGACGCGCTCGCAGGTGGCCGCGATGCTGACGCCGGCGGTGGCGTCGCGGCGGTCGGCCGTGGCGCGGGTCGCCGCGCGCTCGGCGTCGACGGCGGCGTCACGCTCGACCACGCGCACGACTGCGCCGCGCACGGCGCCACCTGGGTCGTCAGCGGCTCCGCCCTGTGCGGCGCCCCCGACCCGGCGTCCTGGCTGGAGACCGCGAGCGCCGCACCCGTCGGCGGGACGGCCGCCCGCCGCTGAGGCCCGTACCGCGGAGGGACGTGCCGCGGAGGCTCCCGGCTGCGGCGACGCTCTCCCGGCGGGAGCATGGGACCGTCGCCGACGACGGGAGCGCACGATGAGCGATCTGACCAGGACCACGACGGACCCCGACGAGATCCGCCGGTTCGTCGAAGGCCACCAGGCGGTCCCCGCGCTGATCCGCGCCGTCTACCCGGAGGACCCGCGCATGCCCGCGGTCATCTTCCCGGAGGGCCCGAGCGGGCACGGCGCCGAGCGCGCGACGTGGGAGGAGTTCTTCGCGGCCCTCGACGCGTCGAACCTCGCCTTCCAGTACCCGCTCCCGGCCACGCCGGGCGGCCACACACCCCCGTTCTTCGAGCTGATCCAGCGCGAGGACGACTGACGCCACCGGGCGGTCGCAGCCCGAACGCGCACGTCAGCCCTCTGCGCCAGGATGAACGCGTGCCGATCCTCCCGCGCGAACGCGACCCCCGGCTCATCACGATCCGTCGCGGCGGCACGCTGACCGACGAGCACCACGTCCTGCTCGCGCGCTGGGCGCTCGCGTGCGCGGAGCACGTGCTGCCGCTGTTCGAGCGCGAGAGCGACGACGACCGCCCCGCGGAGGCGCTGCGCATCGGGCACGCCTGGACGCGTGGCGAGGCGACCATGCGGCAGGCGCACGACTCGGCCTTCCGGGCCAACGCCGCCGGTCGCGGGCTGCCGGACCCCGCGCGGTTCGCCGCCCTCTCGGCGGGTCAGGCGGTCGCGGTCGCGCACGTCGCCGCGCACGACCTGGGAGCCGCCGCCTACGCGATCCGCGCCGCGACGGCGGAGGTCCCGGAGGCCGAGCGCGAGGCCACCCGGGTCGCCGAGCTGCGGTGGCAGCGCGACCTGATCCCCGATGACCTGCGGGACCTCGTGCTCGACGACCAGCGTCGGCGCAACGCGATCTGCTGGGGCGTCTTCTCCGACTGAGACCGGGTGGTGTCGACGACGGCGCTCCCTGCGCAGCCGCGGCGTCCGGGGGCGGGCTGCGGGCTGCGGACTGCGGGCCGGCTCGGCGGTTCCGCTCCGGCGCGCGTCGGCTTCCTGTGCCAGGCTTCACGGACGCCGCGGCTTGATGATCAAATACCCCCGGGGGTATCGTCGACCCATGCCCAGCACCGAGGCCCCTCTCCCCGCGCACCCGAGCGACGCCCCGCGCCGCCTCGTGATCGTCGGTGGCGTCGCGGGCGGCATGAGCGCCGCCGCCCGGGCCCGTCGGCTGTCCGAGTCGGCCGAGATCGTCGTCCTCGAGCAGTCGCCGTACGTGTCGTTCGCCAACTGCGGCCTGCCGTACCACCTGTCCGGCGAGATCGCGGACCGCGATGACTTGCTGCTCCACACGCCCGAGAGCCTGCGCGCCGCCCTCAACCTCGACGTCCGCACCGGCCACCGCGCCGCCGCGATCGACCGCGCCGCCCGCACGGTGACCGTCGCGACCGCCGACGGTGCGTACGCGCTGCCCTACGACGCCCTGCTGCTCGCGCCCGGCGCGGTCGCGGTCCGCCCGCCGATCGACGGCCTCGACCACCCCGCGGTCCACGCGCTGCGGACGGTCCCCGACGTCGACGCCCTGCGCGACCGCGTCGACCAGGTGCTCGCCCGCGCGACGGGCACGCGTCCCCCGCGGGCCGTCGTCGTCGGCGCCGGCTTCATCGGCTTGGAGGCCGTGGAGGCGCTCGTCAAGCGCGGCTTCGAGGTCGACCTCGTCGAGCTCGCGGACCACGTCCTGCCGCCCCTCGATGCCGAGCTCGCTCCCCTGCTCGCCGACGAGCTCACGGCCCACGGCGTCGCGCTGCACCTCGGCGTGTCGGCGACCTCTGTCGCGGATGCCGGCCCGGCCGCCACCTCCGTCCCGTCGAGCGCGGCCGCGACTGACCGCGCGACGAGCGCGACGAGCAGCGCGTCTGGTCCTGCCGATGCCCCCGACGGGCAGGTGACCGTGACCCTCTCCGACGGTTCGGCGCTCGACGCCGACCTCGTCGTGGTCAACGTCGGCGTGCGCCCCGCGAGCGACCTGGCCCGCGACGCCGGCCTCGACCTCGGGGTGCGCGGCGCGATCCGCGTCGACGCCGACCACCGCACGTCCGACCCGCACATCTGGGCCGTCGGCGACGCCATCGAGGTCCGTCAGGCCGTCACCGGCGACGCCGGCCCGATGCCACTAGCCGGTCCCGCCAACCGCCAGGGCCGTCGCGCCACCGAGTCGATGCTCGGCCACCGCACGACCCCGCAAGCCGCCGTCCTCGGCACGGCGATCGTCCGCGTCTTCGGCCTGACCGCAGCCGTCACGGGCGCCAGCCAGGCCACGCTCCTGCGCGCCGGCATCGAGCACGAGGTCGTCCACCTGCACCCGAACCACCACGCGGGCTACTACCCGGGCGCGGCAGCCGTGCACCTGGTCGCGTCGTTCTCGCCCGATGGTCGCCTCCTCGGCGCCCAGGCCGTCGGCCGCGAGGGTGTCGACAAGCGCATCGACGTCCTCGCGACGGCGCTGCGCGCGGGCATGACCGCCGACGACCTGGCCGAGCTCGAGCTCGCCTACGCCCCGCCGTACGGCTCGGCGAAGGACCCGGTCAACATGCTCGGCTTCGTCGCGCAGAACGCGCTCGACGGCACGATGCCCCAGTGGCAGGCGACGGAGCTGGCTGAGGTCATGGCGTCGACCCTGGTCCTCGACGTCCGCTCGGCGAAGGAGCGCACCGCCGCCCACCTGCCCGGCTCGCTGCACGTCCCGCACACCGAGCTGCGCGACCGCCTCGACGAGGTCCGTACCGCCGCCGACGGCCGCCCGATCAGCGTGCACTGCGCGAGCGGCGTCCGCTCCTACCTCGCGACCCGCATCCTGCGCGGCGTCGGCCTCGACGCCCGCAACCTCTCCGGCGGCTGGCAGACCCTGCAGGCCGTCCACCCGTCCCTGTCCGCCTGACCCCCTGCTCCGCCCTTCCCTGAGGAGAACCACCATGTGCTACCCCGTCACCTGCCCCACCTGCGGCAAGACCACCTGGGACGGCTGCGGCATGCACGCCCAGGACGTCATGGGCGCGGTCCCGCCCGCCGACCGCTGCACCTGCCCGCGCTGACCTCGCTCCAGCCGGTACCCGCGGGGGTATCGTCGCCACACGCGTCCGACGAGGAGAACCGCCATGCAGCTCGACCCTGACGAGATGACGAGCGTCACCAACCGTCTCAAGCGCGCGCAGGGCCAGCTCGCCGGCGTCATCCGCATGCTCGACGAGGGCCGCGAGTGCGAGGACGTCGTCACGCAGCTCTCCGCCGTGTCCCGCGCGCTCGACCGCGCCGGGTTCGCGATCATCGCGTCCGGCATGAAGCAGTGCATGACCCCCGGCGCCGACGGCCAGGAGGGCACGCTCGACGTCGCCAAGCTGGAGAAGCTCTTCCTCTCCCTCGCATGACGTCCTCCGGTTGCCGCTGAGTCCGGGCGGGCCCGACAGTCTCTACGTCGACCGCTCCGTTCTCGTGCGCGACCTGGAGGCCTGCGTTGAAGCTGCTGCTCACGTCCGGCGGTGTGACCAACCCGTCGATCCGGGCCGCGCTCGTCGAGATGCTCGGCAAGCCGATCGAGGAGAGCCACGCGCTGGTCGTCCCGACCGCGCAGTGGGGACACCCGATGTGCGGGCCGTCGTCGGTGCAGAGGACGGTGGCCGCGGGGTCGGGCGCCGAGCACCTCACCGGCCTGGGCTGGGCGTCCCTCGGCATCCTCGAGCTCACCGCCCTGCCGACCATCGGCCCCGACCGCTGGATCCCTTGGGTACGCGAGGCCGACGCCCTCCTCGTCGACGGCGGTGACGCGACCTACCTCGCCCACTGGATCCGCGAGTCCGGCCTCGACGACCTCTTCCCGTCGATGCCCGACACCGTCTGGGTCGGCGTCAGCGCCGGCAGCATGGTGATGACACCCCGCATCGGCGACCTGTTCGTCGAATGGCCCGGCGCCCCTGACGACCGCACCCTCGGCCTCGTCGACTTCGCGATCTTCCCCCACCTCGACGCGTTCCCGACGAACACCATGGCCGACGCCGAACGCTGGGCGGCCGACCTCGACGTCCCGTCGTACGTCCTCGACGAGCGGACCGCGATCGCCGTCCTCGACGGCTCTGCCGCCGTCGTCTCCGAAGGCCGGTGGAGGCGGTTCGAGGCGGGATCCTCGACGGCACGGCACCCGTAGTCGCGTCCGGATCACCAGCAGCACCCTCGACGTCTCGCCGACCTGATGCGACGTCATCACCGTGCGCTCGGGCCCGTGACCAGTGGCATCAGGAGAGGGACAGATTCGCGAGATGCAGCGGTGGCGCGCAGCCGGGACGGTGGCTTCTTCGCGACGGACAATTGCCCCGAAGACCTCTATAGCGGGCGTCCGGGATGTCCCCACACACTGGCTCGATGGGCCCGTCCGGTGCCGTCCCGACGACGGCAGTGGCGAACCACTTCGACGTGCTGCTGGTCGGCGCCACGGACGTGGGCCCCTCGCTCGCGGCCGAACGACTCCTGCGCGCTCGGCTCGGCGACGACAGCGCCGTGACGGTGACGAGCGCCGGGATCGACGTCGCTCCGGACGACCCCGTCCCCGAGCACCTCAACGAGCTCCTCGCGCGCGAGGGCCTCGCCGTCGACGGCCACCACGCGCGGGAGGTCGACGCGACCATGGTGGCGGAGGCCGACCTCGTCCTCACCGCCACCCGGAACGAGCGCTCGGCGGTGGTCCGCAAGGTTCCCGCGGCGGTCCGGCGGACCTTCACGCTGTGCGAGCTGGCCCGGGTCGCCACATCCCTCGGCCCGTCGGCCCTGCCCGAGGGTGAAGTCGCGGCGCGCCTGTCCGCGCTGGCCCAGCTCGCACCGGTCCACCGCGTGGGCACCGCCCCGCCGGTGGCCGAGGACGACGACGTCCCCGACCCCGGCGAGACCGGTCGACGCGGCTACGAGAAGTCGTTCGCCAAGGTCCGGGCCGCGGTCGACGGCATCGCGTGGACGGTGCTCACCCCTCCCGACCAGCCGAGCCCGCCCCCGCCGGAGGTCCCCCGGACTCCCCCGCCCAGCCACCGCGGCCGGAACATCGCGCTCGCGGTCCTCGGATCGTTGGTCCTGCTGATCATGGTCGCCACGGGTGGGGCACTCGTCGTCGCCGGCACTCTCGACAACCGGCTCGAGCGCTTCCCTGACCCCGTCGCCCTGACGGACCGCCCGGCCCCTCTCCCGCCGGCCGAGGCCGGCGGCCCCGCCCCCGTCACCATCCTCGTGCTCGGCTCGACGAACGACGTCCGCACCGAGAGCGGCCAGGACTGGGCCGCCGCGGCCGCCCAGACCGACATCGTCATGCTCGCGCACATCTCGGCTGACCGGTCCAGCGTGAACGTCATCGCGATGCCCCCCGACCTCTCCGCCGACGTGCCCGGTTCAGGCCCCGGGACGCTGCGCTCCGCCTTCGCCCAGGGCGGCCCGACCGGCGCGGTGCAGACCGTCGAGCAGCTGACGAACGTGCGCCTCGACCACGTGGCGCTGACCGACTCCGAGACGTTCGCCCGGGTGACCGACGGGCTCGGCGGCGTGGAGATCGCCCTGGACAGCAGGCTGGTCGTCGAGGGCGGTCAGACGTTCCCCGCCGGGCGTCACCGGCTCACGGGCGAGGAGGCCCTCGTCTGGGTCCGCGGGGACGGCTTCGACGACACGTCGCGGGCGGAGCGCTCCGCGGTGTGGCTGCGCGCGATCCTCGACCGCCTGGGGGACGACGACGTCCGGCGCAACCCGGCGACGTGGCTACGGCTGCTCGGCATCGTCTCCGGGTCCGTCGCCGTCGACGAGAGCTTCGACCGGTCCGAGCTGGTCGGTCTGCTCACGAGCGTCCGCCACCTCGGCCCCGAGGAGGTACGGGTGGTGCCCGTCCCGACGACGGTCATGCCCACCGGCGACTCCGCGTCCCTGGTACCCGACGCCGCACCCTTCGGCATCCTGATGGACGCGCTACGCAGTGACACCCTGAACGAGCACCTCGCTGCCGGTCCCTAGACGGGCGACCACCACCACGCCAACTCGATGCCTGTCGACCGGACCGACGTGCGCCTGGGCAGATTCGAACTGCCGGCACCCGCTCTAGAAGTTCGATCTTGGACTGTGGACAACGCGGTGAACTGCGGAAATACATGCGGGTAGTTCGCCGAATGACCCGGTTCCGGGCTGCGCGCTGACCAACCGCTGACCACGAAGGCGAGCCTCACCACTTCGGCAGGCTAAGACGCGCGCAAGGCTTCCGACGCCCGTTGCGCGAGGCCCACAGCGAGTTCGCGACGTGCTTCATCCTCCAGAACGTCTCGGTACTTAAGCTGCCGCAAGGCATAGGCCAGCGCGCCCGCCCATCGCTCGCGGTGCCCGAACGCCCTCCCCGACCAGGCGCTCGCACAGGATCCGAACCACGTCGACGCCTCTTGATCCCCCAGGATCGCCGCCTGGATCTCATCGAGTGACGGCACTCGATCACGGAGCGGGCCAGCCTTGTTGAAGACCGCCCCGAGCGCCAACGCGAGCCCATCCAGTATGAGCGACCCCACGCGCTGCCGGTCGAAATCGATGAATACCGGCCGCTCCTCGACGAGGAGCACGTTCCCGGGATGTAGGTCTCCGTGCAAACACCCTAGATGCGCGGGTATCGGCAAGTCGCCGCTCGGCAACTCGATCGCCAAGGCGGCCGCAATTTGCTCCGCCCGTGGCCACTCGATCAAAGGAGCGACGAAGCGCTCGAGGGGAAGGCTTGTCATCGCGCTTTCGACGCCACTCAACACCTCTACGACCCGAGTTACCGCTTCGACGGCACGGGGCTCATCCAAGGCGATCAGGTCTGCAAGCGAAATGCTATCGTTGCCCGCCAGTGGCGCAACATGTCCGCTGGCGCCCCCGCAAGCCCCGGTCACGAGGTGGATCGGCTGCGCAGCACTCGCTGGAGGGATACACGCCATAAATCCGCCCGACGGGCGTGTGTCGCCGTGATGCCCCGCCTTTACCACTACGGACGTCAGCAGTCGACCGTCCGAAGCTCTGACATCACAGATCCACACCGACGCGTCACTAAGTCCGCCAGCGGCCGGCTTCGCTTCCACAACCGCTCCATCAAACAGTTGTCCGACCCGTTTGAGCACGCGCCTCGCCGGCGGAGCGACGACGGGACCTTCGAGGGATACGTCTTCAGTCGCGCGGAGCGCGGCACCGAGATCCCTTACTGCCCTTCGAAAATCTAGGGCCGCGCCCTTCTTGAAATGGACCACTCGCTGCACCGGCTCCACGGCCCCCACGTCGAGGACATTCCTGCGCTGGAGGACCAGTATGGCGAAATCCTCATCTGAGTAGCCGGTTAGAACCATAATCGGTGTGTCAGGGAGTTCTGCCGCCACCGCCTGAAACAGAGCGTCGCCTGTACCCTCGCCCGCCCGACCACCGTCCTCTTCTGGCAGCTTTCGGTCTAGGACCACCAAGTCAATGATGCCCGCCGACGCTGCGACCTCGGCAAGAAGCGCCCTCGCCTGCGCGGCACTATGGGCTCGGGCAACCTCGAATCCAGCTTCCTCAATCTCGCGCTGGAAACGATCGGCGGCTCCGCCGACTTCGTCTTCCACATAGAGCGCCCAGAGGCTAGCCACCGGCTCGCCCTCCCCTAAGTGTAAAGATGGCTAGACCTGCCTCGGCTTCCATACTAAGTTCGTACCCCAGCCGCGCCGCGACGATGCGCATAATCCCGAAACCCTGTCCTTGATGGCCGATCTTTGCCGAAACACCCTTCCCCGAGACCTCGTCGAAAGAGAATTCGGCACCCTGGAAGCGATTGCTAATCTTCACCCAGAACGCCTGGGGCGTCACGCCTGAGGCGATGTACACCTGCGGGTCACCGGGCACGTCGAGTAGTGCCTCGTAACTATTCCGGATGGCATTCGAAAGAAGCAGCCGCAGTAAATTTGGGTCACTAGTGATGTTGTCAGAACCTCCTGCGCTCGCATCGAGGGCGACGCGCGACTTCGGCACCCGGCTAATCTCGACGGCTTCCTCCAGCGCCTCCAGCAGCGAAAGCTGCTCGTAGCGCGGTGGCGCACTCGCGCGCACAAGCGCTTCTACGCTGTCCAGTCGCTTTGACAGCCCTTCGATTGCCGCACGGGTCTCACTTGTGTCGAACTCCTCAAGCTCGTCACTGGCGGCCAGGGCGAGCCAACCGATACCCGGCTCGAGCTCGTGACGCATCCAATGCACGAAGTCCTCTTCAAGTCGGGTCGCGCGCCCCGCTTGCTCGGGGACGCCGCTCGCCGTCGCTGTTCCCGGTTCTCGGGTCAGGTCCCTCGCGATCTGTGACAACTGGCGACGTAGGGCAGGGACCGTCTCGGACGTCATCGCGGCGCGCACGAGCTTCGCGTCTGCTGGAGTGGCCTCCCGCCTGAGGCGATCAATTGCAACTGAGCGGTGCGAGGGTCTCTCAGACTGCAGGAGCCGCTTCAGATCGTCCTTCATCATTCGCTCGCATGCTCAGCGTAAAAGCGTGCTCGTAGCTGGAAAGCTCGTCTCCCACCCTCCATGAGTGTCGTGATGACCCGCACGACCGACGGCGCATCGAACGCGCCCTTAACGTCGACAAGTCCCTGCGACCCGTCACTCGATAGGTGGGCGACCTGAGCCGCGCCTCCCAGCACAGGAATATTAGGATTGTGCGTTGCGACGATCGACTGAGCGCCAGCGGTCGTTCGAGCGGCGAGACTCGTGACGATCCGGTCGACAAGGAACTGGTTGTCTAGATGGTCCTCAGGCTGGTCGAGGATCACAATCCTTTCGGGGTCGGTTAGGACGATCGGCAGAGTCACCGCACACTTCTGGCCAGTCGACAATTGCGCCGCACTCTTCACCGTAGCGCCGTCCTGCAGCCGAAAGTCAACCGCATCCCTCAAAGTAGCGGCCGCAATGCTCGAGAGTGCTTCAGGCTTGTCAAGCGCGACAATGATCCGAGTTGCCCTGTCCAGCGGGACGCCCGCGACCTCGGCCAGACCGTCGACGTCTCGCTGCTCGACATACCTCAGCAAGGCGGAGGGAAGCGTCGCAGACGCGAGCGAGTCGGCGAGTGCGCTGTATTTCAGACCGCTGCCTTGGAGCAAGTCGGCCAAAGTGCGCCGATACGCGCTGGTATCGGCGAAGTGGCGGACCGCGATCTGGACGCGGTGGTCAAGTTGATCAGTGATTGAGCGCGCCGCACGATCACGCGCGTCGAAAATGAGCTCCGCGGCATCCTCGAGCACTTCCTGCGCCGTCTGGCGCTCGGCCAGAACTCGACGCTCAAGCCCCTCCAGTTCGAGCAACTCTCGCTCGACGGAGTCGAGCCTCGTAATTTGCACTTCAAGGTCGCGAAGTTCCGCCGTGATTGCGCCAAGGCCGCGCTCGAGTTGGTCAAGGCTCGCCCGAACCGGCTCAGCCTCGGCCCGCAACCGCAGATCTTCCTGTGCGAGCCTGTTGCTCGAGCCGACGGAGAGTCGCTCAAGGCGCTCGGCGGCAGCTGATACTTCTTCAAGAGCCTGCTCGATGGTGCCAGCGAGGCGATCAACCTCGCCCCTTATGGCAGCCTCGATTGGGAGATCCACCATCCTTGCCGCGGCTTCGCGCGCGGGCGCAGTCGCTCTCCTGATCTCAGCCTGGGATGCACTGAGCGAGGTCGCACCACGGAGATTCTCGTTTACCCGAATCAATTCCTTCTGAAGCATGTTCAGTTTCGCTCGCTGTGGGGCGAGGTCGGCCGCTGAACTTCGGGCGAGGAGCTCCGCCTCCCGATCCTGAGCTCGCTGGCGATCCTCTAGGAGCGACGACTTCTGCTTCAGCAGGTCTCGGAGTTCCTCCTGGCGGACTCTCAGGTCAGCGGCGCGCGCCGTCATGTTCCTAAGTTGTTCAAGGGCTTCGAGTTCGGTTGTCGGCTTGATCCCAGCTCTCATGTCTATGAGCGCGAGTCGCCGCGTCGCGCTGTCGGCAATCTCCTCCAGCTCGTTCTGGCCAAGCATCAACGCGAGGTCGGCGGTCGCGTCGGCACGACTACCCCCGCCGCTCGCGTCCACTACCAGTCGCTCGGCTCCCGCAGCAGTCCTCAAGTCCAGTACGACCTCGCCGGCACCGAGGGCATGGCGGAGGTATGACGCGCGGTCACGCATCTCCGACCCGTGAGGGAGCGCCAGCGTATGCCGAAGCAGCTCGAGCAGGGTCGTCTTGCCGGCGCCGCGGGGGCCAACGATGACGTTGAGCCCGGGCGCGAACTCAAGATCGAGACCGTCGAGGAATCCGCCCGTGACTCGAACCCGCGAGATCCAACTCACCATGTTCCTCTTCCTTGCGGGTACGGCACCGGACTCTGGTAAAGCTTCGCGCTAACGATAGAGGGACCGCCGTTCGCCCGGCCGCTTCGTGGGACGGCGGGTCGGTTGGCGCCGCTCGCTCGGTCGCACCCTGCGGGATCGACTTGCGGCCCTCGACACGCCTCATGCCTGCTGCCCGTGAGCGACGGCATCGGCTATGCAAGAGGAGTCAGTCGCCGTCATCGACCTGGAGCGCGCAGGACGCGGTATCGAGCCAGGAGGCAGCGGCGACTGGTGCACCTCCCGGCCCTGGTGGGGCCGGCCAGCACCTTGGAGGGCTGAGCGGACGGCTGGCTCACGCGCCGTGACATCCCCTCGGTCCGGGCGCGCCTCTTCGAGGCGCTGTCACGAGCCCGACGCGCGGCCCTTCTTCAGCTTCGCGACCGGCAACCTGCCGTGGGGCGGCCACGAAGCGGGCCATCGGTTGGGACTCGAGGTCCTCGGCGTCCTCACCACCGATCCCTAGCCTCCACGCCACGAGGAGCGGGCACGCGTCTGCGAGCTGCCAGATGTACCGGCCGCCCCAGTGCCCGGCGCGGTTGTCCAGGCCGTGGCGGCGGTACTCGAGCAGGCGCTGCCGCAGCCGGCGAGGAGCCCAGCGATGAGCTCTTCGAGCTGGGGACCACCGTCCTCGCTGTGGTCGCCGCGGCCAACCATCGGACGCGAGCCGCCGAGCACCCAAACGGGTGAGATTTCCGCCCCAGAGGCCCGATTGTGGATTCCTGCGCTAGCAGGAACAAATGCCCCTGGCGAGCGAGTAGGCCGTCTCCTACGGTCACCGGTACTCCCCACCGAACCGAAGGCTCAACGATGAACGCACACCTGACCGCCCTGCCCGCCGAGGGCTACACCGAGCTCGCTGGCTGGCCCGTCGAGGTGCTCGACGAGCTCCACCACCTCGCTGATGAGTGTCGAGACGGCCGAATTACCTACCCTGACTGGATCAGCGCCGACCAGGCCCTGCGCACCGCCGCGCAGCGCCCTCCGGCCCAGGAAGACGTCATCGAGGCACTGGAGGTCGCGCTTCATCAGATCGACGACGTCGACGTGCTGCTCTCGCCGTACGGCCGCACGCTCCGGAACCACTTCAGCGCCTTGACACCACCGCCGACCACGGAGCAGCTACGGGCCGAAATCGTGGAGCTCGACCGCAGAGTCTCTGACTGGCAGAACGAGCGCGGGCGTCCCTACCTCGAGCAGAGACTCAAGTTGGTGCTGAGGTGGCTGGACGAGGCGGGCGAGCCAGAGGGAGAGGTCGTCGAGCTCGACCAGACCAGCGGCCTCCCCATACAGACGGTCCGTGACCAGCTCGTCGAGGACGACCCGGTCATCGGCCCCATTCCTCGTACCTGGGCCGAGGCTCGGAGCGTCGCATGGAAGAACGCAAGCGACGCAGAGCGCACGATTGCCCAGCCATACCGTGGCTACTTCGGCGACGCGGTGGCGGAGATCGCCAAGCTCCGGCGCGAGGCGACCTTCTCGCTCGTCCGCGCCGCGTTCGAGGTCGGCGGTGACGACCCCGGCAGCGCTGCGCTGCGCCAGCTGTGGAGCAGCGGCGCCCTTCGTGGGCTCGTCGGCTACGTGATGCGCGAGGAGGAGCCCACCACGGTGGTTCACAGGATCCGTCCCCGCCTCGGCGGGTGACGCCGTTGGGGCAGGCGTCGGCGGCGGCAAGCCTCGGCGCGTGCCCCTAGCGGCACGTCGATTGATCAGCGGGTTTGCCCACTTCCCGTCGCGGATCAACCGGACTGCCCCAGGTTGGTAGGTCCGCTGGCACACCTCTTCCTGAACGCCGTCGCGGCGGCAGTTGCGCATCTTCTCCCCCGGTGCCGCACACCTGCAGGTAGCGACGGAGTCGCGAGGGGAGGTGGTCCGGGTGATGTCGATGCACAAGCTGACGGCTGGGGACGGGTACACCTACCTCACCCGGCACGTGGCCGCGGGCGACGCTGGGCTCGACGCCGGGGCATCGCTGACCGCGTACTACGAGCAGACCGGCAACCCGGCGGGCCGCTGGTTCGGCGAAGGGCTGGCCGGCCTCGGTGACGCCACGCGGCGGCTCCGCCCGGGCGACCTGGTAACCGAGGCGGCGATGACGGCCGTGTTCCGCGACGGCGTCGACCCGCTGACCGATGACGCGCTCGGCCGGCGGTATAGCCGGTTCGATGACGGGAAGCGTCATGCGGTGGTCGGGTTCGACCTGACCTTTACCGCGCCGAAGTCCGTTTCGGTGCTGTGGGCGCTGGCCGATGACGCGACGCGCGTCATCGTCTATGACGCGCACCGGGCGGCGCTTGTGTCATCGCTGGAGTTCGTCGAGCAGCGCGTCATCCGCACGCGCATCGGCGAGGCAGGGGGTCATCAGGTCCGCACCCGCGGGATGGTCGCTGCGGCGTTCGACCACTGGGACACCCGGGCCGGCGACCCGAACCTGCACACCCACGTCGTTATCGCGAACAAGGTCCAGGGCCCGACGGCGCGTGGCGGACCCTCGACGGGCGGACCGTGCACGCGCCGTCGTCACTGTGTCCGAGCTGTATGACGCGCTGCTCGCGGACGAACTCGCGCGGCGGCTCCCGGTGGAGTGGTCGATGCGCGCCCGCGGCCCGCGCCGGAACCCGGCGTTCGAGGTCGACGGGATCGGCGAGGACCTGCTGGCGCACTTCTCGACCCGAGCCGAAGCGATCCACTGCGCCGAGCAGCAGTGGCTCGCCGAGTTCGAAGCCACCCACGGCCGGGCGCCGACCCGGGTGGAGACGACGCGGGCGCGCCAGCACCTGACGCGGGCGACGCGGCCGCCGAAGACGGTTCGGCCGCTGGCCGACCTGCTGGCGGACTGGGCGAACCGCGCCCGCGCCCTGACCGGGCTCGAGCCGCGCAACCTCGCCTCCCGGGCGCTGGCCGGCGCGCGGGCGTTGCACGCGCACGACGTCGGGCTGGAGGTTCGGGCGGCGATGGTCGCCCAGGTGCTCGATGACGTGTCGACGCGGCGGTCGGTGTGGACGACGTGGAACCTCGGCGCCGCAGCCGTGCGCGCGTCGAAGCTGCGGATGGCGTCACCCGCGGAGCGGCGGGCGCAGCTCAACGAGGTCACCACTGACGCCGCCGAGGCGTGCGTGCACTTGGACGACAACCGCGACCCGATGACGCGTCGCACCGGGGAGTCGCTGTTCACCTCGACCGAGCTGCTCGGGGCGGAGAAGGTCCTCATCTACGCCGCCGAGACCTCCGGCGCACCCCACCGGCCGGCGGAGACGCTTGGCGCCATCCAGTTGCAGACCGAGCACCACCTCGGCAGGCTCGTCCTGTCCAGCGCGCGGCCGCCGAGGCCGTCATCACCTCCGGCCGGCTGCTCACGTGCTCGTCGGGCCCGCCGGGTCGGGCAAGACCACCACGCTGGCCGCGCTGAGCTCGTTCTGGGGGCACGGGATCGGTACGGTGGTCGGGCTGGCGCCGTCGGCCACCGCTGCGCGGGCGCTGGCGGAGTCGCTCCGGGTGCCGTGCGAGACGACCGCGAAGTGGCTGCACGAGTCCACCGGCGACGGCGCCACCATGCGCGCCCTCCGCTACGCCGACGCCGTTGCCCGCAAGGCCAGCCGCGACTACCGGGAGCAGCGTGCGGCCAACGAGGAGCACTGGCGGCTGCGCGCCGAGCAGGACCAGTGGCGCTTCTCCTCTGGCCAACTCGTCATCGTCGACGAGGCCTCCCTCGCCGACACCCGCACCCTGGCCGCGATCGTCGAGCGGGCGCGGGCGGCCACGGCGAAGGTGCTGCTGGTCGGGGACCACCTGCAGCGTGGGTCGGTCGACGCCGGCGGCGCGTTCGGCATGCTCGCCCGCCGCGGACCCGCAGCCGAGCTCACCAGCCTCTGGCGGTTCAGCCAGCCGTGGGAGGCGCGGGCCAGCCTCGAGCTGCGCCGCGCCCACCCAGCCGCGCTCGACGCCTACGAAGCACACGGCGCGATCGCGTGCGGCGGGCACGACGCGATGTTGGACGCCGCGACTGACACCGTCACGACCGCGAGCGAGCACGGCCGGGTCGCGGTGCTTCAGGCTGTCGACAACCGGACCGTCCGCGAGCTCAACGCTCGAATCCGCGCCGACCGCATCACCGCCGGCGACGTCGCGCCCGCCGGTGTGGTGCTGCACGACGGACTGACGGCCGGCGTCGGCGATCGGATCGTCACCCGCCGCAACCACCGCCGCCTGACCACCGGCGACGGGTTCGTGCGCAACGGCGCCCTGTGGGACGTGACCGCCGTCCTGCCCGACGGCTCCCTCCGCGTCCGACCGGCCAGCCAAGGCGACGCGGCCAGCGTCCGGCTGCCGGCCGAGTACGTCGCGGATCACGTTGAGCTCGGCTACGCCACCACGATCGCCCGCACCCAGGGCATGCCCGTCGACGAGACCCACACCATCGCCACCCCCGGCATGGGCCGCGAGGACCTCTACGTCGCGATGAGCCGCGGCCGCCACACCAACCGCACGTACGTCGTCGTCGACCAACCCGACCCGGACTGCCTGCCCGGCCATGCGCCGTCGTCGGGCCGGGAGGTGCTCGAGCAGATCCTGGCGACGAGCCATGCCGAGCCCAGCGCCACCGACACCTGGGACGCCTACCCCCCGGCCGGGCCGACGATGGACCTCTACGGGCACCTGTTCTCGGAGGCGACGTGGCAGGCGATGGAGCGCCTGCCACGTGATACCGCTGATGCAGGCGCCCCGGGCGATCGAGCCCCCATCGGAAGGCGGCCGCTCGTACTAAGGGCGGGTGGCCGACGCTCTGTCATCCTCGATGAGCCGTCGGACCGCGTATCCGACCAGCGCCACGGCGCCGACCCGCGCGGCGGCACTGGCCCGGCGCGGCTTCACGGCCGCCGCACTGCTCGCGCCTGAACTATGCGGTTTCCGGGCCTTGGACGCCGTCCGCCGCTTCCTGGTCGGCGAGACAGAAGTCGTCGTTGATCTTGATAACCAATGCCAAGACGAGACGCAGCGCGATGAGGTAATCGCGATAGTAAGCATCCTCTCCACCGGAGTCCGGTTGTGCGCCATGCGCGTACTTGTTGCGCAACTGCGGGCCATTGCTGAACTCGATATTGTTCAAGAAGTAATTGAAGTACTTGGCTTCAGCCTCCGAGAGCAACGTCGAATGCCTGGCCACCCAGCCCTGGGCGACCAAGCCATCCGCCACAGTCCGGCCGGCTGGAGAGAGATGGTAGTAGTTGGCAGCTTCCTTGTGAAACAACGACCAAAGGATCATAAACTGCTCGGCATCTGCCAGCTCCACCCGCGCACCGGTATCCTTCAGGATCCCAAGATCGAGCAGGTAGTCGAGCGATGCCGTTTGGTGTTCTCGAAAGTCCGCGTAGGCCACCTCGTGCTGGATGAGCAACTGCGCAGCGTTGCGCTCCCTCAATTCCTTGCGGATGTAGTTGAGCCGCGACTGGTCGGAGAACAGGAGATGGAGGACGTTGCTGATCTCCGCCACATCCGTGATGCGTAGGTACTTTCCTTGAACTAACGTCGGAATCGACCTGTAGCGCACCTGGTCAGCCGAAATCGAGAGGAGGTCGCGATCGAGCTCACCATCCTCCACATACAGTGAGAACTGGCTAGCAACGCTCTCCATCTCGGCGAACACGTGACGGACCTTTTGCAGGTAATTGGTCCCGTCCCCCGTTGGGGTGAACGAGAAATTCACCGCACCGAACTCCTGGGCGAGGTAGTCGCCAAAGAACCAGGAGATGACGTGTTCAAGGTCGATCTTCTTGGACCTTAGGAAGTCGTGAAGCATGCGGACCTCGAGCAAGGACTTGGTGTCCGCGGTTCGGAAGGCAATGCCACGGTGGTAGTCCGCCTTGCCCCGCACCCCGATGAGCCGCTCGATGGTGCCCAGGTCCGCCGGGTAGGCCGGCAGGGTCAGGAGACACTGGTGGTCAGCGAACTTGAAGACGTGCTGCACGTTGTTCAAGATGCTCGGGTAGTCGGTCGTGTCTTCCAGCCACCGGGCGCTGAAGACCACCTTTGTGACCATCTCCTCCGATTCGGAACTGACCGGCTCGTCCTGGGTCTCGGAGATACTCAACTCAACCCCGCTGCGCACGCCTTCGTTGGTCTTGAAGAACTCCTCATCCATTCGTTCGCGCCGTCGCCTCGCCTTCAGCTTGAGCTTCGCGTCCACGCCCGAGACAGGGTCGACTGGAGCCGATCCGACCAACCCGACATAGTTCGGGTTGGCATCGGCCCCGTCGATGTAGCGATCCATCAAAATCCGGGCGTCGATAGCGCTGAAGCTCGGCGGGAGATGGATATATTCGCGGCCTTCGCCGTCGAGAAACTTGCTGACCAAGTACTCCGCATTCTTGACTTCCGAGAGGAGCTCGGTACGGATCTCGGAGTCGTACGCTCGCACAAGCTTCTTGCTGGTGAGCATCGTCACGAGGCTGACACCCGTGGACCGCAGAGCATCGAGCATTCGTGCGGCGTCACAGCGCTCATATGCTTTGCTACGACCGAGCAGGTCTACCAGCGCGCGGTGGTACTCGTGGTCAATCCCGGCAATAGCCGTATGGACGTTGGAGTCATCGATCCTCGAGAAGAAACGCAAGATTGCACCCCTGATCCGAGGCTCCTTATCACGCGCCTCCTGAACTTCTTCCGCCGTCCATGCGCGCGGCAGCATTCCGTTCTCAAGGTAGAGCGCCACGTGATGGAGCTCGAGCACATCATTGATGGCGTCGGGGACGTTCGCCGGATCGAACTGCGCAACGAGATCGGCGACGCGATCCGCGTGGACCCCGGCCGCAAGGTCACCCGGGCCATAGAAGACCACGCGTCGAGCGCGCTGCACTTCCTCGCTCACACCGCTTCACCCTTCACTCTTGCGGGCGCTTGCCACGCTCTTCACTACGGAAACTACCGTCCACGGCCAACTGCCGAACGTGCGGACGGCGCATGTCGCGGGCGTACCCCGTGCAGGACCGCGTCGCACCTTGATGGTGACCTCTCGAGGTCGGACGGTCCGTAAGGCCGGGATAGGACACGCGAGGCGACGTCGAGCGAGCGCAGGTTGACGTTGACCTCGCGCCGGCTAGATGCCAGCCCTCGGGCCTGCGCTTCGCTAGCGTGTTCATCATGGATTGGCCAGCCCTCTGGATCTCTGTGTTCGCAAGTTCGGGGGCGGCCCTCATTGGCCTCACGAGCGCTGTGCTCGTCTTCTGGCGTACCCGCGTCGCCGACCGCCGTGACGCAGTCGAGAGCGCCCGCCAGCTGAGGATTGCGGCGCTGCATGTGGCCCTATGGACGGATCTTGCTCCGAGGCTTGCCTGGCGCTGGCGGCCGATTGGCGGCGCGGCGCTGCCACTCGCGAGAGCGCTCGCAGAGGTGATGGTGGGCGAACTGTCTGCCCACCCGGCCGTGGCGCTATGGGCGCAGGAGAGGCTCGAGCACTTCAGCACGCGGCTTCGCGCGGCGGAACGCGGTTGGCTCCTACCCGGCGACCGGCGACGCCGCATGAGACTCGTTGAGTCTGTGTCCACCACCGTCTCCATGCTGATGGCATGGGAGAGGGGAGCGGTCGAGGAGGATTGGTTCGCGTCCCAGCTCCCAAGGAGAAGGCGTCGACACTCTCGCGACCGCGGCAGTCCTCACGGCGCAGCTGGGCCCGCTGATCGGTCGAGGTCCATAGGGCAGACGCACGGCCCCGGCGAGGAAGAGCAGCATTTGTGAACCCGCATCTCCGCCTCCCCGGCATGCATACGCCCACGGGCGCCGCGGGACTCCTCGCCCGTCCGCTGGCGTCCGTCCAGGTCCTTGCCAGGCCGTCCACGTCCTGAGACAAGTGGCTTGCCACACGCTGACCACGAGCCCCACACGGAGACTGCAGAGTGGGCGCCCGAGTCGCCCTTCGAGGGTCTGACCTGCAACAACACGCTGTGCGCCTGGGCAGATTCGAACTGCCGACACCCGCTTTAGGAGAGCGGTGCTCTATCCCCTGAGCTACAGGCGCTCGGGCTCGATGAGCCCGTGCGTCGTCGGCAGCCCGGGGGCGTGCCGACGCGGTGGTCAGCCTACCGGCACGCGGTAGCGCCGGGTCGCTCGCGCGCGTCGGATCGAGCGGCCCGCCGGAGCGGCGCACGCGCGGGAGACGACGAGAGAGGGCGGGCTCCCCACAGGAAGCCCGCCCTCTCTGTCCCACCTCGCCCGGGTGATGCATCCGTGCCCCTCAGCGACCCCAGTGGCGACGCGGGGGTGCGACCGTCAGCGCTGCAGCGTCAGCAGACCAGGCCGGTACGGCAGCAGGCCGTAGTCGCCACCGGACGACGGCGAGCGGCCCTGGTAGAGCAGCTGCAGGTTGCATGGGTCGATGGTGTTGGTCTGGTCCGCGGAGGTGCGGATCAGCTCACCGTGGCTGATGTCGTTGGTCCACGTCGCACCGCTGTTGGCCTTGCCGGCGAAGGGGCGGCTCTCGGTCGCGGCCTGGGGCGTCCACGTCCCCGACAGGCTGGTCGCGGTGAACGAGCGGAAGTACCGGCCGTTGGCGCCGATGGCCTCGACGATCATCAGGTAGAGGTTCTGGTCCTTGACCTTGTACACCTGCGGCGCCTCGAACAGGTTGTTCGTGGTGTCGCTCATGACGACGGTCGAGGAGGACCCGAACGAGCCGGGGAAGTTCCCGATCGGCATGCTGGCGCGGTAGATCTTGCCGTTGTCGCCGGCGAAGAACAGGTACATGTTCTGGCTGTCACCGATGACGGTCTGGTCGATCGGGCCGGTGCCGGAGCCGCTGATGGAGCCGGAGAACAGGGTCTGCGGCGACGACCAGCCGTTGGCGTTGGTGGGGTTGCTCGACGTGCGGTACGAGAATGCCGCGCCGCCCCACTGGTAGGCGAGCACCCAGATGCTCTTGGGTGCGAAGTAGAACAGCGAGGGCGCGACCGTCCCGGACGACATGGCGTTCTGCGACGCGGAGCCCAGCTGGGAGAAGTTCGAGACGAGCCCGAAGTTCATCGAGCCCCACGAGGTGCCGAAGTCGTGCGTCGTCGCGTAGACGAGGTGCTGGCCGTTGTACGGCGCGGTCGTGAAGTCCTTCAGCGAGGCCCAGCCGGACCGCGGCTGCGCGAGCGCACCCGTGGACGACCAGCGGTAGGTCGACGGCAGGGAGCACTGACCGGTGGGCGGCGGCGTCGTCGGGTCGGTGCCACCGCCGAGGCGCACGAGCTGCCACTGCTGGTTGGCGCCGTTCCAGTCGGAGTACTGGACGACGGCGGCACCGTCGGAGCCGGACGCACCCTGCACCTCGACGGCCTTGCCGCTGTGCCGGGCGATGAGCTGGATGTACCCGTCGATGTCCTGGATGCTGAACTGCTGGTTGGTCGAGTTGGCGTCGGACCACTGGATGACGGCGGCGCCGTCCGCGGTCGAGCGGCTCGAGATGTCGAGGACCTTGCCCGACAGCTTCGACTTGAGCCGGTAGTAGCCGCCGCCGGAGTCGACGAACTGCCACTGCTGCTGGGAGCCGTCGTTGCGCGCCCACTGCACGATCTTCGCGCCGTCGGTCGTCGCGAGGTTGTAGACGTCGAGCGCCTTGCCGCTGCTGCGGTTGACCAGCACGTACGACGCGTTGGTGTCGATCGACGCGGCCTGCGCCGGCGGCGACGCCGTCACCGCGGCGACCATGCCGGCGGCGGCGACGCTCAGCACCATCAGGCCCGCCTGCAGGCGTCGTCGCCCGCTCACGGCGAGCGCTCCTGGGGTCGTTCTCATGTGTCCCACTCCTTCGGGGTTCTCGGTGGTGGGGTGCCCGGTCGGCACCCCACCCCGGTGAGAGGTGTCGGTCAGCCGACGCGGACGAGCTGCCACTGCTGGTTGGCGCCGTTCCAGCTCGAGTACTGGACGATGTTGGCGCCGTCGGCCGTCGACGCGCCCTGCACCTCGAGGGCCTTGCCGCTGAGGCGGCTTATCAGGGTCGCGTAGCCGTTGTTGATGGTGACGCGCCACTGCTGGTTGGCGCCGTTGTTGTCGGTCCACTGGACGATCGCGCCGCCGTCGGCGGTCGACTTGCCGGACACGTCGAGGTTCTTGCCGGACAGCCGCGACTTGACCTCGTAGTAGCCGTCGCTGTTGAGCTGGAACTGCCACTGCTGCTGGTTGCCGTCGTTCCGGCTCCACTGCGTGATCCGGGCGCCGTCGTTGGTCGCCAGGTTGTAGACGTCGAGCGCCTTGCCGCTGTTGCGGTTGACGAGCACGTACCAGGCGCCGGCCTCGATCGAGGAACTGCCGCCGGGGTCGGGGTTGTTCGTGCCCGCGTTGAGGGCGTTGAGGACGGACGTGTACGCCGCCTTCTTGTTGCCCGACGAGTCGAACAGCAGCGGGTTGGCCCCGGTGCGCCACGAGTCGGAGTCGCGCACACCCCACACGGTGATGCCGGTGCAGCGCGCCACCGCGAGGCACGCGTTGGTCACCTGGGCGTACATGTTCGCCTGGTTGCCGCCCTGCTGGATGTCCAGCTCGGTGAGCTGCACGTCGACGCCCAGGTCGGAGAAGCGCTGCAGGTTCGCCTGGAAGTCCCCGGGCAGGCTGGTGCCGAGGTGCGCCTGGAAGCCGACGCAGTCGATCGGCACGCCGCGCGACTTGAAGTCACGGACCATGTTGTAGACGGCGGTCGACTTCGCGTTGATGCCGTCGGTGTTGTAGTCGTTGTAGCAGAGCTTCGCGCCCGGGTCGGCGGAGCGGGCGGCACGGAACGCGGCCTCGATCCAGTCGTTGCCGGTGCGCTGCAGGTTCGAGTCGCGACGGCTGCCGCGCCCGTCGTCGGCGAACGCCTCGTTGACGACGTCCCACGCGTAGATCTTGCCGCGGTAGTACGACGCGACCTGCGTGACGTGGTTGAGGAGCGCGCTGCGCAGCGCGGAGCCCGACATGTTCTGCATCCACCCGGGCTGCTGGGCGTGCCACGCGAGGGTGTGCCCGCGGACGCGCTTGCCGTTGCTGAGCGCCCAGTTCACGATGCGGTCGCCGTTGGTGTAGCTGAAGCGGCCCTGCGACGGCTCCGTCGCGTCCATCTTCATCTCGTTCTCGGCGGTGATCATGTTGAACTCGCGGTTCGCGATGTTGATGTAGGTGCTGTCGCTCATCCGCCCCGCCGCGATCGCGGTGCCGTAGTAGCGGCCCTTCTCCGCCGCCGACGCGCCGAGCGTCGACGCGGCCTGCGCCGGGTTCGCCACGGCGGCGAACGTCGTCAGCACCAGGCCGGTCGTGGCCGCCAGGGCCGCGACCCGTGGTCGCCAACCGTGGCGTCGGGTCTGGTGGTTCGTGTGCATCGTCACTCGCTCTCTGCCGGGACGGCGCACCGGTGCGCCGTCGGACTGGGGCACGCCTCGTCAGGGCGTGGTGAGGTCGAAGCTGCGGACCGTGACGGCTCCGCCGAGGGCTCGGGTGGCGTAGTTGAAGATCCCGAACCGGTAGCCCATGAAGAACTCCCACGAGTTGTTCAGGGTGAACGAGGGCCCGAGCGGGACGAAGGTGGTCCCGTCGGTGCTGTAGGAGAACGTCGCCGTCCGGCCGGAACCGGGGCGGATGTCGGCCTTCGCGCGCAGCCAGATCCGGCCGCCGCTGACGTTGGCGCCGGCGCGTTCGACGCCCGTGCCGGTGGTCGCCCAGGAGCTGTTCATCGTGAGGCCGTCGGTCATCACGACGCGTGTCTGGCCGTTGTTCTTGACCACGCCGATCCAGGCCGACGACTGCCGCAGCATCGCCAGGCCCGACCGGTCGCCGTCGGCCATCGTCGAGTAGTCGAGCTCGACGGTCGCCGTCGACGTCGGCCCCTGGATGCGGTGCGTCAGCGTGTTGCGCGCGTTGTACAGGTCGTTGGTGACGGTGGCCGTCTGGAGCCGCAGGCCGTTGTTCACGCTGAACCGGCTGGTGTCGGGGTTGTGGTTCCACTCCCACCGGTGCCCGAGCGTCGGGCCGGTGAACGTGTCGCGGCCGATCATCGACGCGACCGTCTTGGTCGTCGAGATCCGCGGCTTGTCGTACGTCGTTCCCCAGCGACCGTTGACCGTCTGCACCGACGGCCAGCCGTCAGCGCTCCACGTCAGCGGCGCGAGCGTCGGGACGCGGCCGCCCGGGTACGCGTCGGTGAACGCCATGTACCACCAGTCGCCCGCCTGCGTCTGGACGATGCCGCCCTGGTGCGGCACTCCCCCGCCCGAGATCGGGCCCGGCAGGTCGAGCAGCACCTGACGCATCTCGTACGGCCCGAACGGCGACGACGAGCGCAGCACGTACTGGCCGTTCGCCGGCCGCGTCAGCCAGATGTAGTAGTAGCCGTTGCGCTTGTAGAAGCGCGCGCCTTCGAGGGTCCCGACGCTCGACGGCGTCTGGAACACCTGCTGCGCGCGCACCTGCGCGGTGCCGTCCGCGTTGAGCTGCGCGACGCTGATCGTGCCGTTGCCGTACGCGACGTACATCGTGTCGTTGTCGTCGACCAGCAGGCCCGCGTCGTAGTAGCAGCCGTTGATGCGGGCCTTCTTGGTCCACGTCGCGTCGACCGCGGGCGCCGTGTAGACGTACGTGCGGTTGAACTCCGTGCAGCCCAGCCAGTAATAGGTGCTGTTGCTCGGGCGGTAGGTCAACGCCGACGCCCAGATGCCCTTGACGTACTTGCGGCCGCCGTTGAGGTCGTACCCGCTGTCGTCGAAGTCGAGGCGCGGGACCGAGTGGCCGGCGTACTCCCAGTTGACGAGGTCGTACGAGCGCAGGATCGGGGCGCCCGGCGAGTAGTGCATCGTCGACGCGGAGTAGTAGTAGGCGTCGCCGACGCGGATGATGTCGCCGTCGGCGAAGTCCTGCCAGACGACGGGGTTGGTGAACGTCCCTGACGGCGTCGGGGTCGGGGTGGGGTCCGGGTCCGTGCCGCCGACGCGGACGAGCTGCCACTGCTGGTTGGCGCCGTTCCAGTCGGAGTACTGGACGACGGCGGCACCGTCGGCGTTCGACGCGCCCTGGACCTCGACGGCCTTGCCGCTGTGCCGCGCGATCAGCTGGATGTACCCGTCGACGTCCTGGACGCTGAACTGCTGGTTGGTGGAGTTCGCGTCGGACCACTGGATGACGGCTGCGCCGTCGGCGGTCGAGCGGGCGTTGATGTCGAGCACCTTGCCCGACAGCTTCGACTTGAGCCGGTAGTAGCCGCCGCCCGAGTCGACGAACTGCCACTGCTGCTGCGCGCCGTCGTTGCGCGCCCACTGCACGATCTTCGCGCCGTCGGTCGTCGCCAGGTTGTACACGTCGAGCGCCTTGCCGCTGCCGCGGTTGACCAGCACGTACGACGCGCTCGTGTCGATCGACGCCGCCTCCGCCGGGGGCGACGCGGTCGCCGCGAACGCGGCCGTGACGGCCAGCGTCAGCACGAGCGCGCCGGCCCAGGTGCGTCGTCGGTGGGGTGCTCTCGTTCGGGTCGAACCGCTTCGCTCACGAAAGTCGACGTCGTCGTCGCTCATGGCCGTCTCCAGGTGCGGGTGTGAGGGCTCACGCGTCGCCGTGTGTTAGCGCTAACACGGCAGGACGCGGACACTCTGGCACGGAGCAGGGCAGAAACGACCGGATGCGAAACGATTCGGAAGAGGGCAGTTCTTCACCGGTGAAGGGACCGGACCGTTTCGGGACGCGCGCGACCGCGTCGCCGTGTCGGGGAGGTGGCTGTGCGGACCGCGTCGAAGCGCTGCGCCACCCTGGTGCGAGGCGACGCGGCGGACGTGCCGGCTGATCAAGCAGCGGCACGTCTACCGACGTGCCGGGTCAGCTCACGCAGAGGCAGAACGGATGACCCGCCGGGTCGAGGAACACGCGGAACGTCTCCCCCGGCTGGTGCTCCGCCTTCGTCGCACCGAGCGCCAGCACCTCCGGCTCGGCGGCGTCAAGGTCCAGGACCATCACGTCGAGGTGCATCTGCTGCGGCACGTCCTGACCGGGCCATTGCGGAGGCGTGAACGGCTCGACCCGCTGGAACGAGATGCACTGGGTGTCGCCCTCGCGAATCTCCGCCCAGCCGTCGTCGCCGGACACCTCCCATCCGAGGAGTTCCCCGTAGAACCGCGCGAGCGCCGGCGGGTCGGGGCAGTCGATGACGAGACCTGGGTATCGGGCGATGGCCATGCGCCGGACGCTACGCCGCGCCACCCACACGCTCGATTGCTGCGCTGGCGGGCTGCGCCGTCCCCCTAACGCTCGGGCCTGCCGTCTGGCTCGGGGGTGATGGCTTGTCCACAGATTCGAGCCGACCCCACCGTCACTTGTCCGATTTCGGTAGTTTCGCGCCCATGCTTCGACGACGAACCGCGCAGGGGGCGTTCGCCATCGCACTGCTGACCCTTGGTCCAGCCCTGGCAGCATGTGCCCTCGACGACGATCCTGCCCCGCCGACACCGACCGCGGACGGCCGCGAGACGTCCGCTTCCACATCTTCTGTCGACCCGGTCGTCCGGCCCATTCCTGACGCCGCCATGACGTCACCTGACGAGGCCGGAGCCGCAGCCGCTGCCGAGTACTTCGTGCAGCTCTACGACTACTCGTTCGCTTCGGGCAACCTCGAGCCATGGAACGGCTTGGCGAGCGAGACGTGTGACTTCTGCCGAGACATCGCGGCCGACGTGGCAGAGATCGGTCAGAGCGGGAACCGCACGCTGAACGAGCCGACGTCGATCGTCACGTCCAGGGTCTGGATGATCGAGCCGGCGAAGTGGTTCGGAGCGGACCTGATCGTCCGAGAGGCCCCTTCCACTCAGGTCGACGCGACCGGGGCGACCGTGGCGACCGACGACGGCGGTGAGTTCCGTCTGGCGCTGGCGCTGAGCTGGGCTGACGGGTGGAAAGTAGACGAGGTGGACGTCCTCGATCCTGACGAAGCCCCGAAGTGGTGAACGGACTCGTCGCCCCGGCTCTTGTCGTTCTCACCGCCCTGACGCTCGGCGCGCCGGCTCCCACACCTGCGGCACCGCCAAAGCAGGGACTGGCGGGCCACCGGGCCAATGCAGCAGGCGGCGAGGTGTTCGAGCTGTGGGGCAGCGAGGCGCGAGAAGCGGCGGCCCGAGCGCGGGCGCAGTACGTGGACGGCGCTCCGACTCGTCAACCGGAGTTCCGGCGGGCGGCCGCGTGTCGCGAGGCGGCGGGTCGGTGGGTGATGGGCAACGAAGACGGCTCGTGCCCGACCGGCATCGACGAGGCGATGACGATCGACTGCCAGGGTGAGCAGTTCCAACAGCCACTGTGGCGCAGGCTGCCTGCTGGTGCCGCGGACTGGACCCCGTGGCAGCAGATCGACGCAGGCGGGTGCGGCGAGAACCTGCCTGTCTTCACCGTCGAGGACTTTCGGCGGTTGCCGTTGGCGCCGCCCGTGCTGATCCTGCAGCCGGATCGGGGGTGGGTGCTGGTCAACAAGGAGACGATCGTCCGGACGGAGCGCGTCGAGCAGACGTTCCAGACGAACCTCGCCGGGTACGACGTCGAGGTCGTCGCGAGCCCTGAGCGGTTCCACTACGACTTCGGCGACGGCACCGACCTCTGGACCCGGTCGGCCGGTCACCCCTACCCCGACCACGACACGTTCCGCGTCTACGAGGCGACGGGCACGTACACGGTGACGCTCACCACCGAGTGGTCGGGTCGGTACCGGATCGCGGGCGACGGCACCTGGTACCCGGTGACCGGCACGGCCCAGACGTCGACGACGAGCGCGCCCTTCGAGGTCGTCGAGCGCAGGTCGCGGCTCGTCGACGACCTCTGCACCGAC
>NZ_JAHKSJ010000007.1:0-18367 GCF_019024305.1 Cellulomonas algicola | reverse complement strand
GGCCCGCCGCGATCGCGGTGCCGAAGTACCGCCCGCTCTGCTGCGCCGCAGCACCGAGCGTGCTCGCCGCCGCCTGGGCGGGCATGGCCGCGGCGAGGCCCGCGGCGGCCACCGCCAGGGTCAAGGACGCGGCGACGACTGCGCGTCGCCCTCGTCGTGGTGTGGTCGTCATGGAACACCTCTCTCGGAGGACCGACGGGACGGGCCGGTGGGCTGTCGGCGCGGAGCTGGTGGACGGACGACGCCGTCTGCCCACGGGGCCGCGGCCGCCCGGCGTGACCACCCGGCGACCGACAGTGTGAGCGCTCACATTCGCATCACGACGAGTGGAGCGACAGAGGCGAATCGTTTTGGGGTTTTATCGATCCAAGGCACACAAGACACCAGGCGCCAGGCACCAGGCGCTTGGCCACCCGAGCCCGTCTGCACGCCGGATCACGCGAGACGCCGGGGCCATCCGCGACGACCGACCAGGCGGAGCGGGACGGACGTCCGCAGCGTGCGCGTCCGAGCGGGTCCGGTGACAGGAGATGATCTGCGGGTGGTGATCGTCCCGGTGCTCGCGGCATGAGCCTGTCGCTGTGGCTCGCGCTCGTCGGTGCGTGCCTCGTCATCTCGCTGACCCCGGGCGCCGGTGCGATCAACACCATGGCCAACTCGCTGGGCTCGGGATGGGCGCGCTCGATCTGGGGGATCCTCGGTCAGCAGGCCGCACTCGTGCTGCACGTCGCGATCGTCGCCGCCGGGGTGGGCGCACTGGTCAGCCGCTCGCACACGGCGTTCGAGACCATCCGCTACGTCGGCGCCGCGTACCTCGTCTACCTCGGGGTGCGGCAGCTCCGGGCGCGGCCCGGGTCCGACGACAGCACGACCGAGCACGTCGTCGAGGGCGTGTGGCCGATGTTCCGCCGCGGGCTGCTCGTGAACCTCACCAACCCGAAGGCGATCGTCTTCTTCCTCGCCTTCGTGCCGCAGTTCGTGCGCCCGGAACGGCCGCTCGTGCCGCAGTACGCGGTGCTCGTCGCGACCGTCGTGGCGGTGGACGTGCTGGTCATGTGGGGCGTGTTCGCGCCGGCGGCGCGCGGGCTCGCGCGGGTCATCGCCCGGGAGGACGGGCGGCGGGTCGTCAACCGCGTGTTCGGCGGGCTGTTCGTCGGCGTCGGGGTGCTGCTCGCGACGGTGTGACGGGACGCGGCCACCGAGCGCCCGGCGAGGCCAGTCGGAACGGCGCTGACGGGCGTCACGGGGACGGTAGGGTCTCGCCGGGCGTGGGGGCGTGACGTGCGGCTCCGCGGGCATGGCGGACCCGACGACGAGGAGTGTTCCCTGGTGCGCAAGATGGTGCGCTGGCTCGCAGTGGCTGTGGTGCTGACGGTGACGGGCTTCGGTGCCGCGGCGCCGGCAGCAGCCGCCGACCCGGTGGTCGACGTGCGGGCGTTCGTCGCCGCCGGGTTCCACGGGACGACCGACGACGACTACCGCGCCTGGGCCGGGGTCCTGGCGTCGGTCCCCGACGGCCCGTCGACCCGCCAGCAGGCCACCGCTGCCCTGGCCGGGACGATCGAGGAGCTGCGGGCGTACGTCGACGGCGGCTACCTGAACGCGTGGTTCGCCGACGAGCGGCTGCGGGTCACGCGCGTCCTCGCTGCGGCGACCGGACCCGCGGTCGAGGCGGGCGCGCAGGCTGCGCTGGCCAGCAGCGACCGGCAGGACCTGTCGGACTTCCTCACGAACGGCCTCCCGGTGGCGCAGTACGCCGACGACCGGCTCATGGCGTCGACGATGCTGACGGGCGGCGTGAACAACAGCGGCCCGGCGCTCGACGCGGCCGCGCAGGCGGCGCTCGCCGGCACGCCCGCCGAGCTGCGGGAGTTCCTCCTCGTCGGTCAGTTCGTGGCGCGCGCCATCGACGCCGCCGCAGCGCCGGTGGTGCCGGCCGTGCCCGTGGTCCCCGCCGCCCCGGTGGCACCGGCCGCACAGCCCGCCGCGGCCGCCCCGCAGGCGGTAGCCGCCCCCGCCGCACCGACGCGCGTGCTGGCGGTGACGGGCCCGTCGTCGCGGGTGTCGACGGCCGGGCTTGCGGCGGTCGTGCTGCTCGTCGGCGTGGGGCTCGTCGTCCTGGCGCGTCGCCGCGACGTCGCCTGACCCGGCCGAGCGCACGGCCCTGGTCGGAGACCTCGTCGCCCGACGGGTCGTGCGGACCACTCGTGGGGGCGGTGCCCGTCAGTCGCGCTTGGCGAGCGTGGCGAGGTCGCGGGTGGCGTAGCGGTGGTGCTGCCACTCCTCGTCGAAGATCACGCCGAGGCACTGCCGGACGGTGACGGTCGGCTCGTCAGGCCCGCCGTCACCCCACGGGTCGTGTCCGGCGTCGCGGGCGAGGTCGTCGGCCGTGAGGTCGGCGAGGTAGGCGCGCACCTGCGCGACGCGGTCGGCGCGCGCCGCGACGGCCTCGTCGAGCGTCACGGGGGTTCCGAGCGGGACGAGGCCGTAGCGGTCCTCGAGCCCCTGGGCCTGCCAGAACAGCAGGCCGAGGGGGTGGAACGGCTGCTCACGGCGCAGGATCGCGAGGTTGAGCCACGCGTCGGTCGCGAGGACGAGGTGCCGGATCGTCTCGGTGAAGGACCACTCGCCGTCGACCGACACGTCGACCGTGCCGGGCGGCAGCGTGCGGGCGCGGGCGATCGTCGTGTCCCACATCGCCACCAGCGCCTCGTAGCCGGCGCGGAGCTCGTCGGGGGTCCGGGCGCGCAGCGCGGACCGTTCGGGGTGGCGGCGGTCGAGCTCGGCGAGGAGGAGCGGCGCGACCTCGACGCCCCAGATGGTCAGGCCGTCGATGTCGCCGTCGATGTCTGCGCCGGTCAGCTCGACGCCGCGCATCCGGACGCGCTGCAGGCCGACCTCGCGGAAGACGGCGCCGGCCATGCGGTCGCGCACGAACTGCGCGCCGCGCAGGTCCTGGTGCCGGAAGCGGCTGTCGCGTCGGTCCTCGAACTCGATGTCGACCATGTCCGGACGCTACGGCGCACGTCCGACATCGGCCGGTCCCGCCGCCGCCGTAGCCGTCAGAGGCGGACCGTCTCGTTCTCGCCGCCGTCGTAGCGCTCGCCCGTCAGCTTGGCCTTCACGAGGCTGATCGCGGTCGTCAGGCGGTTGCCCGGTGCGTCCCAGTACTCGGCGGTCTCGCCGTGCACGACGAGCAGCACGAGCCCGGGCGTCTCGGGACCGTCGGGGAACCACGCCTCGGCGACCGGGCTCCACAGCTCGCGGGCCTTCGCGACGTCGCGCACGACCTCCGCGGTGCCCGAGACGGACACCCAGGACGTGCCGCCGACGAACGCGGCGTTCACGGGGCTGCCGTGCGCGATCTCGTCGACCTTGTGGCTGTCGGCGTCGGCGAAGAACCACAGGTCGCCGCTGAACTCGGCCTCCTGGATGCCCATCGGGCGGCTCACGAGGCGGCCGTCGGCGGCGACGGTCGTGAGCATGGAGACCTTGGAGTCGCGGATGAGCTCCGTGACCTTGGCGATGTCGTCGTCGTGCGTCATGCCGTGCTCCTCCGTCGCCGGGTGCGCCGCTGATGCGGTGCCCGGCCACGGTAGGTCGCGGTGGCCGAGGCTGCACGGCGGCAGCGCGCGGGCACGGAGCGTCGTCCCGTCCGACGCTTCGATAACGATGTCGAAGCCGTTAGGGTCGGGCGCCAGGACCGCCGTCGCTCCGCGCCACCCCGGGGTCCTGCGACCCGCGAAGGAGAAGACGATGCCGTCCGACCAGCTCACGTTCGACAACCCCGTCGAGCGCCACGCGCACATCAAGCCCCACGCGTCGTGGCAGCCGCTCCCCGGCCTCGACGCGGAGCTCGACCCGAAGGCCGACCACGGCGAGACGACGTACCGCGGGACGGGCCGCCTGCCCGGGCGCAAGGCGCTCATCACGGGCGGCGACTCGGGCATCGGGGCGGCCGTCGCGATCGCGTTCGCGCGCGAGGGCGCTGACGTCGCGCTGAGCTACCTGCCCGAGGAGCAGGTCGACGCGGAGGCGATCGCCGCGCACGTCCGTGCCGAGGGCCGCACGTGCGTGCTGCTGCCGGGCGACATCCGCGACCGCGAGTTCTGCCGGACGATGGTCGCCGACGCGGTGGCCGGGCTCGGCGGGCTCGACATCCTCGTCAACAACGCGGCCCACCAGGTCTACCACCCGTCGTTCGACGAGCTCGACGAGGCCGACCTCGACCGCACGATCCAGACCAACCTGTACGCGATGTTCTGGATCACGCGCGACGCGCTCCCGCACCTGCCGCCGGGCGCCACGATCATCAACAGCACGTCGGTGCAGGGCTACAACCCGTCGCCGATGATCATCAACTACGCGTCGACGAAGTTCGCCATCATCGGCTTCACGAAGGCGCTCGCGGCCGACCTGGCGCCGCGCGGCATCCGCGTCAACGCCGTCGCGCCCGGTCCCGTCTGGACGCCGTTGCAGGTCAGCGACGGGCAGCCGGCCGAGAAGCTGGACGGGTTCGGCGAGTCGTCGTGGCTGGGCCGGACCAGCCAGCCCGTCGAGCAGGCACCCGCCTACGTCTTCCTCGCGTCGCCGGAGTCGAGCTTCGTCGTCGGCGAGGTCATCAACGTCAACGGCGGGGCCAACGTGCCCTGACATGCGGACGCGACCCCGGGGTCACGGGCTCCGGGGTCGCGGGAACCTCACGGCGGGCGCTCATGTGCGGCGCGCGACGTGCCGATCTGGTGAGTGCGTCCGACGACCACGGACCGGGCACCCGCTGCCCGACGTGAGGAGCCCGCCCGCCATGACCGCGTCACCGAAGCGCCATCGGCACCGCGCCGAGCCCGCGCCGCGCCGCCTGCCTGCGTGGTGCCGGTCGCGCGCCGTCGCGCCGCTGGTCAGCGTCGGCATCGTGACCGTCGCGGTCCTCACGAGCGCCAGCGCGAGCTCACGGGGGCCGGCCGTCGGTGCCGAGCCCATGCACGACGTGCTGTCCGCCACGCGGCTCTCGCCCGTCGCGGACGCCGTGACCGCCCCGGCCGACGCGTCGTGGACGGCTCCCGACGCCGAGGCGGCGTGGCTCGCACCCGCCATCCGCGCCGAGGTCGACCGCATCGCCGCCGAGAAGGCCGAGGCCGAGCGGCTCGCCGCCGAGGCCGCGGCCGCGGCCGCCGCGCAGGCGGAGCACGAGGCCGCCGCGGCCAAGGCGGCGCGCGACAAGGCGGCCCGTCGGGGTTCGGCCGGGTCGACGCCGGTCCTCCCGTCGCGCACGCCCGTCGGCGAGGTCAAGCAGTACGCGGCGTCGCTCGTCGGGGCGGACCAGTTCGGCTGCCTCGAGGCGCTCTGGCAGCGCGAGTCCGGGTGGAACCCGGCCGCGAAGAACCGGTCGTCGGGCGCGTTCGGGATCCCGCAGGCGCTGCCCGCCACCAAGATGGCGTCGGCCGGCGCGGACTGGCAGACGAACCCGATGACGCAGGTCCGGTGGGGCGTCTCCTACATCCACGGGCGGTACGGCTCGCCGTGCGGGGCGTGGGCGCACTCGGAGTCGCACGGCTGGTACTGAGGGGCACGGCTGGCGCCGAGCCGGATCAGGACCGAGCAGGACGGGCGCTGAGCAGGGCGGGTGCTGAGCGGGACGGGTGCTGAGCGGGACGGTCCGAGGCGCGGCGTCCGGCGACCGTGCGGTGCCGGTCGCGACTCGCGCGGTGCGCGTCAGTCGAGCGTGAGCGTGCGGGCGAGCGGCACACCCGGGCGGTAGGCGAGGTGCGCGACCGACGGCGCGTCGACGACGCACAGGTCGGCGCGCGCCCCGACGCGCAGGTGGCCCACGTCGTCGCGCCTCAGCGCGCGGGCGCCGCCGAGCGTCGCGGCACGGACCGCCTGCTCGACGGTCATCCGCAGGTGCGCGACGCCGAGCGCGACCATGAGCGGCATCGACGTCGAGAAGCAGGTCCCGGGGTTGCAGTCGGTCGCGAGCGCGACCTCGACGCCTGCGTCGAGCAGGCGGCGGGCGTCCGGGTAGGGCGAGCGGGTCGACAGCTCGACACCCGGCAGCAGCGTGACGACGGGCCCTCCGTGCCGGGCGGCGTCGGCGAGCGCCGCGACGTCGGCGTCGTCGAGGTGCGTGGCGTGGTCGACGCTCGCAGCGCCGACCTCGACGGCCAGGCGGGCTCCCGGTCCGGGACGCAGCTGGTTACCGTGCACCCGCAGGCCGAGACCGGCGCTCGCGGCCGCGGTGAGGACGGCGTGCGCCTCGTCGCGGTCGAACGCGAGCGGCGTGCCGGGCTCGCAGAAGACGTCGGCCCACCGGGCGTGCGGCGCGCACGCGTCGAGCATGGGGCCGGTGACGAGCGCGAGGTACTCGCCCCGGTCGACTCCGGGCGGCACGACGTGGGCGCCGAGGAACGTCGTCTCCGTCGTGACCTCGCGGGCGAGCCGGAGCAGGCGCTCCTCGTGCGCGACGTCGAGGCCGTAGCCGCTCTTGACCTCGAGCGTCGTGGTGCCCTGCGCGCGCGCCTCCGCGACGAGCGCGGCCAGACGGGTGCGCAGCTCGTCGTCGGTGGCGGCGCGGGTCGCGGCGACGGTGCGGGCGATGCCGCCACCGGTGTAGCGGGCGCCGGCCATGCGGTGCGCGAACTCGTCGGCGCGGTCGCCCGCGAACACGAGGTGCGTGTGGGAGTCGACGAAGCCGGGGAGCACGGCGCGGCCGTCGACGTCCGTGCGGCGGTCCGCGTCGGGGGCGGACGACGCCGGGCCGACCCAGGCGACGCGCCCGTCGTCGACGACGAGCGCCGCGTCGGGCAGGACGCCCAGCGGGCCGGCGAACCGCTCGTCGTGGGTCACCAGCTCGGCGATGCCGGTGACGAGGTGCGACGTCATCGGGCCTCCTCCGACTCGCGCCAGGCGGCCGCGATCGCCCGGGTGAGCAGCGCGCCGACGTCTCCGAGGACGTGCCACCCGCCGTCGACGCGGACCGTGCCCCCGACCACCACCGTGTCGACGTCCGCGCTGCCGGCGACGAGGACGAGCTGCGCCGGGTCGGCACCCGCCGTGCGGGGCGTGTCGGTGCGGACGGCGACGAGGTCCGCGGGTGCGCCGACGGAGAGGAGGCCGCCCATGGGGTCGCCGAGCGCGGTGTGGCCGCCGGACGTGAGCAGGTCGACGAGCGTCGACGGGTCGAGCACGCCGCGCGTCTCCCGGGCGACGCGCTCGTGCAGCTCGACGTCCCGGGCCTCGGCGAGCAGGTCGGTGCGGACGTGCTGGTCGGAGCCGACGGACAGCCGGCACCCGGCCGCGCGGAGGGCCGCGCCGGGGGCGAGGCCGTCGCCGAGGTCCCGCTCGGTCGACGGGCACAGGCACGCGCCGACGGCCGCTGCACCGAGGAGCGCGACGTCGGCCGGGGAGACGTGGACCGCGTGGACGACGGTCGTCGACGGGCCCAGCGCACCCGCGTCGGCGAGCGTCCGCGCGGGTGTGGTGCCGTACGCGGCGAGGCAATCGTCGTTCTCCGCGCGCTGCTCGGAGAGGTGGACGTGCAGCGGTCGGCCGCTCCTGCGCGCGTGCGCGGCGACGGCGGCGATCGCGTCGCGGGGGACCGCGCGGACCGAGTGGACGGCCGTGCCCACCGTGAGCGTGTCGTCGGGACGGAGCGCGTCGACGCGGGCCGCCCAGGCGTCGACGTCGGCGTCGCCGAACCGCAGCTGCGGGCCGTCGAGCGGACGGCCGAACCCGCCCGCCAGGTAGGCGGTGTCGAGCAGCGTGACGCGCAGTCCCGCCTCGCGCGCTGCCGTGCGCAGCGCCTCCGCCATGACGTTGGGGTCGTCGTACGGCGTCCCGCCGGGCGCGTGGTGGAGGTAGTGGAGCTCGCCGACCGCCGTGACGCCGGCCAGCACCATCTCCGCGTAGGCGGCGCGCGCGAGGTCGAGGTAGGTGTCCGGGGTCAAGGTCGCCGCCAGCGCGTACATGCGGTCGCGCCACGTCCAGAAGGTGCCGCCGTCGCTGTGGGTCCGACCGCGCAGCGCGCGGTGGAACGCGTGCGAGTGCGCGTTCGCGAACCCCGGCAGGACGATGCCGGGGAGCTGGTGGTCGCCGGCCGCTGCCGGCACGCCGACGTCGACGGCCGCGATCCGGCCGGACCGCGTCGTGATCCGGACGTCCTGCGCGAGTCCGTCGGGGAGCCACGCCCGCGCGGCCCAGAACGTCGGCGGCGACGTGCTCACGGGCGGTCCTGCGCGAGCAGGTGCTCGAGCGTCGTGGCGAGCGCGTCGACCCCCGCGAGGCAGTCGGCCTCGTCGGCGTCCTCGGCGGGGGCGTGCGAGACGCCCGTCGGGTTGCGGACGAGCAGCATCGTGGTCGGGACGCCCGCCGCGGCGAGGATCCCGGCGTCGTGGCCCGCGCCCGTCCCGAGCACCGGCGCGCGCACGTCGGACCGGGCACCGCCGGTCGGGCCGGACGGCCCGGTGCCCCTCGCGCCCAGCACGGTCGCGACCTCGTCGGCCAGGTCGGCGTCGAACCACGTGACGGGCGTCCACGACTCCTCCGCCGGCGCCCAGGACGTGAGCGCCGCGAGCACCGCCCGGACGCGTGCCTCGTCCTCGGCGCGGACGTCGAGCCACGCGGTGACCTGCGACGGGATCGCGTTGACGCCGTTCGGCTCGACCCGCACCTTGCCGACGGTCGCGAGAGCGCACGCCTCGACGGCCGCCGTCCGCACGTGCTGCACGAAGGCCGCGAGGTCGAGCATCGGGTCCCGACGGTCGGCGAGCGGGGTGGTCCCCGCGTGGTTCGCCTCGCCGCGGAGCTCGACCCGCCAACGGCCGTGCGGCCAGATCATGCGCCCGACGCCGACGGCCGCCCCGGTGTGGACGAGCCCGCGCCCCTGCTCGACGTGCAGCTCGACGAACGCGCCGACGCGCGCGAGCGTCTCGGGGTCCGGCCCGAGCGTCGACGGGTCCCGCCCGGCCGCGCGCAGGGCGTCGGCCATCGTCGTGCCGTCGGCGTCGCGCAGACCGCGCGCACGGTCCGCGTCGAGGACGCCGGTGATGAGGCGCGACCCGGCGCACGCGACACCGAACCGCGCGCCCTCCTCGTCGACGAAGCACGCGACGCCGAGCGGGCGGGACGGCTGCACGCCGCGCGCCCGCAGCACGTCGAGCGCCGCGAGCCCGCTGACGACCCCGAGCGGCCCGTCGAACGCGCCGCCGCCGGGCACGGAGTCGAGATGGCTTCCGGTGACGAGGCCGGGCGTCGCGTCGGGGTCGCCCCACCACGCCCACTGGTTGCCGGCACGGTCGACGACGAGGTCGAGCCCGCGTGCGGTGGCCTCCCCGGCGAACCACTCCCGCAGGGTGTGGTCGTCGCGCGTCCACGCGAACCGCGCGTACCCGCGCCCGTCGTCGGCCCGCCCGACCGGCGCGAGGTCGGCCCACGCCCGCCGGAACGTCGCCGCCCCGACGTCGCTCACGCGTCGCCCTCGCGCATCGGGACGCGGATGCCGTGCGCGTCCGCGACCTCGTCGGCGCGCGCGTACCCGGCGTCGACGTGCCGGAGGACTCCCATGGCCGGGTCGTTGGACAGGACCCGCGCGAGCTTGCGGGCGGCGAGGTCGGTCCCGTCGGCGACGGACACCTGCCCGGCGTGGATCGACCGGCCCATCCCGACGCCGCCGCCGTGGTGCAGCGACACCCACGTCGCACCGGACGACGCGGCGACGAGCGCGTTGAGCAGCGGCCAGTCGGCGATCGCGTCGGACCCGTCGGCCATCGCCTCGGTCTCCCGGTAGGGCGACGCGACGGACCCGGCGTCGAGGTGGTCGCGCCCGATGACGACGGGTGCGGCGACGTCGCCCGACGCGACGAGCTCGTTGAACCGCAGCCCCGCCCGGTCGCGCTCGCCGTGCCCGAGCCAGCAGATCCGCGCGGGCAGCCCCTGGAACGCGACCCGCTCCTGCGCGGCGCGGATCCAGCGGTGCAGGTGGTCGTCGTCGGGGAACAGGTCGAGCACGGCCGCGTCGGTGGTCGCGATGTCGCGCGGGTCGCCGGACAGCGCCGCCCAGCGGAACGGGCCCTTGCCCTCGGCGAACAGCGGCCGGATGTACGCGGGCACGAACCCGGGGACGTCGAACGCGCGGTCGTAGCCGCCGCGACGGGCCTCGTCCCGGATCGAGTTGCCGTAGTCGAACACCTCGGCGCCCGCGTCGAGGTAGCCGACCATCGCCTCGACGTGCCGGGCCATGGACTCGCGCGCGCGGTCGGTGAGCTCGTCGGGCTTGGCGGCGGCGTAGTCGGCCCACTCGTCCAGCGCGACCCCGACGGGCAGGTAGGCGAGCGGGTCGTGCGCCGACGTCTGGTCGGTCACGACGTCCACCGCGACGCCGCGTCGCAGCAGCTCGGGCAGCACCTCCGCGCAGTTCCCGACGACGCCCACCGACAGCGCCGTCCGGGACCGCTTCGCGGCCAGGACCAGCGACAACGCCTCGTCGAGCGAGCCGGCGACGCGGTCGAGGTAGCGGTCGTGCACCCGGCGCGCCAGGCGGGACCCGTCCACGTCGACGATGAGGCACGCACCCCCGTTGAGCGTCACCGCGAGCGGTTGCGCGCCGCCCATGCCGCCGCACCCGCCCGTCACCGTGAGGGTCCCGGCGAGCGTCCCGCCGAACCGCTGCGCGGCCACCGCGGCCAGCGTCTCGTACGTGCCCTGGAGGATCCCCTGCGTGCCGATGTAGATCCACGACCCGGCCGTCATCTGCCCGTACATCGTGAGACCGAGGTGCTCGAGCCGGCGGAACTCCGGCCACGTCGCCCAGTCCCCGACGAGGTTCGAGTTCGCGACGAGCACGCGCGGCGCCCACTCGTGCGTCGTCAGCACGCCGACGGGCTTGCCGGACTGGACGAGCAGCGTCTCGTCGTCGCCCAGCGTCGTGAGCGTGCGGACGATCGCGTCGTACGCGTCCCACGACCGCGCGGCCCGCCCGGTGCCGCCGTAGACGACGAGGTCGTCGGGACGCTCGGCGACCTCCGGGTCGAGGTTGTTCATGAGCATCCGCAGCGGCGCCTCGGTCTGCCACGAGCGGGCCGTGAGCGTCGTGCCGCGCGGGGCGCGGACGGGTCGGGGTCCGGCGGTCATGCGCGCTCCTCGGGAGTCGTGAGGCGTGGGGTGGGCGCCGACGACGCCCCGTCGGCCGCGGCCAGGACCTCGCCCGACGCGACGAGGCCGGCGACCGTCTCCAGGTCGGGCGCGAGGTACGCGTCAGGCCCGGGACCGGTGACACCGCGCGTTCGCAGCAGGTCGCGGACGGCCCCGGTCGCGGGTGCGGGCGTGAGCGGTGCGCGCAGGTCGAGGGCCCGCGTCGCGGTGAGCACCTCGATCGCGAGCACGCGTCCGAGCGCGTCGACGGCCCGCCGGAGCTTGCGCGCCGCGTGCCAGCCCATCGACACGTGGTCCTCCTGCATCGCCGACGACGGGATCGAGTCGACGCTCGCCGGCACCGCGAGGCGCTTGAGCTCGCTGACCAGCCCCGCCGCCGTGTACTGGGCGATCATCAGACCGGAGTCGACGCCCGGGTCGCGCGCGAGGAACGCCGGCAGGCCGTGGTTGCGGGCGACGTCGAGGAACCGGTCGGTGCGCCGCTCGGACATGCTCGCGACGTCGGCGACGGCGATCGCGAGGAAGTCGAGCACGTACGCGATCGGTGCGCCGTGGAAGTTGCCGTTGGACTCGACGCGTCCGTCGACGGTGACGACGGGGTTGTCGACGGCGGCGGCGAGCTCGCGCTCCGCGACCGTCCGGGCGTGCGCGACGGTGTCCCGCGCGGCGCCGTGCACCTGCGGCGCGCACCGCAGCGAGTACGCGTCCTGCACGCGCGTGCAGCCCGGCCCGCGGTGGCTGGCCATGATCCCCGACCCGCGCAGGAGCGCCCGCAGGTGGGCCGCCGACGCCGCCTGACCGGGGTGCGGGCGGAGCGCCTGGACGTCGTCGGCGAAGACGGCGTCGGTCCCGAGCAGGCTCTCGACGCTGAGCGCGGCGGCGACGTCGGCCGTCGCGAGCAGCCGGTCGAGGTCGTGCAGCGCGAGCACGAGCTGCCCGAGCATCCCGTCGGTCCCGTTGACGAGCGCGAGGCCCTCCTTCTCGGCGAGGACGACGGGTGCCAGGCCGGCCTGCGTGAGCGCGTCGGTCGCGGGCACGAGCGACCCCGACGCGTCCCGGACGTCGCCCTCGCCCAGGAGCGCGAGCGCGCAGTGCGCGAGCGGCGCGAGGTCGCCCGAGCAGCCGAGCGAGCCGAACTCCCGCACGACGGGTGTGATCCCGGCGTCGAGCATCGCCGCGTACGCCTGCGCGGTCGACGGGCGGACCCCCGTGCGACCCGTCGCGAGCGTCGACAGCCGCAGCAGCATCAGCGCACGGACCACCTCGCGCTCGACCTCCGGCCCGGTGCCGGCCGCGTGCGACCGGATGAGGCTGCGCTGCAGGTCGGCGCGCCGGTCGGCAGGGATCCACCGCGTCGCCAGCGCCCCGAACCCCGTGGAGACGCCGTAGTGCGGCTGCGTGTCGTCGGCGAGCGCGTCGACCACCGCCCGGCCGGCGGCGATGGCGTCGAGCGCCTCGGCCGCGAGGGTGACCCCGGCCCTGCCCCGGGCGACGGCGACGACGTCCTCGGCGGACACCGGCCCGACGCCGACGACGACCGTCCGCCGGCCGGGCGCGGTCGCGGGCGACGCCGGGTGGGGCGACGGCTCGACGGTCGTGCTCATGCGCCCATGACACCGCCGTACCGGCCCCCGGGTCGCCGGTCCGGCAGGCGATACCGTCTGGGATACCAGACGACGTGCGAGCGGAGGGGGGCGGCCCTGCCGAGCTCCGACGTCCCCGCCGCCGACGCGACGCTGCGCATCCTGCGGCACCTCGCGCGCACCGGTCCCATGCCCGCCGCAGCCCTCGCGCACGCGATCGGGCTGCCGCGCTCGACGACGTACCACCTGCTCACGGTGCTGCGCGAGCACGGGTTCGTCGCGCACCTGCCGGAGGAGCGCCGGTACGGGCTCGGCCTCGGCGCGTTCGAGCTGGGCTCGGCGTACTCGCGGCAGGCGCCCCTCGCGCGCGCGGCCCGCCCGGTGCTCGCGCGTCTCGTCGACCAGGTGGGGGAGAGCGCGCACCTCGCGGTCCTGCACGGGCGTGAGGTGCTGTACGTCGTCGAGGAGCGCGCGGCCCGCCGACCCGCGCTCGTGACGGACGTCGGCGTCCGGCTCCCGGCGCACCTCACCGCGAGCGGCCGCGCGATGCTCGCGGACCTGCCCCGCCCGCAGGTGCGCGCGCTCTTCCCGGACCGCACCGCGTTCGTCGACCGCACGGGCCTCGGGCCGAGCCGTCCGGCCGAGCTGCGCGACGTCCTCGTCGCGGTCCGCCGCCGCGGCTGGGCCTCGGAGGACGGCGACGTCACGCCCGGCTTCGCGTCCGTCGGCGTCGCGGTCCACGACCACACCGGACACCCCATCGCGGGCCTCGCGGTGACCTTCGCGCGCACCGACGCCGACGACGCGACCGCCGAGCAGCTCGCCCGCGCCGCGCAGCGCGCCGCCGCCGACCTGAGCCGTCGCGTGGGCGGCACGGCGTGACCACGGACGAGGGTTCGCACCGTCGAACGGCTGACCTGCGGACCGGTCCGTAGGCTCCTGGGATGGGTGACGTGCACGCGGTGTCGACGACGGAGCTGGACGCGCTGGTCGACGAGGCGCTCGATCAGGACGGTCCGCGCGAGGCGGCGGGCGTCGTCCGGGTCCGCGTCGACGGCGAGGTGCTCCTCGAACGCGTGTGGGGCGTCGTCGACCGGCGCTGGCAGCGGCCGCTCACGCCCGACGACCGGATGCCGATGGCGTCGGGCAGCAAGGGGTTCACGGCGCTCGCGGTCCTGACCCTGGTCGCCGACGGGACCGTGAGCCTCACCACGACCGCGCGCGACCTGCTCGGCGACGACCTGCCGGCGATCCCCGCCGACGTCACGCTCGCGCACCTGCTGTCGCACACGTCGGGCCTCTCGGACGTGATCGACGACGACGCCGACGAGGACGCGTACCTGCTGGACGTGCCGGTGCACACGCTCGTCTCGCCCGAGGACTACCTGCCGGTGCTGGGACGGGTCGTCCCGGAGCGCGCCCCGGGCGGCCCGCTCGAGTACCGCAACGCCGCGTTCGTGCTGCTCTCGTTGCTGGCGCAGCGGGCGTCGGGCGTCCCGTTCCACGACCTCGTCCGGGAGCGCGTGCTGCGCCCGGCCGGCATGACGCGCACCGACTTCCTGCGCTCCGACGAGCTCCCCGCCGACGCGGCGGTCGGCTACGTGCGGGTCGGCGACGCGTGGCGCTCGCACGTGCTGCACCTCCCGGTGGTCGCGGGCGGCGACGGCGGCGCGTACACGACCGCGGCGGACATGGAGCGGTTCTGGGACGCGCTGCTCGGCAGCCGGATCCTGCCGCCTGAGCTGGTCGCGCAGGCGACCACGCCGCACGCCACGACGGACGACGGCGCGTACGCCTACGGGCTCGGTCTGTGGCTGCCGCCCGAGGCGCCCGGCGTCGTGCAGCTCGAGGGGGAGGACGCGGGCGTCTCGTTCTGGTCGGCGCACCGCCCGGCGGGCGCGGACGCCGGACCCGAGGCCACCGTGACGGTCGCCGGGACGACCGCGAGCGCGGCGTGGCCGGTCGCCCGTGTCGTCGGGGACCGCCTGCGCCTGACGACCGCCGGCTGAGAGACGACGTCCGGGCTCCGCGGCCCGCTCGTTCCGGGAGGGGCTGAGGGACGGCGCCCCCGCTGCCCTCTCGGTCCGGGAGGGGACGCCCCCCGCGGCCGCGCCTCGTCGTGACCCGGTCGGCGCACCCGGCGACCGTGCCGGGGTGCCGAGAGCGGCGCGCCGACCTAACCTGCCGCGCGTGAGTCCGCCAGTTCCGCCCGACGTCCCCGCGCAGCCGGAGCGGTCCGCGCCACGCCACGGGCGGCCCGGGCGCCGGTTCGACCGTGCGCGCAGCGCGGTGCTCGTCGCCGCCGCGCTCCTGACGGTCGGTGCGGGCTCGGTCGCGGCGACCACCGACGACGAGGCCCAGGACGCGACGACGCTGCGCGCGGCCGACTCCGGCACCGCGGAGCCGCGCCCGACCGCCCCCCGACCGTCGCCGTCGCCCACGCCGACGTGCACCCCCGCGCCCGTCGAGCAGCAGGCGGCCGCGGTGCTCGTGGTCGGCCTCCCGGGGGTGACACGGCCGGACGACGCGCTGGCGACCGAGGTCACGGGCCTGGGCGTCGGCGGGTTCTTCCTCTCCGAGAGCAACGTCGTCTCGACGCGTCAGGTGACCGCGCTGACGCAAGGGCTCCGTGCGCAGGCGGGCCGGCCGGTCGTCGTCGCGACGGACGAGGAGTCGGGCCGCGTCGCGCTCATGCGCGAGCTCGTCGGCGCAGGTCCGTCCCCGCGGCGGATGGCCGCGCGCGAGACCCCCGAGGAGGTCCGGGCGCGCGCCGCCGAGACGGGGACCGTGCTCGCGCAGGTGGGGGTCGACGTCGACCTGGCCCCGGTGCTCGACCTCGACGACGGCCCGGCGGGCGGCGTGATCGGCGACCGGTCGTTCAGCGCCGACCCGACGACCGCGGCCGACTACGGGCTCGCGTACGCGGCGGGCCTCGCCGACGCCGGTGTCACCCCGACCGTCAAGCACTTCCCGGGGCACGGCCGCTCGACGGTCGACTCGCACACCGCATCGTCGCTCGTCGAGGCGTCGCTCGACGACCTCACGGCGACCGACCTGGTGCCGTTCCAGCGCGCGATCGACGCGGGTGCGCCCGTCGTGATGATGAACCACCTCGAGTACGCCGTGCTCGACCCGGACCTGCCCGCGTCGTTGAGCCCGCGCGCGTACGCGCTGCTGCGCGACCTGGGGTTCCGCGGCGTCGCGATCACCGACTCGGTCGGGATGGGCGCGGTGAACACGCGCTGGGACTTCCCCGAGGCGGCGGTCATGGCCGTCGCGGCGGGTGCCGACGCGGTGCTCGCGACCGACGGCGCGCAGGCCGTCCGGATGCGCGACGCCCTGGTCGACGCGGTCGCGTCGGGACGCCTCCCGGAGGACCGTCTCGCGGAGGCCGCCGCCCGGGTGACGGCGCTCGCGGGCGGCGACCCTCGCCTGATGTCGTGCCGCGACGTGACGATGCCGACGCTCGAGCCGGCGACGGTCGCCGGGTCGCCGTCGGCAGCCCCCGCGACGCCCCCGGGCTGAGGCGTCGACGGCGCTGCGTCGCGTCGCAGGCGGCGGGTCGTCGGGCGGCCTGTGTGACCAGCGCGGACGCTGTCGGTGGTCGGTCGTACGGTCGGCGTCGTGATCACCCGCTTCCCGACGCACGTCGGCGACCCCACCTGCGCGAGCGCGGTCCGCGCCGGCGGCTTCCTGTTCCTCGCGCACCACGCGGGCGGCTTCGACCGTCGGGAGTACGCGGCGCAGACCCGTGCGACGCTGCACAGCCTCGGCGAGACGCTCGCGACGGCGGGTGCGGGCTTCGAGGACGTCGTCCAGGTGACCCTGTGGCTGCGCGAGCTCACCGACAAGACGCGCGAGGCGTGGGACGTGTTCGCCGAGTTCTTCGGCGACCAGCCGCCCGCGCGCATGACGGCGACGACCGACTTCTTCGACCCGGCGTGCCTCGTCATGGTCGATGCGGTCGCGTACGTGGGGGATCGCGGGTAGCGAGAGGTCGCGGCCGCCGAGGGGACGGGGAACCGCTCGGGTAGATTGCGGCTGCCCGCGCCCGCGCCGTCCCGGTCCGCGCCGCGGCCGGGTCCCGGACGGGAGGGGATGGCTGTGCCGACGATGGCGGACGTCGCGCGCCGCGCCGGCGTGTCCGCGAAGACCGTCTCGAACGTGCTGAGCGGCTACCCCTACATCCGCGAGTCGACGCGTGAGCGTGTGATGGCCGCGGTCGACGAGCTCGGGTACGAGATCAACGTGACGGCGCGGATCTTCCGCTCGGGCCGCACGGGCGTCGTGGGGCTGGCCGTCCCGGAGCTGGGCCAGCCGTACTTCGGCGAGCTCGCCGACGAGATCCTCGAGGCCGCCCGCCGCCGCGGCCTGCACGTGCTGATCCAGCCGACGGGCTTCACGCGCGAGGGCGAGCTCGCCGCGCTGCGCGAGCCGCGGCGCAAGCTGGTCGACGGCTTGCTGTTCAGCCCGGCGGCGCTCGAGCAGGCGGACGCGCACCTGCTCGACGACCTCGGCTACCCCCTGGTCCTGCTGGGCGAGCAGATGTTCTCGACCAGGGTCGACCACGTGACGATGCAGAACGTCGAGGGCGCGCGCGCCGCGACGGACCTGCTGCTCGACGCGGGACGTCGGCAGATCGCGGTGATCGGCATGCTGCACTCGCCCACGGCGGGCTCGTCGAACCTGCGCTTCACGGGCTACCGGGAGGCGCTCGCGGCGCGGGGGATCACGGTCGACCCGCGGCTGCTCGGCTGGGCGGACGACGGCTGGCACCGGGGGAACGGTGCGCGCGCCATGGCGGACGTGCTCGACGCGGGCGTCGAGGTCGACGGTGTCGTGGCGTTCAACGACGCGCTCGCCCTGGGGGCGATGTACGCGCTGCAGGTGCGCGGCCGCTCGATCCCGGACGACGTGGCGGTCGTGGGCTTCGACGACATCGAGGACGCGCAGTACTCGATGCCCGCGCTGACGACGGTCGACCCGGGCCGACGCGACATCGCCGAGGTCGCCGTCGCCCTGCTGCACGACCGTCTGACCGGAGCGGCCCCCGCAGAGCCGGTGCTGCACGTCGCGGACATGCGGATCGTCGAGCGCGGGAGCACCCCGACCCGCCGCTGACGTGCTGATCCCGCGGGCGATGTTGCGACTCGCTCCGTCGAAAGCGCACCGGCGATGAACCGATAGTTGCGGTTCGGAAGCGTGGAATCGATCCCACGTGGCAACGACTGTCGGTCTCGACTCCCGCGTTCAGGTGCACGTCTACACCGGTGAAGTCACCCGAAGGTGTCATGAAACGCTTCGTTTCAGGTTTCGCAACTTTCCGTACCGGTCAAGCGCGTTGACCGCTACTTTCGACGCCGCGAAGGTGACGTGCCGGCTCCCGCTGGAGCCACCGACCACCACCAAGGAGGGTTCGATGACGACCCCACGCCCGACGCACCGGCGAGGCCGTCTCGCCGCCGCCGCCGGCTGTCTGGCCGCCGCTGCGCTGGCCGTGACGATCGCCGTCCCGGCCGCCGCCGCCGGCAGCACGCTGCAGGCCGCCGCCGGCGAGACCAATCGGTACTTCGGCACCGCCATCGCCGCGAACAAGCTGAGCGACGGCACGTACACGAACATCGCGAACCGCGAGTTCA